>DAHVAN010000263.1 GCA_027314595.1 Actinomycetota bacterium | reverse complement strand
TTGGAAGACGCCAAGGCGAGCTGTCCGATAGGGTGGCCCTCCGGCTTCGCTACCTGGCGGACGTACCCCGGGAGCCTGCTGGGACCGGCTGCTGTTCTGCGCCACGCAGGCCGTGTACAAGTTCGCGGCAGGGGGTAGGGGTGCCACCGGGCGGCCGAGGCGACCCGCATGATCCATGCTGTCGCGCAGAGCGCTGCCATCTTCAAGGGTGTCCGGGATGGCACATGGGTCAAGACCGAGGAAAACCCGCCGCTGGAAAAAGTGGAGGGGGCAAGGCGATTAACCACCCCGAGGACGTGGCCGTCGCGGGAGGTGGCGCGGTTCTGCGCTACGGCGGGCTCTGCCTCAAGGAAGAACTCGCATGACCCGGGCCGAGGAGTTCCAGGAGCTGCGGCCGCTCCTGTTCGCCATCGCCTATCGGATCCTCGGCAGCGTGGCCGAAGCAGAGGACGCGGTCCAGGAATCCTGGCTGCGCTACGCAGGCTCCCCGACATCACCGACATCGGCCAAGGCGTTCCTGTCGGCCGTGGTCACCCGGGTCTCGATCGACGTGCTGCGCTCGGCCCGCTACCAGCGGGAGGAATACGTCGGATCATGGTTTCCCGAGCCGCTGCTCACCGACCCCTACGAGGATCCCGAGCGCTCGGCCGAGCTGGCCGACTCGGTATCGATGGCGACCTTGCTGCTGCTTGAGCGGCTGACCCCTCTCGAGCGGGCAGTCTTCGTCCTGCGGGAAGTGTTCGGGTTCAGCTTCCCAGAGATCGCGCCGGTGGTGGGCAGGTCCGAGGCGGCGTGCCGCCAGCTCGCGGTGCGGGCGCGGGTCCACGTGGACGCGGGGCGCCCTCGGTTCGAGACGGACC
Source organism: Actinomycetota bacterium (assembly GCA_027314595.1). GTDB lineage: Bacteria > Actinomycetota > Actinomycetes > Streptosporangiales > Streptosporangiaceae > Trebonia. The sequence continues at coordinate 43,247 of DAHVAN010000263.1, read as the reverse complement.
GCAGGGAGCGAGAGAAACTGGCGGCGCGGTTCTTCGGCGCGCTCCGGGAAGGCGACGTCGAGGGCCTGCGGGAGCTGCTCGCCGCTAACGTTCAGCTGGTCGGGGACAGCGGCGGCAAGGTCCCAGCGTTGCCTAGGAACATCATCGGCGCTGAGAAGGTCGCCCGGGTACTTGCCTCAATCTTCCCCTGGCTCGCCCGGATCGACGTGACGTTTGAGCCACGGGAGGTGAACAGCCAGCCCGGAGCGATCTTCCGCGATCGGGACAACAAGGTGCTCTTTGCCTTGACGCTGGACGTGCTCGACGGGCAGCTCCAGACGATCCGCTCGGTAAGCAACCCCGACAAGCTCGGGCACCTGGGCCCGGTGGCAGACGCCTGGGCGATCGCCCGCGAGGTGAGATTGGGCTCGCCGCCCCCGGATTCGCCAGGAAGCTCGGGTTGATCGCCGGGTGCTGAGCGGCGAGCCGCCTCATGGCCATGACGAGACTGGAGCGGATCTCGTGACGTCCCGGCAGCCGTCCAGGCCGCGCTCCACGGCGGCGATGACCCGCGGCCGCAACTCGTCCGGCCGGATGATCGAATCCACTGACCCCATCCGCTGTGCACGCTGAATCGAATGCACCCGGTCGAACTCAGCCGCGACCTCGGTCAGCTTCTCCGCGCGCACCGATGACCGCACGTCCGTAAGCCGGGCGATGAGTGCGGCTCGTTCCGCCCCCTCAGCCGAAGCGACAAGGGCTTCCAGGGCCGCCACCCGCCGGTCGCTGGCGGTACGCGCGTCGACGTCGGCGGTGAACACCACCGCCGCGGCTGGCGTGCCACCCAGCACGGAGGCATACGAGCCGTCCACCGCGAGCACCGTCATGTTCGGGTTGAGTGCCTTGGAGAACACCACGAACGCGCCACCGTGATAGCGCGAGATGATGCAGAACACGATGGGACCACGGAAGTTGACGACCGCCCGGCCGATCTCGGCCCCGTACTCCAGCTGCAGCTTGCGCATCGACTCCGGTGACCCGTCGAACCCGGAGAGGTTCGCCAGGACCACCAGCGGCCGGTTCCCGCTCGCCGCGTTGATAGCCCGCGCGGCCTTCTTCGACGAGCGCGGGAACAGCGTGCCGGCGGTGTAGGTGTCCGGTCCGTCAGCGGGCGGGAACCCGTGCCTCGGCACCGACCGCGACTCGATGCCGAGCAGGCACACCGGCCATCCGCCCAGGTTCACGTCCTGCACCACGGCGGTCTCCGCGCCCGCCATGCTGGCCCATCGTTCCAGGACCGGGTGGTCTTGGTCGGCCAGCGCGCGCATCACCGTGCGGATGTCGAACGGCTTCTTGCGATCCTGGTTGGTCTCGCGGGAAAGGATCTGCCCGACCGTGGTGAAGTCGCTGCCCACGGCAGCATGCGGGTAGTCCGTGATGTCCCGGTCGGCCGGGTCGGAGGTGACGGCCCTGCGCGGCCCGTCCTCGCCGGGCAGCACGTAACAGTACTCGTAGTGCGATAGCAGCACGCCGTGCGCGGCACGGAGGTCCCGTGCCCAGTACTGCGCCTGGCCGTTCGGCCCCATCACCCGGTCATAGCCGCCGATGCCCACGTTGTCCTCCGCCGACACGCCGCCGGAGAAGTCCAGTGACCGCTTGCCGGTCAGCACCATCGCCGAATCAGGCGTCATCACCAGGATGCCCCTGGTATGCATGAGCATCGTGGACTCGGCGTTCCAGTACGACTGGGCGCCGACGTTGATCCCCGCCACCACGACATTGATCTCGCCGCCAGCCTCGGTGAATTGCACGATGCGGCGCAGCGCGGCCGCGATCCAGTCCATGTTCTCAGTGCCAGAGTCCATCGCGATGCGCGCTCCCGCCGACAGCGCGTACCAGTCCACCGGCACCCGTAGCCGCTCCGCCAGGTCGAGCGCCGCGATCACCCGCGCGCATTCTGGCTCGGCCAGCGCGCCCAGCTCCTTCGTCGGATCGCCGAGCAGGACCACCCGGGTCATCCCCTCCGGGTACCGCTCGGTCGGCGTGGACGCCGCCCCGGTAACGACCCCGGCCTCGTTGAGCCCCTTCGGCCGGTCAACCGGGACCAGCGCGCTTGAGCCGTCGAGGTCGTACTCGGTGAACGACCCGCCAGGCCCGGCGATCATGTCTACCAGCTCGTACGGGTAGGCCGTGCCGCGGCGCCGCGCCCGCAGCACTTGCTGGCCGTAGTCGTCCAGCGGCTGGATCAGGTCGCTCGGCGGATCGGTGACGGTCAGCTTGACGCCGGTGGCGACGTCGTAGGAGAGCCGCACCGCTCTCAGCTTGCCGGTCCCCCGGTCTCGATGGCGGCCGAGGAACAGTATCTCCTCGACCCCCGGGCCAGCGATCGTCGGCACCACGCGCTGGGTGACGGCGCTGAGGTCCGCGCGCACGATGTCGTCGCTCAGCGGCCACACGTACAAGACAATCCGGTTGGTGTCCAGGCGCTTCCGCTCCGGGCGTTGCATCTGTACCTGGCGGATCGCGTCCAGGCACGCGCCGAGCGTGGCCTCGACTGCGGGCAGGGCGAGAATACGGCCTTCCTCGTCACGCAGCGGCGTCATGTCACGGACCTCCGCCATCGCGACCAGCCGCTCGTCCGACGGGTTCTCTGGCGCGACGCACCGGAGAAGGTAGATATCCTCGTCCGCGGTCGGCAACCGGGTCAGCTCGAAGTTCCGCAGGCGCCACAGCTGCAGCCACTGGGCGGTGGGCGGATGCAGGTCGCGGAGCAGCGGGTCTTCGGTCAGGCCAGCCGAAGCCACCTGGAAGGTAAAGTGGTGCATCGCTACGGCGCTGCGCCCGGCGACTACCGCAGTAATCCGGCGCAGCTCGCTGGGCAGCGCGATTACGGACAGCGCCGCACAAAGCTCGGCGGCCATGCCGTCGGCGTCGGCGGGCTGGTCGGCCCACGTGAGGTAGATGTCGGCGACGAGGGCTGCCGAGCCCGGATCCGCGGTGGCTGCCTCCGCCACCGTCATCAGCGCCTTGGACAGGTCACCGAAGTCGGCGACCGTCGCGACCAGCCGCTGTGGCTTGCCCTCGAACTCGTAGCGACCGGTGACGATCGGCCGTTCCCCGATCGATTCGCAGAGCACGGCCGATAGCCCGTGCTCGCGGTAGTAGCGGCGGCTAATGGCCTCGAGCAGCGGGCCCGCGTCGGCGCCGGGGTGATCCATACGCTGGCCCAGCAACCGGACGAGCGGCTCGGGGCTGGCGACTATGTCGGCGATCCGCTCCGCGCGATCAGCCGTGTCCGGGTGCTGGTCAAGATACCGCAGGTGGCGCTGCACCCGGGTGTAGACCTCGGCGCGGGCACGGCTCAGCAGCGGCTGGGCGAACCAGCGGAACACCAGGCTCCGCGCGAGGACGGCGACCATCGGGTAGCGAAGCTGCGTGGCCCGGACCAGGTTCTCCAGCACCTGCGCGACGCTCTGGCGCAGGCTGTCGCGCGGCGGCGCCTCAGTGAGCCACCGTTCCAACAGCGCGGCGATCACCACGACGTCCGAACTGGCGCGTTGCTGGGCGAGGAAGATCCGGAAGACCGCCTCCTCCAGTGCGGGCGTACGGTCTAGGCCGTCGGTGCCGTAGTGGCGCAGCACACGGGTGAGGCGGCCTTGGAACGCCTCCGACAGGTCGGCCCGTTCTGCGTCAAGGCTCTGCAAGTAGGTGTGGAAGTGCTCGCGCGAGCTGTGCAGCCGCGTCTCGACCTTGGCCGCCTCGCCCTCCGGCTTGTCACGGCTGAGCTCGGACAGGTCGGCGAAGACCTCCAGCAGTTCGCTCTCGGCCGCGAGCGGCCGTCGCCGAAGCTCGGCGCGGGCCGCGAGGTAACCAGTCAGCGCGCGGCCGCCGTCGCGGGGGTCGACGTCGAAGCCGAGCAGCCTGCCCCGCAGGTCCGCCAGTCCACGTTCGGCGCGTTGCCCGGCGGAGAGCCGGCCGGGTTCGGCGAGAAGGTCCGGGTCTGCGCCGGGCGCCACGGGCGCGACGCGATCAAAGTCGCCGGCGTCGCCGCCCAACGGTTCCAGGCGCAGTAGCGGCGCGCCGGACTCGACCTGGCTGCCGACACAGACCAGCGACTCCTTCAGCAGCGCTGGGTACGGCGCGCGCAGGACGGTCTCCATCTTCATGCTCTCCAGGACCAGCACCGGGGCGCCCGCCTCGACCTTGTCTCCGGCCGCGAGCGGGGTCGCGACCACCACGGCCGGCGCGGGGGAATAGACGATCCCGCCCTCGTCACGGCTGACTCGGTGGGTCACGCCGTCGACCTCGACCAGGCAGACCGGGCCATGCGTGATGGTGATCAGCCGGAAACGGCGGCGATTGACGTGGACCTGCGCGGTGTGCTCGCCGAACCGCTCCATCACCGCGTCGACGGTGCGCACGTCATCCCCCGTGATGAATCCCACGCGGTAACTGCCTGGGCCGGTCTCGGCGACGGTGAGCCGGTAGCTCGCGCCGCGCAACGTGAGCTCGATCGGGTGACTGCTCTCGTGGCGCATCTGGGGCCGCCCGCCATGCGCGGTAGCCAGCAGCCGCTGCAGCTCCACCTGCTTCTGGTCCTGATAGGCCTCGATTGCCGCGACCGCCAGCGCGACGCCGGAATGCTGGTGCGACACCAGCAGGCCGGTGGCCCGCATCCGGTCGATCCAGCCGGTGTCGGCGCTCCCGTCGATCACCTTGGACTGGTCGAGCAGCTGAACCACGAAGCTCTTATTGGTGGTGCCGCCCTCGATGAGGACATGGGTCTGGCGCATCGCACGGCGCAGCCGGGCCAGTGCCTCGTCACGGTCGCGCCCGTAGGCGATGATCTTGGCGATCATCGAGTCGAAGTCAGCGGGAATGTGATCGCCCGCACTGACGCCGGTATCGACCCGGATACCCGGGCCGGCCGGGAGATCGAGCAAGACGATACGGCCCGGCGCCGCCGCGAAGTCACGGTCGAGGTCCTCGGCGTTCAGCCGGGCCTCTATGGCATGCCCCAGTTCGGCGGGCGGGGCGCCAGCCAGTCTCCCGCCTGCGGCCACGTACAGCTGAGCCTTCACGAGGTCTATGCCGGTGGTGACCTCAGTGACCGGATGCTCAACCTGCAGCCGGGTGTTCACCTCGAGGAAGGTGAACCGCCGGCTTGCCAGGTCGTAGAGGAACTCCACAGTGGCCGCGCCGTGATAGCCGACAGTGATGGCGAGCCGCTCCGCCGCCGCCTTCAGCTCGTCCGCTTGCGCGGTCGACAGCACCGGTGAGGACGACTCCTCGATGATCTTCTGATTGCGACGCTGCAGGGAGCAGTCCCGCACGCCCAGGGCCCAGGCCGTGCCGTGACCGTCGGCGATCACCTGCACCTCGACGTGCCGGGCGCCGGTCACCAGGCGCTCAAGGAATACCACACCGCTGCCAAACGCGCGCTCGGCCTCCAGGCCGGTGCGCTCGTAGACATCGATGAGCTCCTCGGGGCTGGCGACGACGCGGATGCCACGGCCACCTCCGCCTGCGGTCGCCTTGAGCATCAACGGGTAGCCGATCCCCTCGGCTGAACGCAGCGCGGCTTCCAGGCTCTCCACCGGGCCGCGACTCCACGGCGCGACCGGAACACCAGCCCGCTCGGCGATCAGCTTGGCCCCGATCTTGTCGCCCAGCTTGCGCATCGCGCGGGGATCAGGGCCGATGAATGTCACGCCCAGCTTCTCGCACAACTCGGCGAACGCCGCGTTCTCGGCGACGAACCCCCAGCCGACCCACGCGGCGTCCGCGCCGGTCTCGGCTAGGGCGCGCTCAAGCACGGCCAGGTTGAGGTAAGGACGGGTCGCGGCGGGGCCGATGCAGTAGGCGAGGTCCGCCGCCCGCACAAACGTGGCCCTGGCGTCGACGTCGGTGTAGAGCGCCACGGTCTCCATCCGCGGCCTGCCCTCGGCATTGAGCTCATCGACGGCGTGGATGAGCCGCATAGCGGCCTCACCCCGGTTGACGATCGCGATACGACTGAACACCGGACGCAGGCTCCCCATGGTGGCACTCACGGCGCGCTGACCGCGGATCCCTGATCGACCCGTCCCGCCGCGACGGCCTCGGTCGTGACCGGACGGATCAGTCTCAGCAGCGGCGCCGCCATCATGGTGGTCAGTACCGCCATCAGCACCAGGACATCGAAGAGCTGCTGGCTGATGAGGCCCGCGCTGAACCCGACGTTGAGCGCGATGAGTTCCGTCAGTCCTCTCGTGTTCACCAGCACCGCGACGGTGGCACCGTCCTTCCGTCCCAGACCGCCGATCCGGGCGGCCACGTAGCCGGGACCCAGCTTGCCCGCGGTCGCGATCGCGAATAGCATCGCGAACACCACGAAGGCCTTACCGCCTATGGATCCGACGTTGACCAACAGGCCGGTGGTGATGAAGAACAGCGGCAGCAGCGCGCCGCCGATCTCTTCCATTGGGCGCAGTACATCCGGATCGGGAATTCCATGCCTCCTCGGCATCACGAAGCCGGCCAGCAGCCCGCCGAATACCGGGTGCAGGCCCAGCGCCCCCGTCACCCAGGCGCTGCCCAGTGCGAGCGTCAAGACCACCGGCAAGTGATTGGCGAGGACCGCGCCCGGCCGGTTAATCCACCAGCCCAATACCGGGCGGACGACAAGCAGCATGAACGCGACGAAAGCGATAAGCAGCACGATCGTGACCGGCAATGGCCTGTTCTGCTTTTCCGCCGTGCCCACAAGCGCCGTGGCCAGGAGCAGCCACGCCGCCACGTCCATGAGGCCGGCGGCGCTAGTCGCCGTGAGACCTGCTGTGGTCGCTGCGATGCTCCGCTCGCGGACCAGCGCGGCAAGCACGGGAAGAGCGGTGATGGATACGGCCACACCCATGAACAGGATAAACGAGTGGCTCGTGCTGGACTGGCCGAGGGACGCGAAGCTTGACCGGAAGATCACGGCGGCTCCGGATCCCAGGCCAAGCGGAATCAGCAGCGCGCCAGCGGCAACCATCAGCGTCGGCCGGTACAGTCGCCGGGTGGATCCCCAGTCCATCTCGTACCCGACGACGAACATGAAGATGATGACGGCGACCTGGGAGATTCCCGTCAGGTACGACAGCACCGCGTGCGGGAACAGGCGGGTCATGAGGTGGCCAGGCAGGCGGCCGAGCAAACTGGGGCCGAGCAGGATTCCGGCTACGATCTGGCCCACGACAGTCGGCTGATCACATCGCCGCGCGACCGCGCCGAGCAGCGATGACACGATCAGGATCAGGGCAATGTCACCGATTAGTTCAGCGATCAGGGTATCCATGTGCGTCCTGAGAAGAAGGGTTGTAGGCGGAGCCACGCCACGATCACTGCAAACGGTTAGAAGACGCTGACCTCGGGCGTGCCCGCGACGGTACCGCTGGCCATCATCTCGTCCGCGATCCGCATGGCCTCACCGATCAGCGTCTCCACGATCTGGGACTCCGGCACCGTCTTGACCACCTCGCCGCGGACGAAGATCTGGCCCTTGCCGTTGCCGGACGCGACCCCCAGGTCGGCTTCGCGCGCCTCGCCCGGCCCGTTCACCACGCAGCCCATCACCGCGACCCGCAGCGGCACCGGCATTCCCTCCAGGCCGGCGGCAACCTCATTGGCCAGCCGGTGCACATCGACTTGGGCGCGGCCGCAGGACGGGCACGACACGATATCCAGGCTGCGCTCTCGCAGGCCCAGCGATTCCAGGATCTGGACGCCGACCTTGACCTCCTCATCCGGGGGGGCGGACAGCGAGACCCGGATGGTGTCCCCGATGCCCTCGGCGAGCAGGGCGCCGAACGCGACGCTCGACTTGATGGTGCCCTGAAACGTGGGCCCGGCCTCGGTCACCCCGAGGTGCAGCGGGTAGTCGCACGCCTCGGCCAGCTTGCGATACGCGCTGATCATGACCGGCGGCTCGTGGTGCTTCACCGAGATCTTGATGTCACGGAAGCCGTGCTCCTCGAATAGCGAGCATTCCCACAGCGCCGACTCCACCAGCGCGTCCGCGGTGGCCTTGCCGTACTTCTCCAGCAGCCGCTTGTCCAGCGAGCCCGCGTTGACACCGATCCGGATCGGGATTCCCGCCGCCGACGCGGCCTTGGCGATCTCCCCGACCCGGTCGTCGAACTTCTTGATGTTGCCCGGGTTGACCCGGACCCCGGCGCAGCCGGCGTCGATGGCGGCGAAGACGTACCTGGGCTGGAAGTGGACATCTGCGATGACCGGGATCGGCGACCGGCGCGCGATCTGCGGCAAGGCCTCGACGTCATCGGTGTCCGGTACCGCCACCCGCACGATCTGGCATCCGGTCGTGATCAGCTTGGCGATCTGCTGCAAGGTGGCATCCACGTCGGCGGTCCTGGTCGTGGTCATGGACTGGACGGAAACCGGCGCGTCGCCGCCGACCAGGACGTCGCCGACCCGCACCTGGCGGGACTTGCGGCGTGGGGCCAGGCGGATCGGCGGGGCCGACGGCATGCCTAGGGAGACGGTCACAGAGGGCTCCTTTGCGGTGTAACGAGGATCCTGATCTGGCTGGCGATCTCCGGGGCGGTCAGGCCGCAGTCGGCCAGCACCTCGGCGCGCGTGCCCTGTTCCAGGAAGCGCTGCGGCAGCCCGATGGCGTGCACCGGCGCCGTTACCCCCTCGTCGCGGAGTTTCAGCGCGACAGCCGCGCCGACACCGCCGACCCGCCCGCCGTCCTCCAGCGTGACCACCGCCCGGTGCCGCCGGGCCAGCCGCGCCAGCGCCGGGTTGACCGGCAGGACCCAGCGCGGGTCGACGACGGTAACGCCGAGGTCCGCCGCGGCCACTTCGTCGGCGACCTGGAGACCCAGCCCGGCCAGCGCGCCGACACAGACCAGCAGGATGTCGTCCCGCTCGCCCGCGCGCAGCACATCTATGCCGTCAGCCTGGGACACGGCGGGCAAGTCGGCACCGGCCGATCCCTTGGGGAAGCGGATCACGGTCGGACCGTCCGCCTCCACCGCCTCGCGCAGGGCCAGCCGCAAGGTCGCGGCGTCCCGGGGCGCGGCGATCCGCAGGCCGGGCACCACCTGCAGGATGGACAGGTCCCACATGCCGTTGTGCGAGGGTCCGTCCTCGCCGGTCACGCCGGCCCGGTCCAGCACGAACGTCACCGGGCAGGAGTGCAGGGCGACGTCCATCAGGAGCTGGTCGAAGGCACGGTTCAGGAACGTCGCGTAGAGGCAGACCACGGGGTGCATGCCGCCCATGGCCAGGCCGGCGGCGGAGGTGACCGCGTGCTGCTCGGCTATGCCGACGTCGAAGACCCGGTCCGGGAACTTCTCGCGTATCGGCTCCAGCCCGGTGGGTCCCAGCATGGCCGCGGTGATGGCCACCAGCTCCGGCTTCTCGGCGGCCAGCGCGGCCAGCTCCGCTCCGAACACCTCGGTCCAGCTAGGAGTGGTCGAGGGGAGGCGGCCGCCGGTGACCGAGTCGGTCCGCCGGAAGCTGTGCATCTTGTCCTGCTCGTCGGTTTCGGCGGGGGGGTACCCGCGGCCCTTCTCCGTAACGCAGTGCACCAGCACCGGACCGCCGAACCGGCGGGCCCGCCGCAGCGCGGACTCCACCGCGGTCACGTCGTGCCCGTCGACCGGGCCAAGGTACTTCAGGCCCAGCCCGGCGAAGAGCGCCTGCGGGGCGACCAGGTCCTTCAGTCCCGCCTTGAGCGCGTGCACCAGGCGGTAGAGCGGCCGGCCCAGCACGAGCGTGCGCCGCACGGTGTTCTTGCCCCAGGCCAGGAAGCGCTCATACGGCGCGGCGGTGCGCATCGCGAACAGCAGGTCCGCCAGCCCGCCCACGGTCGGCGCGTACGAGCGCCCGTTGTCGTTGACCACGATGATCACCGGCCGGTCGGCCGCGGCGATGTTGTTCACCGCCTCCCATGCCATTCCCCCGGTCAGTGCCCCGTCACCGACCACGACGACGACCGCGCGGTCGCTGCTCTGGCCGGTCAGGGCGTATGCCTTGGCTAGCCCGTCGGCGTAGGACAGCGCAGTGGAGGCGTGCGAGTTCTCGATGACATCGTGCTCAGACTCGGCCTGCTTCGGGTAGCCGGACAGCCCGCCTTGTTTCCGCAGCCCGGCGAACCCGGCGGCCCGGCCGGTGAGCAGCTTGTGGACGTACGCCTGGTGACCGGTGTCCCAGAGGATCCGGTCACGCGGCGACTCGAAGACCCGGTGCAGGGCGATGGTCAGCTCCACGACCCCGAGGTTGGGGCCCAGGTGCCCGCCGGTACGGGACACCGCCTGGACCAGGAACTCGCGGATCTCCTCCGCCAGCGCTGGCATGTCAGTAATGGGCAGTTCACGCAGGTCGGCCGGGCCGCGGATGGTGGGCAGCAATGCCATTGGTGGTCCCCTTCTCGTCCTACTTCTGGCGGTACGCGGCCTGGACCGCGGCCCGTGCCAGCTCGTCTCGCCACTCAGGGTCGAGCGGCGCCGCCGCGATCGCGGCCTGGGCCTGCTTCACTAGGTGGTCGATGCGGCACTCGACCTCACCGCGCACGTCCAGGTCCGTGACGATCTGGGCGAGGGTGGCACCGCCGACGCTCTGGCCGGCCAGTAGCCGGGAGACCCTGTCGTCGCGGCACATTGCCAGGGCGACCAGCAGGGTCATCTTCTGCTGGGCGAAGTCCAGCCCGGTCGGCTTGCCGGACACGGCGCTGTCGCCGAACGCGTCGATCAGGTCGTCACGCAACTGGAACGCCTCGCCGAGGGCGGCCCCGTACCGGGTGAACGCGGGCGCGAGGTCCTGTCGGCCGGCGATGGCCGCACCGAGGACCAGCGGCCGGTGCACCGTGTACCGCCCGGACTTGCATACGGCGATCCACCGGGACATTTCAGGATCCGCGATCCGCTCGGCCGCTACCCGGATGTCCAGGTACTGGCCGATGATGATCTCGGTGCGCAGTTCGTGCCAGATCTCCCTGGCGGCCGGGGGCAACTCGCTGACCAGCCGGTCGGCGTAGATGTGCGCCAGATCCCCGGCCAGGGCCGCCACGCCCTCGCCGAACCGGCGCGGCTCCCCGGCCCAGCCGGCGGCACGGTGCACCGAGGCGTGCCACTCGTGCGCGGTCGGCTCGCCGTGCCGCAGGGGCGAGTCGTCCAGCACGTCATCGTGCAGCAGGGCGAACGCGTGCAGTACCTCCAGCGCGGCGGCGGCGTCCACCGCGACCGGCTCCCGCGCGGGGTCGCCGCCGGCTGACAGGAAGCCGTTCAGGCAGAACGCCGGGCGCAGCCGCTTGCCGCCGGAACCTATCAGGGCTGCGACTACCTCGACCGGTACCGCGGCGCGAGGGTCCATCGCGGACCACCGGGACGTCTCGGTGGCAAGCAGGCCGCGCAACCGGTCCTCGACCTGGCTCAGTAGCGCGTCGCGGGCCGCAGCGGGGGTAACGACTTCCCTGTGGGTGACACTCATGCCACCATCTCCTCTTTACCGGATCTCGTCGGCGCGGTCAGCGGTCCAGTTCGCGCGGAAGGGCGAAGTGCATGCGTTCCGTGACCGGCTCGATTTCTTGCACCTCGTCGTAACCCCGTTTCGCCAGCCACGTCAGTACGCTCTGAACGAGCTCCTCGGGGACGGATGCGCCACTCGTCACGCCGACGGTCATCACGCCGTCGAGCCACGACTCGTCGATGTCCGCGGCATAGTCCACCAGACGGGCATCGAGAGCGCCGTTCTCCTTCGCGACCTCGACCAGGCGGACGGAGTTGGATGAGTTCGCCGAGCCTACGACGACGACCAGCTCCGAGGCCACGGCAAGCTCCTTCACCGCGACCTGACGGTTCTGGGTGGCGTAGCAGATGTCGTCCGACGGCGGATCCTGCAGGCTAGGGAACCGCCGGCGCAGTGCGGCCACCGTGGCGAGGGTCTCGTCCACCGACAGCGTGGTCTGCGACAGCCACGCGACGCGTTCGGGGTCACGCACCTGCACGTTATCCACGTCATCAGGGCCGTCGACCAGGTGAATGTGATCCGGAGCCTCGCCGGAGGTGCCTATGACCTCTTCATGCCCCTCGTGCCCGATAAGCAAAATGTCATAGTCCTCGGCGGCCAGGCGGACCGCTTCCTTGTGGACCTTAGTGACCAGCGGGCACGTGGCGTCGATCGTCACCAGGCTTCGGGCCTTGGCCTGGGTGCGTACGGTCGGCGCAACTCCGTGAGCGGAGAAGACGACGACGGCTCCTTCCGGTACTTCATCGGTCTCGTCGACGAAGATGACGCCCCGTTCCTCAAGGCTCTTCACGAAGTGCACGTTGTGCACGATCTGCCTGCGCACGTAGAGCGGAGTTCCGTACTTTTCCAGGCAGACTTCGACAGTCTTCACTGCCCGCTCCACGCCAGCGCAGGAGCTCCGCGGTTTGGCGAGCAGTACTCGGCGTCGGGAAGGTGACATGATTCCTCTTAGCTCCGGGGTCCGCCGTGCTTGACGGTCTCGCCGGCGTCGTGGCGGGTGACCGAGCAGGTCCGGTTCCGTCATGCAGACTTCGTCGCGCACAGGATGGCCTGCACGGGGATAACGTCCGACGGGATGTCAGCGGGATCCTTGGTGACCACCTTGGCGACCGTGAACCCGCATTCTTCTAGCCAGCTCTGGTATATCGACAGCTTCTGCGGCCCGCCCTGGCCCATGGTGCAGCCGATAAAGAAAGCCGGGAAGAAATCGACGTTGTAGTTGTTGGCATCCTTGATGTTCTCCGGGTACACCGGCACCATGATGTTGACCTGTCCGCCGACTTCCAGCGACTGGTTGGCGGCTTGGAGGATCTTGAGCACGTCGCCCTTGTCGAACATGTCCAGGAAGTGCTTGATCAGCACGACGTCGAAGCCCTGGGGGACCTCGTCGAAGACGTCGCCGCCGACGAACGAGCACTGCCCGTCCACGCCGTGCGCCTTGAAGTTCCGCAGGCACTCCTCCTCTTTCTCCGGCAGGTCGAAGGTTGTCACCCGGAGCCCAGGAGAGGCCTTCAGCTGGCAGGCGTTGATCGCGCCGAGACCGGTGTTCCCAGCGAGGTCGAGCACCCGCGCGCCGGACGGTATGTCGATGTTGTCGAAGAACCAGGGATCGACGCGAGCGGTGACGGCGTCCATCAGCGTCGCCCAGGCCTCGCGCAGGTCCTTGTGCTCGGCCACGGCGCCGTACAGGGTCCCGTCGGCTCCGTAGATCTCCTTCAGGCCGACGGGCAGGCCGGCCCGCATGCTGTCGGCGAGATAGAAAAGCTGCCGCAGCGCGACGACCTTGATCATGTTCATGTAGCCGAGCGCGCGCTTGAGGTCGGCCTGGGCGACGTCGGCGAGCGCGTCGAGCGTGTACCCGCCGGATCCTTCGTCGTATCCGACAAGGCCATCCTTGACCAGCAGGTGCAGGAGCTGCTGTACGGCATCCGGCTTCGCGCCGACGGCGGCGCCGAGCTTGGCGGCGGTCAAGCCCGGGTTTTCCCTGAGCGCGTCGATGACGCCGAGCTCGAAACAGGCCAGCAGGGTCATGAAGCGCGTGGGTCCCACCATGTATTCACGCAGTCGCGCGAGTGTGGTGTCTGGTGTCATTGCACTGATCCCTTTCGGGTCGGTTGTCATGCCTGCTGCTCCATCTGCTCCATCTGCTCCCGGAGTCGCCGGGACAGCTTGATGCGCTGGACCTTCAGCGTCGCGGTGCGAGGCAGGTCGGCGAGCGGGATCTGAATGGGGTCGGCGAGCTGTGGGAGGTCGGCGACGGCGTTGCGCCAGCGGTCGGGGTCCAGCGGCTGGTCCTGGGTGGTGCAGATGACCGGGACCGGCTCGGATCGCGGACCCGGCACGACCACCATCTCGTTCAGCTCGGGCAGCCTGTCCATCACGAGGTCTTCGATCTCAAGGGTGCTGTCCACCCCGGGGATCACGTCCACCTCCCGGTCGAGCATGTGCAGGCAGCCGAACCTGGTGCGGTAGCCGACATCGCCCATCCGCCACCAGCCGTCGCGCAGGCCGGCGGCGTGCTTACCCTCCTCGCCGAGGTAGGTGTGCAGCAGTGCCTTCCACCGGACCTCGATGTAGCCGGGAGTGGCCTTGGACGGCCGCGCGCCGTCCTGGCTCACCACGCGGACCCGCGGGCCGCCCAGCATCGGGTAGCCGACGCAGCGGCCATCCATCCGCCGGGCGGACCGGCGGAAGTACGGCCGGCCGATGGCCGGGCCGACCTCGCTTTGGCCGTAGATCTGGTAGAACATCGGCATGCGCCGCCGCGACGACTCGAGCAGCCGGCTGATCGTCCGGGGGTGGATCGCGTCGAACGTGCTGCTGAAGTACTTCACCGAGGCGAACGGCTGCCGCGGATCGCTAGTCAGCTCCTCCCAGGCCAGGAACGAGTTGGGCAGCGCCTCGATCAGCCACGGCTGATACCGGGCGAAGAACTGGGCGGCGTGGTCGGGATCGGAGTTATTCACCGCTAGCACGGGCATCGACTTGAGCAGGCACAGCGACATCGCCGCGAAGGTCCGCGAGTGCCCAAAGGGGCAGTGGATCGCGACGCTCCCGCGATTCCACAGCATCCCCAGGAGGACCAGTTGCGGGCGCAGCCGCAGGCGCATGGTCCGCGGCGTGTGCACGACCAGTTTGGGCGCCCCGGTGGTCCCGGACGTGTGGGTGATCATCGCCGGCTCATCCAGGCCCTGGAAGGCCGGCTGGATCGGCGGCGACCCGGCCAGGTCGGCCAGCGACACCGTGCCCGGCCGCGACCCGGTCACAGTGATCACCTGCCGGGTCAGATCCGCCAGCGGCACCCCGGCCAGCCCGTCGAGCCGGTCGGCGTCCGCCAGCAGGTACGGCCGGTCCAGCCGGGCGAGCAGGACGGCCATCGTCTCGGCGTCCAGATGGTGCGACAGCATCACCGGGACGGCACCGGCCCGCGCCACCGCGGAACCGAGTATCCACAGATCGAAATTAGGGGCCTTGTAGATCACGACGCGATCCCCTAGCCGGACGCCAGCCGCCCGCAGCCGGCGCGCCAGATCGTCCACGTGGCCGGCCAGTTCACCCACTGTCAGCCGCCGCTCCGCCTTGGGGAGGACATCCAGGTCATGATCGAGGGTGAGCGGAGTGGAACTGTCCCTCGCGGCGGCCATCTCTGGCAGCACGCCGAGATATAGACCACGCTTGTGCATCCTCCTGGGGATCACGGAGCTGTTCATCGAGGCTGTATCCTTTACGGCTCTGTCTCACTAACGGTGGTGGTCAGGCGCTTCAGGGGTGACGTGGACGCGCCGCGGTCGCCGCGATCGTGCGCGATAGATGTTGTCGATGTCACCCGCGGAATCATCACGTGGGCGCGGCGCCGGCGCCTGCGACAGGGCGAGCGCGGCGGCCTAAGCCTCGATCCACCGGTCATTTAAGCCCGGTTTGGGCGTGCCTATGGGAAAGGTGCCCTCTGAGCTGGGATGATGGGAGTTGCTGAAGCTTCCGTCATCTAGCTCGAAAGGGCACCTGTTAAGTGCGATTGTTGCATAGCCTCGCCAGGACGCGCGCATCGTTCGATGACCCGAATCTCGTGTCGCACGCCGGCCTGGCACCGCTGATGGCGCTCGCGGAGCGGGCCGGCCTGCACGACCTGGCCGCGGAGCACGTCCGCCCGGACGGCGGCTGCGGCGCGAACGCGGCCCTGAAGGTCGCCTGCCTGGCCGCCGGGATGGCCGCGGGGGCCGACTCGATCGATGACATGGACCTGCTGCGGCACGGCGCGATGGACAGGCTGTTCGGCGGGGCCCGCGCGCCGTCCACACTGGGCTCGTTCCTGCGGGCCTTTAGCTGGGGGAACGTCAGCCAGCTGCAGAAAGCCCACCGGGAGCTCCTGGCGGGCCTGGCACGGCAGGCGCCGCTGCTGCCCGGCGCGGAGACCCTCGCGTTCATCGACATCGATTCCACGCAAAAGCGCGTCTACGGCTACCAGAAGCAGGGCGCGAGATTCGGCCACACGAAGATCCAAGGGAAGTCGCTGCTGGTCAAGGGGCTGAACGCGCTCGCCGGGGTGATCAGCACCCCGCTGTCCGCGCCGGTCATCGGCGCGGTGCGGCTGCGCGGCGGCAACGCCGCCTCCGGCCGGGGCGCCGCCAGCCTGGCGAAGGAGGCCGTCGGCACCGCCCGTGCGTGCGGCTGCACCGGGATGATCATCGTCCGCCTCGACTCCGGGTTCTACTCGGCCGCGGTGATCAGCGCGATCCGGTCCGCCGGCGCCCGGTTCTCCGTCACCGTGCCCATGAACACCAGCGTCCGCGCGGCGATCGCCGCCATCCCCGAAGGCGCCTGGACAGGCATCAAGTACCCGCGCGCCCTGTGGGATGACCAGCTGGGCTGCTGGGCCTCCGACGCAGAGGTCGCCGAGGCTGAGTACACCGCGTTCACCTCCAAGAAGAGCCAGCAGGTCACCGCCCGCCTCATCGTCCGCCGGGTCTGCGACCTCAACAAGAAGGCAGCCCAGGGCCAGGACGAGCTGTTCCCCGCCTGGCGGCATCACGCCGTGCTCACCGACTCGCCGCTCGAGCTGGTCCAGGCCGAAGGCCAGCACCGCGACCACGCCATCATCGAGCAGGTCAACGCCGGCCTGTACGCCGGCCCCGCTGCTCACCTGCCCTGTGGCTCCTTCAACGCGAATGCCGCCTGGCTGGCCATCGCCGCCATGGCCCAGAACCTGGTCCGCGCGGCCGGCACGCTGGCCGGCCCGCTGCTAGCGAAGGCCCGCGCCGCGACGATCCGCCGCGACCTCATCGCCGTCGCCGCCCGCATCGCCCGCCACGGCAGGGGCCACCTCACCCTCCACTTGCCCGAAGCCTGGCACCGCGAGCACGAATGGCGCAATCTCTGGCACACGGCCTGCGGCCCGCCCGCCGCAGCGGCCTGACCAACCCCGAACCGGTCCGCAACCCCGACGGCCACGATGGCCACCCGACCCCCGACCCGGCACAGGACCTGTGGACAAGCCGCAGAACCGTCAGCGGCAGGGAAAACACGCCCGAAAACCCCTCGTGGAGGCAAGCGGCCGGAAACACCGCACTCGCCATTCAACCGGTGTATCGAGGCTAAGGCAGGCGGCCGGAGGCCCCGGTGGCCACCGCGAGCACGCCGCCCAGCCAGGGCGCGTACCGGTCCGGGTGGCCGGCCATGTCCGCGCGCAGCCGGTCCGGGGCCAGCCATCGCACGTCGGCCACCTCGGCCGGGTCCGGGCGCATGGGCGCATCCGCCGGCACCCGGCCGACTACCACGTGGTCGTACTCGTGCTCCACCAGGCCGGTGCGGGGGTCCTCGGCCCGGTACAGGTACACGCCGGCCTGGCGCAGCGTGACTCCGCGCACCCCGATCTCCTCGATCATCCGCTGCGCGGCGGCGTCGGATACGCTCTGCCCAGGGGCCAGGTGACCGCAGCAGGCGTTGGCCCAGCGCAGCGCGAACCGGGTCTTCACCGCGGCCCGCTGCTGGATGAGGGCGCGGCCCATGTCGTCCAGCAGCATCACCGAGAACGCTCGGTGCAGCCGGCCGGGCGCGGTGTGCGCCTCGGCGACCGTGCAGGAGCCAGTGGCCGCACCGTCCGCGTCGACGAGCTCCACCACATGCGATTCTCGGACAACCATGGCGGATCACCTGCCTCCTGCGACTAATACCACCGGGCACATCGGCTTGTGCCCGCACCGCGACGCGACATCGAGCACCTGCTGTTGTGGTCCACCTGGCGCCGACCCCGCCACAGTAGGGTCAGTCCGTGACGTCGCCGTTGATGTGCCGCTGCACGAACTCGTAGGCCCGGTCGCCGAACTGCGTGCCCCACTCGCGGGTCCTTTCGACCGTCGTCTTGAAGTGCACGCCGCCCCACACCCGGCTCATGCCGCAGTCTCTCTCGAAGTCGGTCCAGGTGGGAAAGCGCAGCTCGACGTCGCCCACGGGGGCGATTCCAGGCTCCGTCAGCGTCGAGCCGGCGAAAGAGCCATAGGTCCAGTCTAGGACGTCATCGCCGAGGAAGCGCCGCGCCGCCTGCGCCTGGGCGGCGCTGAGCGTGACGGAGGCGGACGGGTATTCGGGGTGGTCCGCCGCGGGCAGGTAGCTGGACCACTCATCGGCGGGCATGTCGCCGATCGTCCCCTTGCCGGGCCCGCCCCAGGCGGTCACCTTCTGGTTGCCGTACACGTGCCTGACCGCGCTGAACGGCCGCACGGCGTCGTATTCGCGTTTGTGATGCCAGCAGGCGATCACGCCGTCGAGCTGCGCCACCGAGGTCGTGAAAAGCAGGTGGACCCAGCCGTCCAAGTCCAGATCGTGGGCCAAAGCCGCGGCCTGCGTCGACTGGCCGATGCCCAGGAACTTGTTGTCGAAGAACTCCGTCATCACCTTCTGCTCGTCGGTGAGCGCGGCGGAGGCCTCCAGGATCACGTCCACCTCGCGGTTGTAACGGCCGGGGTTAGTGTGATCGGTGTGGTCGGGCGGTGCGATGCGGAACTGGCGCGGGTCCTGGTAGGTGTGCGCCTTGACCAGCCCCAATTGCGGGGTGACGAACCGCTGAATGACCCAGATGCCAATGTCGCCCGGCCCCCCGCCGACGCGGCGGCGGTGCGGGTGCGCCGCCGGCTGCCAGCGCGAGGGGTTGACCAGTTCGTAGGCGCTGTTCACGGGCTGGTAGCCGGTGTAGTCATCGTAGGGTTGACCATTGTACGCGCGGCCTTCGTCGCCACGGACGTTCATGCCGTCCCGCGAGCGGACCCTGACGGCGGCCTTGCCGGCTATGTTGCCGATGCCGACCGGATTGGTCGGGTCCTCCGACTCGTCGTCGGCGTCCAAACCGAGCGCGGACCACAGTTTGTGCAGGACATAAATCCGCTCCGGATAGAAGGCCTTCATCATCTGGAGCGTCGCGTGCAGGCCGGCGATGTTCTTGTTCCTGTTGGTGGCGGACTCGCTGGCCGGGCGGCGGCCGATCCGGGAGTGCACGCCGACCGCGGTCGGGTGGTAGGGCGCCAGCGCGTCGAACCACGCGGTCTGCAAGGTGTCGGTGAGATGGATAAGGACAGACGCGTCCATCGGGCCGATGGCCTGGTCCTTCCCAGACGTGTCGCCCGATGGCCGGATCAGGTCCCGCAGGAAGTTGCCGGTGTCGAGGTCGAAGTTGATGCCGACAGCCGACCCCGTCGGCGGGCTGGTGGACTGGCCGGCGGCGCTGGTCTGGTTCTTAGCCATGGTTGTGTTCCTTTCGTTTAGAGAGGGTGCATTGCATGCGGTTGTATGCACCCACGGCACCGCGATCGTGCCGGGCGAGCACCTGATCGGCCCGAAGCCAGACGAAGTGCTACTGCGGGCGGCGAACGAGTATTATCCGCTGCGCTAACACGCAAATGAAGGTTATTCACGGGTTTTGTTCGTTATGTGAAATTTATGTCTAGCAGCGGCGCGCCTCAACGGAAAGCAGCCTGCTTCTGGAGAGGATTGGGTTACCACACTCAATCAACCAGAAACAGGCCGTGCATGTACCATACCACGGGGTTCGACAGGGACGAGATAATCGACATTTGCACGCGAGTCGCGTACACCGATGTTCCCGAAGACCAGAAGAAGTGGCCGCCGATCCTTGGGCTTTACGACTCCGTGGTGGTGACCTTGACGTACAAGCGTCATAATCGAACTCAGGCGAAAATAGGCGAGTCGCTCGGAGTCTCCCAGCCAACCATTAGCCGCGCCATATCCGTGATTACGCCTCTCCTGGCTGTATGCATGAGGGAGTTCGTCCCGACGGCAGACGACCTAGACGAAGGGGCGCAGTACATCGTGGACGGAACCCTGCTTCCGTGCTGGTCGTGGAAGGCGCACCGAGGACTGTATTCAGGCAAGCACAAGAAAACAGGCCTGAATCTCCAGCTCGCCTGCTCGATTTACGGCCGCCTTTCATGGATCTCCGATCCGGTCAGCGGGAACCACCACGACAACTACTGCCTCGGTGATTCTGAGGTGCTGGAGACAATGGACCCAGGGGACTGGATGGGCGATAAGGGATACGTCGGCAACTACATGATCACCCCGTTCAAGAAGCCGCAGGGTGGTGAACTTCTCGACTGGCAGAAGGAGTTCAACACTGGCGTCAATAAGATCCGCTGGAAAGTCGAGCAGGTAATCTCCCACTTCAAGAACTGGAAGATAATGAGCACCGACTACCGTCGCCCATTCGAGACCTTCGCCGTAACCATCTCGGCAGTTGCCGGACTACACTTCTACAGAATGCGCTGAATAACCCTCAATATAACTTCTATCCCGCCAGGGTTCTACACCCGTTCCTCGCGGTCCACAATGAATAGCTTCCGCTGCATAGCCGAGACCTGATAATATGAACAGATCTCAAGGAATTCACCGTCGTGCATCCATTTCACAGCGAAAAGGTTCACACGCTCGCCGTCGTACGCGCGCGGAGAGGTTGCCGCGAATCGTGCATAGTGCGGCGGCATTGGAGCGGGAACCGCCGACGGGTCCAGGCCGCGGGTCGGCGGAGGGGCAAGGGCGACCCGGAGGATTCTCGAAGAGTCCCAGCCGAGGGTGATATTGGCTCTCAACGATTTGCAGGCGTACTCCAGCATCCGCTCGCTCGGTTCCGGCATCCCAATTTCGCGAAGCATCGAACCGATGGCCTTCGGCTCGGGGCGGCTCTCGGCGTCGAACTGGAAGTACAAGCTCATTGTCTTACTCTTGTAGCTGGCCCCCATCATCACCACGTTGTCCAGGCCGTAGCGGGCGAAAAGGCCGGCGTTCTCGGCCACAGCGCGCGGCATGGACGGGATGTCAGCCAGCGTTGACACCCTCTGCACGTCATGAGGGAAGTGCGCATAGAGCTTCGTCAAGCCCCCAGCGGCCTCGCAGTCAATCATATAATTGCTAATGGAGCATCGCCCCTGAATGTCCGAGAGCAGGGAGCTGACGGGATGATCCGTCTCGGCGACAAAGCCGTTCGACAACGCACGAGCATATGGATCACCGATCCCTAGAGGTACCGAGAAGCCGTAGTCGAGCCGTCCGGCGTAGCGCTCGCCGGTCTGCACAGTGAAAGCGACCATGGCCTCCGCGAGTACTTCCTCGAACGCGGTCAGGATCGGCCAGACCTTGTCACGCGAGTAGGCTGCGCCCACCAGCCGAGCCGACTCCTCAATGGCCGAAGATATATCTTCTACCTTAGCAGATCCGGACATTTATCCTCCAAGTAGTGATCTATCTTTCCGGTTAACATGGGCTTCCATTACTCGTGGAAGATCGAGGGCAGGCGCCGAAACGCCGCTCCCGCCGAGTTTCGGAAGCCTTCTGGACGGCATTCCGGTAGCGCGGTCGTAAGATAATGCCTGAGCTTTGTTAGCGTCGAACGCCGCCAGCAGGTACCTCGTCGGAGGATTTATCAGATAATACGACTGAATTGTATAATACTCCTCGCCGGGCGCGAATGTGATACCGTAAACGAGTGTGCGCTTGCCTGCGTACGCGTACGGAGCGCTTTTCGCGAATTGCTCGATTCCTGGTTCAATCCGGGCGGGAAGCGCTATCGGGTCCTGGGCTATCACCGCAAAGCAGATCCGGTTGATCTTCGGAGAATCCCAGCTGAAGGTGGGATAGATTGCGAACGCTTTCTGGATCAGCTCCAGCACCTGCTCACTCGGTTCCGGCATCCCGATTCCCCGGAGCATCGATAGGATGCTCTCCGGTTCGAGGCGGAGCCCGCCGAAGTACACATTCACCGTTCTGTGCTGGTAGTTTATCGCGGTCAAGCCCACCACATTGCCGCCTAGGCCGTGGCGGGCGAGGAAACCGGCATTCTCAGCCAGGCTGCGCGGCATGGACGGGATGCTGGCCAGCTTTGACAGCCCCGGCATGTCATCCGGACGGAAGAACGAATGGATCTCCTTGAAACCGTCAGCGACCCCGAAGTCAACGCCGTAACCGCTAACGGGGCATCGCCCCTGGATGTCCGAGAGCAGGGTGCCGATAGGATGGTCCGTCTCCGCGATAAATCCGCTCGACAGAGCACGGTCATATGGATCAGCACCCGCTGAAGGCAGCAGGAGGGCGTAGTTAAGCTCTCCTGCGTGGGCGCCGGTCCACGTGGTGAAAAACACCCCCTGCTCGAGTGCGTACCCGTATGCGGTCAGGAACGGCAAGACCTTGTCGCGCGAGCAGGCTATATCCAACAGCCCACATGATTCCTCAATGGCTGAGAACACTTCTTCCACACTGGTAGCTCCGGACATTTGTCCTCCTAGTGTCGTAGTGCCTGTTTGAACAGGGAATCCCGTGATTCAGCTTGCCTGAACAAAAGCTCGCGACCCAGCCGAGATCGACGGTGCCCGGCGATGCCGAAGAACGCCCAGCGTCCCGGGTCACCGTTTCACCAGCGGCATTGGCGGCTCAGCCAACTCGGGCCAACGGCCGCCCTGCGCGGGGAAATCCGCGCCAGTCAAGTCCCACCAGCCCTATCTCTTTCCCTTGCACACTGGAGCGCCGAAAAAGCGCTACAAAACGGGCGGTTTCCTACTCCCCAGTGGGTAAAGTTCCTTTTTGCCGGGATTGACAGGGGCGGGCGGTATCGCGGCAGCAGGCTTGCTGGCGAATCAGCGACTCACGACACTAGCCGTGGGTCGTTGACGTCACCGGGTGGGCCGGGGCGCGCGTCCTCGCCCGCCGGTTGGCCCTGACAGCGCGGATCACCGTACCTGGGGCGGCCAGTGAGCTGGGATGCTTGAGCATCCACGTGACTTCCTCGAGCTGGCGCGCGATCTCCGGATCGAGGAAGGATGCGGCGCGGACCTGGCTGTTGATCCACCGCAGCAGCCGGTAGCCACGCGGGTATGGCTCGTCGATGTGGGGCAGGGCGAGATCGGCGCCGGTGGCAATGCCCCACACGGCGTCCACCACGACCTTCTGAAGGGCGAAGAACTCGCGGGCCGGCCGGGACAGGTCCGCATCAGACCGCAGGTACTCGGACAGGCATGAGGCCTGCAGCGCCGCCGAGGCCATGCCCTGCCCGTAGACAGGATTGGTCGACGCGACCGCGTCACCCATCACGGCAAGGCGGGCCGGCATCCGGGTCAGGCCATGGAAGTCGCGGCGCAGGCTGTCCGCATGCCGGAACGAGCGGACTTCGCCGAGGATCTCATTGCCCGCCACCTGCCCGAACTCGCGCGGGAACTCCGTCTTGCACCTCCGCACCAGATCCTCCGCAGTCCGGCCGGGCTGGCCGTCGGCGTACCCGGCCATCCCGATCATCCAGCGGGCACCCTCGACCTGGGTGAGCGCGGCACCCGCCACGTCAGCGGACCTGGCCGGGGAGCGCAGGGCGAGGACGCCATTGATTTCCGGATCGCCGTCCTCGCGGCGCAGCAGGGCGGTGGCGTAGTTGAGGTCTACCCGTATCCGCCGCACCGCGGGGCGTTCCCACCCCGCTTGTGCCAGCCATTCGCTCAGCCTGCTGGACCGGCCCATCGCGTCCATGACGAAATCGGCGCGCTCCACGCCCTCCTGGCCGCCGGACTCGTACCGCACGCCGGCGACCGCGCCCTCGCCGAACTCCAGCCCGGTGACGCGTGCCGTGGTCGTCTTGACGTTCGGCAGGCTGAGCGCGTGCCGTCGGATCTGCGCCTCCAGGAACGGCCGACTGCCCGTCAACATCATCGCCTGTGAACCGCCGGCCCGCCGGACGCCCTCGAAGTAGAACCGGCGCCCAGACGGAGGGGCGGCACGCGCCCCCGCCGCCAGGGCCTGTTCGGTGAACCCGGGAAACCACCGCTCCAGCTGAACTAGCCCGCTGGGCAGCAGCGAATGCATCTGGGTTGCCTGGGGTGCCCCGGCCCGCGGGTCGGTGCCAGTGCCGGGATCGTCCCTGTCGATGACGATAACCGTGGCGGCGTGGTCGGAGAACACGCGTGCGGCCAGGAGGCCGGCGATGCTGCCGCCAAGCACCACGGCAGTGTCCAGCACCACCGGCGTGACGGCGGGCGGACTCGGGTTGCTGAGCCGCGCGAATACCGCGGCTGGCGAGTGTTTCATGGCGTCGCCTCCCAGCACGCAATCGCCGCGATGGCGACTGCGACGCTAGTAATAGGTCCGTGGATGGCACGATGCCAAGCAGGTACGGCTATCTCGGCCAGCGGCCGATCAGGTGGACGCAGGCGTGACCCTTGACCTCCTGGCCGCCCCATGCGCCGGTGACCACGCTGGCGCCCTCGTAGCGGTGCAGCATCGGCACCGCCGACACGATCTCCTGCTCCCGCGGGACGGGGATGATGTCCAGGACGGCGTCGTACTCGGGGAGCCTGGCCTGCCAGTGCGTCGGGTAGTACTGGCCGGACCGCTCGCTGTGCCAGAAGCCGGACGCGTCCAGGGGCTCGGTCTGGGTGAAGGCCTGCGACCCGTCTGGGTGGAGGACCGTCGCCCAGCTCTCCTCCTGGCCGGGGACGTCGGTGTCGTACAGGCTGATCACCTCACCGTTGTCGAGGTAGATGCCCATCCAGGACAATTTGACGTTCGCCGCGGGATTGTGGTTCTGCCATCCGCGGTCGAACCAGGTGTAGCCCCGTCCCGTGATGTCATATCGCCTGCCCTCTATCGTCAGAGCGCCAGTGGTCTGCATATAGGGCACCGAGTAATGGTGCACGTTTATCCCGAGCAAGGGGAAGCGCGCAGTCCCCTTGGAGTAGATGGGGTACCCGACGGCCGTGGCCTCGGTGTCGATGACGATGCCGGGTGCCTCGCGGTGGATCTGCATCTTGTCCCAGTCGCCGCCCAGGTAGCCGTTGGGCACCCTGATGCCGAGCCTGCCCTCGGCGACCTCCACCTCGGAGGCGGGGTAGATCTCGCCCTGGGCATAAAAGTAGCCCGTCGTCTCGTTGGTGACCGAAATGATGGACGCGTACTGGGTCCCGCTGCCCGGGATCGCGATCGCCAGGAGGTGGAATGCGTAGTCCAGGGTGTGGCCGTCAGCTTCGAAGTGGCCGATCATGAACCAGGAGTTGCTGTCGTACTTCTTGGGCGGCAGGTCTGCGGCCACGTCCACCTCTGGCCGCGCGCCCTGCTGCGCGATCTTAAGATTCTCCGTCAACGGCTTGTCGATGACGCTCATCTGCCTGATCCTTCTGCGCGTCCGCGGCTATTTTAAAGTCGGCCGGCGGGAGCGGCTATACGGGAGCTTCGGCGGCCATTAGGTCCACTATCCATGGGCGCCATTGATAGTATGACTGCAGTTTATAGTATTCCCCGTGGGGCGACGAGGCGACGGCGCAGACGAACTTACGCTCGCCGCCAGCGTCCTGCATGCGCCGCACAAATTTCCCGATCCTTGGTTCAAGCGGGACGGGGAGCGCCATCGGATCCGAGGTCATTGCGGCAAAGCAGATCCGTTCGATCCTCGGAGAGTCCCAGCTCAGGGTGACATAGATTCCGAATCCTGCTTGGGCGAACTTTAGCATCTGCTCGCTCGGGTCCGGCTGTTCGGTTTCGCGCAGCAATGATAGGACGGCATGCGATTCGAAGCACTCAGCGGATGTCCCCGTGAAGTATATATTAACCGTTCTGTCCGGGTAGTCGATCCCGATACAGCTCGCTTTGCCGCCCAGGCCGTAGCGAGCGAAAAGACTCATATTCTCGTCCAGGCTGCGCGACATGGACGGAATGCCGGCAAGCCTTGACAGGTCCTGCGAGTCACCCGGAGGGAAGAACGAATAGATCTTCTTGAAGCCGCCAACGACTCCGAAGTCGATAGCATAACAGTCAATTGGGCATCGTCCCTGGATGTCCGAGAGAAGGGTTCCGGCGGGATGGCCCGTCTCCGTGGTGAGGCCCTTCGACAGAGCGAGGGCGTACGGATCAACGTCCTTTGGAATCGTGAAGCGGCAGTCAAGCTCTCCAGCGTGGCGCGCGTCAGTCGCCACCCGGAAAGCGATCACGGACTGCTCCAGTGCATCCGCTGTATCCCCGTACGCGGCCAGGATAGGCCAGACCTTGCCGCGGGAGCAGGGTACATCCAGCAGCCGAGCTATTTCCTCAATGGCCGAGTAAAGACCGGCCAATGCAGTGGTCCCGGACATTCATTCTCCAAGCTGGCGGTTTCGGGCGCGAAGGCGACCAGCGATTCGCGGTGGTCGCGGGTCATGCAGAAAACAGAGGGCAGATGCCCGCCCAAGGCGGCCAGTGATGCCGGGGCATCCCGGCATCACTGGCCGTCGGACCGGCTGGTCTGCGTTTGAGGCGCGTCAGGTTGGCTGTGTTTCGGTCTGCATGGACGGCTTGTCGGCCGGGGCGTCTGGGGCCGCGGGCAGCGGGCCGTTGCGCAGCAGCAGGCCGGTGACGACGGCGCCGACGGCGAAGATGGCGGCGGACCACCAGAACACCGTGATGTAGCCGTGGACCGACGCGAGGCCGAGTTGCTCCGGCGATGGCGTCCCGTGCACGTGGCTGCCCACCCAGCTGACGGTAGCGGCGGCGGCGATCGAGTTGAGGAGTGCGATGCCGATGGCGCCGCCGATCTGCTGGCCGGTGCTCGCGCACGCCGAGGCTATCCCCGCGTCCTCGAGCGGCACGCCCGCCGTGGCGGCGCTCAGCGCC
Organism: Actinomycetota bacterium; assembly: GCA_027314595.1. Classification (GTDB taxonomy): domain Bacteria; phylum Actinomycetota; class Actinomycetes; order Streptosporangiales; family Streptosporangiaceae; genus Trebonia. Next base: position 16,631 of record DAHVAN010000263.1, on the reverse strand, counting down.
GCGGCGAAGATGAGTCCGATGCCGAAACCGACGAGGCTGAGCGGCCCGAGCAGGTCCGCCGCGTAGCCCGAGTGCGCGCCGATCCCGGTCAGCCAGACCATGCCGCCCGCGCCGATCAGCAAGCCGACAGAGATCAGCGGCTTGGGCCCGTACCGCGGCAGCAGCTTAGCGCCGCCCCCAGCGGCCCCTAGGGTCATGAACACGAACAGCGGCAGCAGCGAGGCACCCGAGATGACGGCCGAGTAACCGAGGACGTTCTGCATGTAGTAGACGAGGAACAGCATGACGCCGAACATGCCGGTTCCGAGGACCAGCACGGCGACGTACGCGCCGCCGCGGTTGCGGTCGAGGACAATCCGGGGCGGCAGCAGCGGCTGCTCGGAGCGCGTCTGCCAGAACGCGAAAGCGATCAGCAGCACGACGCCGACCGTGAGGAAGCCCCACGTCCAGGGTGTATGCCAGCTGTGCGACGCGGCGTTGGCGAAGCCGTAGACCACACAGAACATCCCGCCCAGCACGAGTATCACGCCTGGGACGTCCATCTTGGTGCCCATCTTGGGCTGCCTGCGCAGCAGCCGCTGGCCTCCGGTGAACGCGATGACGGCGAAGATCAGGTTGACGTACAGGCACCATCTCCAGGTCAGGCCGGAGGTCAGCGCACCGCCGATGATCAGCCCCAGCGCCGTCCCGCCGCCCGCGACCGAGCTGAAGATGCCGAAGGCCTTACCCCGTTCCTTCGATGCGGTGAACGTGGTGGCCAGCAGGGCCAGGCAGGTCGGCGCCAGCAGCGCGGCGAAGGCTCCCTGGCATGCGCGGGCCGTCACCAGCATGGCGAAGCTGTTTGAGGCGCCGCCCACGGTGGAGGCGACCGCGAAGCCGGCCACCCCGGCGAGGAAGCTCTCCTTATGGCCGATCCGGTCGGCCAGCCGCCCGCAGAACAACAGCAGGCTCCCGAATGCCAGCGCGTATGCGGTCACGATCCACTGCCTGTCGGCGGTCGTGAACCCCAGCGCTCGCTGCGCCGACGGAAGCGCGATGTTCATCACGGTCAGGTCGAGGCCTACCATGAGGTAGGCCGAGCAGACGACGGCGAGGATCAGCCATCGCCTTGAGTCGCCGGGTGCCTCCGAACTCGGCACGGCGACGGGGGCTGCGCTCCGCCTCGCCATGATCATCTCCTTTTTCATCAGCGGAATTGAAGTGTCAAAACCTAAGACGAGCGGCGCGGCTGGTTTGTGACATGACGGCCGCGGTTTCCGGCCACTCGTCAGTTTTCTCAGGCGCGAGCGGCCGTCGGAGCATCCTCTTCGATCAGGTCGTCGATTTCGATGTGGAACAGCGGGTTCGCACCGCTCAACCCCGAGGCCAGCTGGATGAAGGTCACCCGCGGAGTGAACTTACGCTCCGGGTCAGCCAATTGCTGGGCCTGGTCCCAGTAGAATTCCTTGTTCTTTGACTGATCGTAGAATTTTCCTATGAAGACACGGATCTCATCGAAGAATCTCCTGTACGTGGTGGCATAGCGTTCCAGTGCCTTTTCCTCGATCTCGGGGTGATCCAGGACTGTATCCACGATCCCGGACAGCGCGCTCGCGGCCAGCGTGGCCAGGGTGACGCCGGTCGAGAGCAACGGGTCCACGAATGCCGCCGCGTCCCCCACCAGCGCCCATCCTGGACCGTAGAAACGATCGCACGTATATGACCAGTCACGGGCTGTCCGGAATCCACCTGCCTGCGTTGCGTCGCGCAGCAGTTCTTTTACCTGTGTGGTTTCCTCGCGCCGTGCACTGAACATGTCCTCAAGCGACCCGTTGGCCGCGGCATTGTCAGAGGTGGTAACGTAGCCGACGCTCATCGTCGACTCGCCGATGGGAATCGCCCAGAACCAGCCGTCGCTGAGCCCCTCGGTCAAGATGTTGGAGCGCTCGGCGCCAGGCAGGCGGTGACAGTTGTCGAAATAGGTCCAGATGGCGACGTTCCGCAGGTCCTCGTGCCAGTTGACCGTGGCGTATTTCCGGCCCAGCACTCGAGCCTGGCCAGACGCGTCGATAACGAGGGAGGTACGCACTTCATGCAACGGCACCTCCGAGCCGCGCACCGTGTAAGTCACCCCCGTAACTCGCCCGTTCTCTTCGATGAAGTCCTTGACCGTCGCCTCTTCCAGCACATGGGCTCCGAGTTCGCGCGCCCGGTCGAGGAGCATGGAGTCGAGGTCGGCCCTGCGTACGTGATAGGCATGTTTGTACGGGGTGCCCTCGATGAACGAGAAGCCCCACGGAATCCTCCCTGCTCCCCAGAGCAGGGTACCGCCGGCCTTCTTCTCGAAACCCCTCGCTTCGAGCCGTTCGGTCATGCCCAGTTCTTCCATGGCTCGCATAAAGCCCGGGATAAGGGACTCCCCAATGTGGTACCGGGGGAAGCGCTCACGCTCCAGAATGAGAACGTTGCGGTTTTTCCGGGCAAGGAGCCCGGCCAGCGTCGCGCCAGCAGGCCCGCCGCCTATGACCACGACATCGAGGACGTCAGGTATTCCGTATGGATTGGTTGACATCTGCTGGTCCTTCTTATCTATAGCTGCCGCCCTAGGGCAGCCGCAGTGGGTGTGCCGCTGATTGCGGTTCGACGATGACTTATGCCGGGTAACCGCCGAAGCGCCGCTCCCGCCGCCGAAGGATCTGGAGAGCGGTGTCGAAGTCGGCTCGTGTCATGTCGGGGAACAGGACGGGGGAAAAGTACAGCTCGGCGTACGGGGACATCAGCGGGAAGAAGGACGACATACGGATCGCGCCGCCGGTGCGGATGATGAAGTCGACCTGTTCCGGCACGTACGCGTTGCTGGCCAGGATCTCCTCGGTCAAGGCCGTGATTTTCCCGTTGAACTTGTTGAATATGCCGATCACCTCGCGGGAGAGTGACATTCCCAGGATGTAGTGCAAGGTGAATTCCGACTCCTTGTCCGACTTTTCTCGCAGTTCCTCCAGCTCTGTGAGGTAACGCTCAGGCACGAGGTCGAGCAACCCGGAAAAATCGAAGTTGCAGTTGCCGTGGTACCGTCTCGCCACGTCGTTGAACGCGACCAGGAATGTTGTCACCGCAGGCTCGGGACGGTTGAAGTTCGCGGCGGAGGAGGTCGTGATGTAGAGAGCCGTGATGCCCTCTTCCCTGGCCCAGCCGATGAACTCGATAAGCTTGTCCGCCATCGCCGTGTAACCGTCATCGAGGCAAACGCCGCGCGCCTGGGACCACCGGCGCATTCCGTCCGGCAGCAGCATCATCTTGGTCACCGTGATCTCCTTTGGGTTACGCGCGAGCTGTTACGCCGCCGCGCGGTCGTCGATGGCGGCGAGGATGCCGTCCCACAAGCGGACGCGGGCCGCGAGAGCCAATGTGACGGTGTTGGCGCATTCAACCCATTTGGCGTCGTCGTCGCCGCAGAGGTCGGTGACCATCTGCATCGCCATCGGGGTGTGTTCCTCGGCATCGACCTGGATGTGCCTGGCCAGGTAGTCGACGAAGGTGCCGAGCGAGCCGATGCGCTCATTGACGCCGACGACCTGCTGGAACATGTCGGGGATGAGGTCCTCGCGGCCGAACGCGAACGCGGCGGCTTGCACGTGGACGGGTGCGCTTTCGATCAGGGTCCAGGTGAACCGGACGAACTCGGCGGCTGGCCCCGGCACGCCTGCCTGGTCAATCGCCTCAGGTACCGGCTGCCTGGCGCGGATTCGGCTGAGGAACGCGTTGATGACCGAGGTGTCGGCGCCGGCTTGGATCATGCCCTCGAGGTAGAGCTCGAAGTGGCTGATGAAACTGCCGTTACGCTCGTCGCTTTCCTCGACCAGGACGATGTCGTTGATCAGGCGGCGGCTGCAGACCGGGCCGGCCGGCACCCAGGGCAGTTCCAGGCAGGTGAGGTTGCGCTGCAGTGACTTCAACAGCGACATGAAGTCCCACACCGCGAAGACGTGGTGTTCCTGGAACGTGCGGATCGCGCCGATGGTATCCAGCGCGGCGTACATCGGGTGCTTGATGACCGCGCACCTGGCCTCGCTGATCTGTTCGTCGAGGCGGTCGATTCCGGGATGCCGATGACCCCAGTCGTAACGAGACATAGTCAACCTCCTGTAGGCGGTGTCCCTTAGCCAGGCTGGTCAGGTTTCGCTCCAAAACCGGGCAAAGCTCGGATCGCGCTTTCATACCGCCCCTTCCCGGGTCCGCTGTGGATGCGCGTGGACCCGGAGCGCGGTGCGAAGGGCTTCGGCGACGCGTTCGGCTTGGCTGGCAGTGAGTTCGGCATGCATGGGGATGGCAAGGTGACGCTGGAAGAGATCCGCCGAGACCGGGCACTCCTGCTTGGAGTCGTATACCGGCTGCAGGTGGCAGGCCCAAGTGCCGTGCCCGCAGCCGATGCCCTGGGCGCGCAGGTCGGCGGCGACCCCCGCCCGGTCCACGCTGGGATCCAGCTTCACCATGTAGGTCTGCCAGGCGTGGGTACGGTCCGGCGGCACGTGCGGCAGCGTGAGGAGATCTTCGTCGGCGAGCAGTTCGGCGTAGTGCGCCGCGACCGCGCGCCGACGGTCCAGCAGCTCACTGATCCTGTTCAGCTGCACGAGCAGGATCGCGGCGGCAATGTCGGACAGCTTGTAGTTGTAGCCGATTTCGGTGAACACCGGGATCGGCAGGCCGATGGCCCGCGCCTGGTCGAAGATGGGCTCGATGCCGAACGACGACCAGACCCTCGCCCGCGCCGCGAGCGCCGGATCGGCGGTGAGCAAGGCCCCGCCTTCACCGCTGGTGGCGCCCTTGCGCCCGTGGAAGGACAGGCAGGCCACCGGGGCCAGCGCACCCGCCGCACGCCCGTGGTACGTCGCGCCCACCGCGCATGCGGCGTCCTCGATGACGAACAGCCCGCGGTGGTCCGCGATCGACTTCAGCTCCACATAGTCGGCCGGCAGGCCGACCGTGTCCACCGCGATCACGCCAACCGTTTGCGGGCCGACCAAGTCGGCTACCGCTCGCGGGTCGATGGTGGCGGTATCGGCACGCACGTCGGCGAAGACCGGGACCGCGCCGACGTACCGCACTGCGTGGGCAGGCGCCGGGAAGGTGTAGTCGGCAACGATCACCTCGTCGCCCGGCTGGACGCCGAGTGCGAGCAGGGCCAGGTGCAGCGCAGCGCCGCAGTTGCTTAGCGCGACCGCTCCGCCAGCGCCGTAGCGTTCGGCTAGCTCGATCTCCAGTGCCTTCCCCATCGGGCCCTGACCGGCTGGCCAGCCCGAGGAGAACACGTCCGCGACGGCCGCCAGTTCCTGCTCGCCCAGGCTCGCGTGAACCAGGGAAATCGCGTCCATCGGGGTCACCTCGCAGGTGGTCTGTGGCGTAGGGGTGTGATCTGCGTGAGGTCGTAGCGGTCACGTAGCTTCTGCACGGCGTGAGAATCCACTACCTGGCCGCTCGAGAAGATGTCGCACAATTCCTCGAAGTAACGTTCATGATCTGGTGACGGCGAGCTTTGAAACAGCATGCACGCTGGCTCGTCGGTGGAATTCATGAACGCGTGCGGACATCCGGGCGGAACGAACATGCAGCTACCCGCGCCGGCACGGACCACCCGATTCCCATCAGAAAATTCCCAGTCTTGCCAACTCTCCGCTGTCCGTTTGATCGGCTCAAACGCCAGCATGTCGAGTTCTCCGGCCAAGATGTAAAAAAACTCTTCCGAGCGACGATGAGTATGCGCTCCGACATCGAAACCGGGCGGAACCACCACCTCGAAGCACGACGCGGAGGAGCCGTGCGCCCCGGTGACCTTGAAGGTAACCTCCTGTGCCTTTGTAATCAGCTTCCGCCCTTGACCAGGTGCGACGATCAGGCCGTTCATGTGATTCACTTCCTTGCCGTCGGTGCAAAATCCCGCTCAAGGTAGGATGTCGACGCTCTCCGTTGGATTTGGCCCGTGTCGCCTAGCGCGCCAATGCTCCATCTGCCTAGAGCCATCTCGGCGGTAATACCGGGACCGAAACCTGCGATTATGCCGGTAGCACCGGGCATCGGTGGGTCCTCGTCGAATAGCCTGCGTGTCGCCTCGAATACGACAGCGCTCGCGATATTGCCGTATTCGGTCAAGGTCGCCCAGCTATGGCGGAACATACTGCGGTCGACATCGAGGTACTTGGCGAGATCGTCCAGAATCCGCGGACCGCCAGCGTGAATGATGTAGAAGCCGAGGTCGCCGATATCCCAGCCGTGGCCCATGGCGAGCTCACGTAGTACCGGGGCCAGCGGTTCCATCGTTCCGGGCACCCGGCGATCTAGCTGGAAGTGGAATCCGGTAGCCCGCACGGCGTAAGAGATCCACTCCTCGGTATTCGGAATGAGATATGAGGCATTGCGTTCCAGCGCTATGCCGGTGCCGCCACTTCCCCGGACTACGGCGGCCGCGACCGCATCACCGAACAGGCCGTCAGATAGCAGCGAGCCCACATCGTCATCGTCGGGTTGGTAACACAGCGAGCACAGCTCGCAGGAAACGATCAGTACGTTGCTGTCCGGGTAGGCGATGCAGAAGTCGTGCGCGCGATTGATCGCTGCACCGCCAGCGGCACAGCCCAACTGCGCGATAGGTAGCTGCCGGGTGTCAGATCGAAACCCCATGCTGTTTATCAGCCATGCGGTCAGCGACGGCATCAGGAATCCGGTGCACGACACGTATATGATTACATCGATGTCTTGCACGGTTACTTCCGCGTTCGCCAGGGCCTGCGCGATGACCTCGGGGCACCTCTTCTTGGATTCAAATTCGTAGATGCGATTGCGTGCCTCGAAGCCCGGGTGATGGAGCACTTCTTCGATAGGCCGCACGATATGCCGCTTAGCCACCCCGGTGTTCCTAATCAGCCGGAGGGCTAGCGGTAGCGAAGGCTTCCCGCCGTATACTCTTTCGGCGAATTCCAGCGTCTGCTCCATCGTGATGACATATTCCGGCACACTCACCGATGGCTTGCATAGCCTTGGCATTTCTGGTGCCCACCTTCTGCAGGGCCCACTATCTGCCCATAGTTGGCTATCAGCCAGATCAGCGTAACATGGCTGGCTTCCGTGTTGACATTGACCACGATGAGACCAGCCAGCTCGTCATGACAGTGATGAGCACGGCGTCCCGATGGGATCGCATGGCGCCGAGGCGGCGAAATCGGCGGGTTCTTGATAGCTGTAGGTCGCGCAACTTGCTTCAAGCCCACCGGACCATATCGCCGATTTGGGCACAGCTATGCCGACACCAAAAGCGTGACAGTTTCGGCGGTCAAAGTCAACCCCTTGTCTGGGGGCGGCGGCGAGGGGGACCGCATCCCAGGCCTCAACCCGCGCGGCATCCACAACATCCTGGAAGGCCAAAAGGACAGGTTTAGCAGGCTGGTTTCGTCCGCAGCCTGGTTACCTTCTGAAGCGTCCCTACTCAGGCGTACTCGCCTGCTGCCGCGTCGAAACCCGTGCCATTAGCTCCCGGATCTCTTCGAGGTCATATACCGCGCGCCCGAGCCTGCCATAGCGAGTGAGCTTGCCACGACTCGCCCACTTCCTGATGGTCGCCACGGATACGCCAGCGGCAAGCGCCGCAAGCTCAGTCGGCACCGTGATGTGGCCATCGGGTGCTCGTGCTGCCGCGTGATCCGTCATGCGGGCGCGTCACAAATCCGCAAACTCAAGGTGGCGACCGAGATCCAGCCACTCCCGTGGCTGCCAGATGTGCCCCGCATCGCAGCGGACCTGGGGCGGCAAACGGTGCTGGACAGTGCTGATGCTGGCACGAACCATCTGGCCGCATCCGTCCCTGGGACACGGAGCAAGGTCGATCGTCCGCGCCTGTGCCGGATTGAGCACCTTCCTGACCGACAGGACAAGGCCGGCGATCTCTTCGGTGAAGTCGGCGGCCACGGCGTGAGTCGCCAGCCAGTCCAGATTGGCCTGGAGAAACGAGGCGAGTGCGAGCACGTCATGGCTCCTGGGGCCGGTCACCCCGCGCACCTCCAGGATCATCTCGCACCAGGAGGACAGCACGCTTATCACGTTGCTGCGCACGGCCATGGTCTCGTCGTCGAGACAGATTCCCATCGGCCGACGGCCGCGTACCACCCTGATCGAATGCTGGCGGCGGACCTCGAGCGCGCCCTCACAAGCCTGGTACATCTGAGGCAAGCCGGCGAGGCGGGTGGCCAGCAAGTTCCGGCACGACGCACACAGCCGCAGGCCGCAGAATATCTCTCCCCTTGTCAGGGAGGCGGCGCAGCTTGAGACGCCACATAGCTGCTGCTTCACTGAAATTCTCCTCGCTCATTCTCACGTCTGCCATCCGTTAGGGCTGGCCATCATCACGACGATCCGACAGGCGCGACTCGCGGCGCTATCGTCTGCTTATACTCGGCACCATCCCCGGCTGGCGTAATGTCTGCCGGTTTTCGATTCCGCGGGCTGGCGTAAGATTCTCCAGGATGGGCCGGGCATGCGGAGTCCGCCATGGCTCGTCGGCGGGATAATTAGCGCTCACCGCCGCTTGGCAGCCAATCGCTTCTCTCGCGAGCATAGTAACCCCGACTCTTTGACGTCAAACGGACATCCGCCCAGAACGCCGCGGCCAGTCGTAATGTGCTAGCTGCTCAATAGTTTGGCCGACGGCTATGGCGCCGGCCGACGCAGAACCGAGGGAGACCGGCGGCGCGTCAGGGCTGATCAAGGTGGTGCGCCAGCTTGATCTGTGCCATCTGCGTCGCGGCGATCTGATCTCGCCGCGACGGACGCCGGTGTCCCGCCGGCGGGACACGGTTGGGGAACCCTAGATATCGCCAGACACCTCGGCCGCGGCGGGCTCTGAAACTGCGGCCGTCGGGCCGTTGCCGCCACGGGGGTCTTAGCCAAACAGATTTCGCCGTCTCCCGCAGGGGTGAGATATTCGTCTCATTGTTCAGCACTTGCAGAATTCCGCCGATAGCTGCACGCTCGCCGGGAGCCGCATCCGGTGCTTTACCTAGTTGACTGATGTTAAGATGATAAAGTTGACCGGGCGCATTTCGAATGCCGGACGCGGTGATGCACCCCGCCTTTCAGTGCGGTGCCTGGTCAGCGGTTGTGGGCCAGCAAGGCGTCTTGACATGGCCTGGGCGCAGCTGACGACGGCGCGCAGATAGCCGGAGTCGTCAACCGCACGCCACAGGACCGGCCGGAGGCCGGCCCTGTGAGGGGCCGGCGGGTGGTCCCGGGGAGCGCGGCGATGCCGGAGGATGGGACACAGTGCAGGCAACGTCAGGCGGCGACGAGGTTGGCGGCCGGGCGGATGCTCTGCACGATCCCCCGGTCGTGTCCTGGGCCAGCGTGGACGGCAGCGTCCTGCCACCTGCCTGAGACGAGTCTGCCCGGGCCAGACGGCGGCTCGGTCCCACGCGGCCGTTCCGCCGTGAATCGGGCCAGGCGGCGTTCGAAGTGAGCATGAAAACATGACGCTCACCGCGATCACGCAAAAAAATAGTGCGCATCGAGAATGGTACTGTGACCTGATTTGCGAGATCTCACCGGTGGATAACGAATGCTCTGCGCCCGGCAAATAGGCCCTGCGGGCTGTTAACGCCCGGCGGCGGGCGTTAAGCTCATGGAGAGTTACTCGCTCCGGACCTCGGCGAAACACCCACGCAGCCGTGACTGCTGACCGGACGAGCATGAGCGCTCTGGCAATTTCCGCCCCATGCGTTTCTCGCCCTGGCGCACCTTGCGCGACGGGGCGTGCCATGGCGCCGCCTCTGCCAGCAGTCCAGCGCGATTCCCGTAATACGCACTGGAGGTTACGCCGTCATGACCAGAGCACGAGTTCTCCGCCAGGCCCGCGGACGCTGGACCCCAGCTCACCGCGGCGGCCGCCCCGAGTCTCGTTATTCGGAGCGAGGGACAGGAGCGGGGCCTCCTAGCACCCGATTCACCATGGAACCGATTTGGTCGTCCGTGGATGCGTGCACGCGTTGAGCACGTCTCGACCCAGACTGGGAGATAGGAGGTTCAGGAAGTGCAAGCAGTCGGGGATAGGAAAACGGCGGCCAACATAAGCGACACGGTGTCGGGCGAGGACCTGCAGACGGCGAGCACCAGTCGACCGCACGCCTCCCGGCGCGCCGAACCACTCACCCCTTACCCGCGGATCCTCGTGACACCGGTCGGTCTGCAAATCCCGGACAACATCTCATATGAGGACTGGGAGAACGCTGGCGGGAAGCTCGCGCAGATCGCCAACACGTCGGCCTGGTGCCTCGGCGATTGGATTGTCCACGGCCAGGAGCGCTTCCGGGACCGGTACCGGTGCGCGGCCCAGGAGGCCGGGCTCGATTACCAGACCCTGCGCAACTACGCGTGGGTCGCGCGGAAGGTCCAGCAGGCCCGGCGCCGCCACCAGCTCAGCTTCCAGCACCACGCAGAGGTCGCGTCGCTCGATGCCGCGGAGCAGAACCGCTGGCTACGCCAGGCCGAAGCGAACAAGTGGTCGCGCAACACCCTAAGGATCAAGATCCGCGCCGCGGCCGACCATGGCGTACAGCGACCGACGAGCACCAGCACGCTCTCGCAACTTCCGATCACCCCTGAGTCCCTGGAACGCTGGCGCGCCGCAGCGGAACTGTCACGCACGTCCTTCGGATGCTGGCTGGTGGAGACGCTGAACGGCGCGGCCGATGAGGCGCTCGGCGGTGAGGGCGCTATTGACGTCTTGCCGACAGCCGACTCATCGAGCGCCGCCTTAAGCGCGCAGGGTGCCAGAACTGCCCTCGGAGGACGGCGACTCTGACCGAGAGAATCCTGTTCCGCTCGAAAATAGGATCCGTGTCGTGACCTGCGGTTCTCCGGGATATCAGGCGGCACGCGAGTATTCGTTGATCAGGCCGCCCAGGACGGGTTTTCGGTGGATCGGTCCGCGGTCAAGGGCGGCAACGGCGAGGTGGCCGCCGTCGTGCTCACCGTCGGGGACGCGCTGGGCGATGCCCTGGTGCGGCCTGGCCGTGTTGAAGTGCATCTGGTATTCGGCCAGGACGGCGCGCAAGTGGGCCTCCCCGAGGATCAGCACGCGGTCCAAGAGCTCACGGCGCAGAGTGCCGATGTGGCGCTCGCAGATTGCGTTCATCCGCGGAGCCCGGACGGCGGTACGCAGAATCCTGGTGCCGGTGGCCTGAAAGATGGCGTCGAACGAGGCGGTGAAGTTCGATCCGCGATCACGGATCAGGAACCTGATGCTCTCGAACCGCTCGCCGAGGGTGAGGGCAAGGTTGCGGGCCTGCTGCACTGTCCAGTCGCCAGTGGGGTGCGCAGTGACCCCGCCCAGGTGCATCCGGCGGGTTCCGTGCTCGATGAACACCAGCACGTACAGGCGCCTCAGCAGCACGGTGTCCACGTGCAGGAAATCAACCGCGAGGATCCCGGCAGCCTGGGCATGCAGGAACTGCCGCCACGTCGGGCCGGACCGGCGCGGCGCCGGATCGATGCTCGCAGCGCGCAGAATCTCCCACACGGTGGACGGCGCTACGGCGATACCGAGCTTCGCCAGCTCACCCTGGATCCGGCGGTGCCCCCACAGCGGATTCTCCCTCGCCAGGCGAACGACTAGGCGGCTGATGCCCGCGGCCGTCGGCGGGCGGCCGGGCTTGCGCCGCCTGCTCGTGTCGTACTGGCTGCCAGCGAGCTTGCGGTGCCAGGCCAGGAGCGTCGCGGGCGTCACGGGAAAGATCCCGGTCCAGCACCTGCGCGGCAGAAGCCGTGCCAGCGCGGCGAACCACACCCGGTCGCCCGGCTCGTACCGTACCCGGCCGGCATTCCGGCGCAGCACCGCATTCTCGTGCCGGAGCACAAGCAGCTCGGCATCTTTTGCCCGGTCCCCCTGGAACGCCAGGAAGGCCAGGAAGGCCAGGAAGGCCAGGCCGAGCATGCGGCACGTCAGCAGATAGACGATCTTAAGCAGCATCCTGCAAGCCAACCACTGCTGCGCCCGTCATGTCGGCAAGAGTGCAGGTGAACCGCCCAATCGAGTATTCGAGCGGCGCAGGCGGGCTCTTGAGGGCGAGCCGTCCGCCGGGCTCCGGCGCGCAGGATCTGCCGGCGCGCCTGCCCACTGATCACCTTCGGTCGGTCCGCTCCATTTTGGGTCCAGCTACCGGAGCGCTGCTATGGGAGCAGGTCGTTGAACATCTGCTCCCATCGTCTGCGTACTTGCGGATCTGGCCGGTAGGAGACGACGAACCGCAGCGGGATCGCAAGGAACCGTCCTCCGCCGATGGCTGCGTGAACCCACGGCTCGTCGTCCCTGACGGGGAAATGGCGGTGAGCGGTAAGCGCGATGACTGGTTCGGTGCGGACGGCGTCCGCGCCGTCATGGGGCTCCCATTGAAGCCAGCCGCTGCCCTCATCGGCGGTCGCGGCCGTGACGAGCGCAGCCAATGAACGTTCTGGATCGGCTTCATCGGCGACCCACTGGCCGTTCCCGGGAACGGCCGCCTGCCGCGCCAGCGCGACAATCTCGCTCCCCGCGGCGAAGGAGGCTACCGGCGCCGCCGCGTCCACGATGCCGGGAGCCAGGACAACCGAAGGATCATCGTCTGGCAGCGCAACCTCCTCACCCGCCGGGGCCGCGACCCGCCTGCGTAAGGTCGCAGCTTCCGGGACGGGACGGGATCACGCGTGATAAGCGGTCGATCGTGGCCGGATGTGGAGGACGGTCACGGTCTTGTCGTCAAACCGATACCGGATGCGGTAGGTACCGCGGCGGGCTGACCACTCGCCCGTATACGGGTCCAGCAGCGGTTTCCCTACCATCTGCGGCTTTGCCCGCAAGTCACCCCGGATGAGTTCCCAGGCCGCCGCGGCGACGGGCTCGGGCAGTTCCCCGGCGAGCCGCCGCCTGGCGGTGCGGGTGAGCACGATCCCGCGGCTCACTAATCCTCTCGTTTCCCGGGCCGTTCCCGCATCAGGCCCGCCATCTCCTCTTCGCCGGTCACGTCACCTTCGTCAGCCTCGCGCCGGGCCCGTTCAAACTCCGCGCGATCCGCGGGATTCTGCAGAATTGCGAGTGTTTCCACGAGAGACTCAAAATCTTCCACCGAGAGGACCACCACGGCGGGCTCGCCGTTACGGGTAACCGTAATCTGCTCATGAGTCGTTACCGCTTCGTCCACCAGGGCGGAGAACCGCGTCTTGGCGGCCGCCAGGCTCATCGTCTTCATGGTCATAATTATAGGCCAGGTCAGAATCCTGGGCTACTGCCGCGTGGCCGGCGGCACGATCTGTTCCCAGTCGGTGTCCTCCCGGTGGCCGGCCTCGGCGTTGCTGGCGCGGGCGAGCGCCGGAGACCGGCCAGTCCACTCGGCTGAATGTGTCATCATCACCGGGTGGGCTCAAAGGGCAAGGACCGTAAGAAGAAGAGTACGCAGTCAGCGCGGCAGGCGGCACAGCGGCGGGCGGTCCAGCAGCGCACAGCCGAACGCCGCGTGCGGGATCTCCGCTCCCGGCTGCTCCCGGCCGGGGACGCCAGCGCCGCGGCCGGCCGGGTCATGGACGCGTTCGCCGATCGCGACCGGGTGTCTTGTGCCTACGACGCGGAAGCGATCGTCAGTTCGATGGCAAGCCGGATGGCGCAGGCCGGGTTCGCCGGTGACCGGCTCCGTGACGCGTGCCTGGACATCTGCGACGCGCTGGCCGCCAGCGGCGCTCCGCTTGCCGTCGGGATCCTGCGTGCGTTCGCGGTCGCGGGCCCGGATTCCGCCGTCCGGGACCATGCGAGGACCCTCGCTGACGCGGCCGGGCGTACCGGGCCGGCCTGGGCGGCCGAGCTGGGCCAGGCGATCCCCGGCAAGTGCTGGGTGACGACCGACCCGTTCCGGGAGTCCGCCGTGCTCCTGTGCGAGTTCAGCTATCCGGCCAGGGGAAACCGGCATGCCGTAATAGCGCGGATCGACCCGCTCTGGCATGACGCGGTGTCCTCACTGGCCGCCCCCTTCCTGGAAGAGGCGGGCAGCCTGAATGCCGGAAGCGCGATGGGACTGGCACGCCGGCTGGGCGCTGATCTCCGTGAGGTTCCCCCGGCTGAGGCCGCCGGGCTGCTGCGGGCGGGGCTCGACGCGCTCGCGCAGCACGGCCCGGCGCCGTGGGCAGAGCGTGACTCCGAGGACTACCGCACCACGCTCGGGCTCGCGGTCCTGGCTGACCAGCGCGCACGGGAACTGGCTGCCGCGGCCGAAGGCGCGGGCCAGGCGACGCAAGCACCCTCCGGGACCACCGCCGGCCGCTGGCCGCCCGGGGAACGCGAGCGCCTGGTCGCGGAGTTCTACCGCTCGCCAGAGGGCCGGGCACTCACCGGCGTGGTCGCCCGGTTCCTGCCGCGGGATCTCGTCGCATTCTGCGCGGACTACCTCGGCCGGGACCCGCTGCGGCCCGGGCCGCTTCTGTTCCGGCGGCTCCTCCGGGACGTACTGCCGATGCGACTGGTCCTGCCGGCCAGGCTCGCGGGCGACGCGGCACCCGTGATCCGGGCGTGGGCGGCCTGGACCGCCGGCCGCGCCAGCCTGCCCAGGCGCCTGCGCCGCCGTCTCCTGTCGGAACTGGACGGCGAGCTGCGCGAGTTCCCCGCGCTGCTCGCCGCCGCGAGCCGCAAACCGCATAACCGGTACTTCCAGGACCTGCCCGACGACGTCATCTCCGACGACACCCGATGCCAGCAGGCACTGCAACGGCGGCACCTCGCCGTCCCGCTTCACCACGACCGGGCGGAGGACACCGGAACCCCCGACGCGGCCGAGCCGCCGGGACGCGCCACGATCACCGGACTGTGGCTGGCCGGACGCGGCATCCCGCGAGACGAGCAGGCGTCCTACCAGGCTGTCGTCGAGGAACTGTGGGCAGGCGAGCCGCCGCAAGTGACCGGGCAGGCGCTCCGCATGGCGGCCGACGGGATGAGCCGCGACGCGATCCTGGACAAGCTCGCCCAGGACCGCTAACCGCGCCCCGGCCAGTCCGGGCCAAGCCCGGGGAAGGTGCCGCCCCGCCGGACGGCGAAGCCCCTGCGGCGCAGCTCGTTCCTGACGTCTCCGCCGCGGGGAACACGGACGAGCACGAACGGCGCCCGCTGGCCACCGCCGTGTGAGCGGCCGACAGCCGCGGCGGCCAGCGCGGCCGCCGCGGCGCCGCCCAGCACGGTCCACATCGTGACCGCCGTGTGAGCCACCACGAGACCGTTCGGACGAAAAATTCTCTGCGCGCACCACCCGGCAGCAGGGTTCCATAACCCCGTCGTGGTCTCTGAGCGGCGATTTCGCAGCCGACTGGAGGCGGTCATGCTGCCCGCTGGTACTCGTTGATCAGTCCGTCCGGGACTCTCCGCCGGCGGATTCTCGCCGTCGTGAGGTCCGTGGTGAATGCCGTGGTTATGTCGCCACTGTCGGGTGGTCGCAGGTTCCGTGCCCGGTGCGGTCGATGCTGGTTGTAATGGGCGGCGTACCCGTCCAGGATCGCTTGCAGATGCTGCGGCCCGGTGATCAGCATCCGGTCGGTGACCTCAGCGCGGGCGGTGCGGACCCACCTCTCGGCATAGGCGTTGGACCGCATCGTCAACTACACCCGATCCGCACGATCGGTACCGTCGCGTCCGGGTGACGCACCCGTTCCGCCCGCTGGCCGGGCGGGACTTCGAGTTCGTCGCCTACCGCCAGAACTGGGGCGAGGACCGGGTCCACCTGCACGACGAGAACGGGCAGTTGTTCTCGCTGCCGGCAGCATGGACCGACGCGGTAGCGGCGGACCCGTTCGTAGTGGTCGCGGCGGGCAGGGCGCCGTTCAGCACGGCTGGCCTGCTGGCACTCGCTGACCTGGCAGGCCGACTCCGCGCGCCCGCCGCGGCCGCAGGATCCGCACCACGATCCCGGGGGAAGGGTCCCGGGCACGAGCGGGCACCGGACCTGCTGAGGCGGGACTTCACCGCGCCGACGCCGAACCGGCGGTGGGTCGCGGACTTCACGCATGTGGCCACGCTGGCCGGCACCGTCTACGTGGCCTTCGCGGTGGACATCTTCTCCCGCATGATCGTGGGGTGGGCCGCGGCCCGGCACAAGCGCGCCAGGCTGGTGCTGGATGCGCTGGACATGGCGCTGTGGCACCGGGCGCGCGCCGGGCGCCGGCCCGGCCCCGGGCTGATCCACCACTGCGATGCCGGGTCGCAGTACACCTCCATCGCGTTCACCGCGCACCTGGCCGCGGAGGGCATCGTGCCGTCCATCGGCACCGTCGGGGACGCGCTGGGCAACGCGCTGATGGAGTCGGCGATCGGCCTGTACAAGACCGAGCTGATCACCCGGCGCGGCCCGTGGCGGGATCTGGCCCACGTGGAGATGGAGACCGCCGGGTACGTCCAGTGGTTCAGCCACCGCAGGATCCACCCCGCGATCGGGGATGTCACGCCCGCTGAACGGGAAGCTGCCTGGTGATCCTGTTGGCTTATTGGGTCACGCGGCGAGGTGGAGTTCGAGGCGGGCGAGGTGGGTGGTTCTCCTGCGGTCGAGGGGGTTGCCGGACCAGTAGGCGTGCAGGCGGATGAGGTTGAGGGCGACGGCCATGAAAGCGTG
>DAHVAN010000260.1 GCA_027314595.1 Actinomycetota bacterium | reverse complement strand
TGCCGTCGGTGGCGGTGACCGTGACCGAGGACGTGCCCGCGGTGGTGGGCGTGCCGCTGATCAGGCCCGAGGAGCTGATCGACAGGCCCGCCGGGAGCCCGGCGGCCGAGTAGGTCAGCGTCTGGCCCGCGGCGGAGTCGGACGCCTGGATCTGCAGCGAGGCGGCCGTGCCGACCTTGCCGGTCTGCGCGCCGGGGTTGGTCACCGTGACGGTGTTGCCCGTCGTCACGGTGCCGGACGGCATCGTGAAGGTGACCAGCGAGCGGGCCGGCAGCGTGTAGGTGAACGAGCCGCCAGAGACGCTCGTCGTCGCCTGGGCGGCCACGTCGCTGGAGGAGTTGGTCAGGTACGGGGTCACCGTGGCGCCGTTGGATACCCCGGTGCCGGTCAGTCCGAAGTTGACGGTGTCGGAGCCGGTGCTGGTGTTCAGGGCCACGATGGCGACCGTGCCGTTGGTGTTCTTGAAGGCGTCCAGGGTGAGGTTGCCGTCAGAGGTGCTCGCGCCGATGCGGACCGCGCCGGGGCGGACGAAGTCCGAGAAGTTGGCGAAGGCCCACAGCCGGCCCGCCGGAATCACGGAGGAGCCGTTGATCTCGAGCAGGCCCTCGTTGTCCCCGTTCTCGGACGGGGTGGTGGAGCCCCACCAGTACAGGAACGCGCTCAGGTTCGCGCTATCGAGCCCGGCGAAGATGTTCTGCGCCCAGGTCAGGCCGGACGCGGTGCTGCCGTCGTCCCAGGCCGGGTCCCAGCTCTGGAACGTGGACCACTCGGTCTCCCACGCGGGCTTGGTCCAGCCGGACAGCGGCGTGGTCGGCGCCTGCGTGTAGCCGTGCGAGGTGAAGACCGCGGTGTCGGCCAGGGCCGTCGAGTCCGACTCGATGGCCGCGGCGTACTGCTGCGCGTAGTCCCAGCCCTCGGTCGCGCAGCACTCCACCTGCGTGGACAGGCCGGAGGACGCCATCGTGGGCCCGAGCGTGTCGAGGAGCTGAGCCGTCTGCGACGGACTGAGCTGCATGCTGTCATAGCTGGTGGACAGGTTGGCTTCGTTCTCAGGGCCGATGTAGGTGAGCGGGTCGCCCGCCGCCGCGTAGTCGGCCGCGTACTGCTTCAGGTAGTTGGCGTAGGCCTGCACCCAGTTGCCGCTCGAGCAGCTAGCGCCGCTCAAGCCGCACACGGCGCCGCCGTTGGCCGTCGCGTCGTTGGTCTTCATGAACGCCGGCGCGCTCCACGCGTCCGCGAAGACGTTGGTCACGCCGTAATCCGCCTTGATCTGCTGGGCGAACCAGAGCTGGCCTTGGTCCTGGTTGATCGACGCGAGCGAGACGTAGTTCGGGGTCGCCGTCGGCGAGGACGGCGCGTTCGGCTCGATCGTGTCGCCGGAGTCGGCGCTGATCTCGTTGCGCAGGATCGTCAGGCCTGCGCCGCCGGACGTGCTGTACAGGTACTTGAGCACTTGCTGCTGGATGGACGAGGACGAGTTCATGACCGTCGCCGCCTCGCCGAAGCCCTCCGACGCGCCGAAGCCCGTAATCGTCTGGAATGTCTGGCCGCCGTTGATCGTCGCGGAACTTGCGGCGAACGCGGGAGGGGCGACACTGACCAAAGCCGCTGTCAACAGGGCTGCCCCTGCGAGAATCGGAAACATTTTCGGGACAGCGGATCTCACGCTACCTGGCATGACGGCCTCCTTACGTGGGGTAGCGCTTGGAACCGTAAATCCTGGGTCCCGATAGAAACAATAGGTAACACTGTCGAAAATTCACGAAATTTTCTGACATGCTCCGGAATCGCCATGTTACCCGTTGGTAACACTGCATCTTGTGAAGTACCTTGATATCGAGATACTGTAAGTTGTATCCGCGGGGGCCGTCATGACGGCCCGCGATGGCCGGGTAATGCGCGGGTAGGCTGCGTAAGCGCCGCCTGCCCGGAACATACGCGCCGCCGTCGACGGCCGGCGAGACAGACCCACCACGATGGGCGAGGAGGCTCACGAACCATGACTGCGAACAGCTTCGGCAGCCGCGCGAGGATCGAAGCGGGCGGCGCGTCGTATGAAACTTTCCGCCTGGACGCGGTCCCGGGCAGCCAGACCCTCCCGTACAGCCTCAAGATCCTGCTCGAGAACCTGCTCCGCAACGAGGACGGCGTCAACATCACGGCCGGCCACATCGAGGCGCTGGCCAACTGGGATCCGCGCAAGGAACCGGACACCGAGATCGCGTTCACCCCGGCCCGCGTGATCCTGCAGGACCTCACCGGCGTGCCCGCCGTCGTGGACCTGGCGGCGATGCGCGAGGCGATGCAAGCCCTCGGCGGCGACCCGAAGAAGATCAACCCGCTCATCCCCGCCGAACTGGTCATCGACCATTCGGTGGTCGCCGACGTCTTCGGCCGGCCGGACGCCTTCGAGAAGAACGTCCAGATCGAGTTCGCGCGCAACCGCGAGCGGTTCCAGTTCCTGCGCTGGGGTCAGGACGCGTTCAGCGGCTTCCGCGTCGTCCCGCCGGGCACCGGCATCGTGCACCAGGTGAACATCGAGTACCTGGCCCGCGTGGTGATGACAGAGGGCAACCGGGCCTACCCCGACACCTGCGTCGGCACCGACTCCCACACCACCATGCAGAACGGCCTCGGCGTCCTCGGCTGGGGAGTGGGCGGCATCGAGGCGGAGGCGGCCATGCTCGGCCAGCCGATCTCCATGCTGATACCGAAGGTCGTCGGCTTCCGCTTCACCGGCGCCCTGCCGGCCGCCGCGACCGCGACCGACCTGGTGCTCACGATCACCGAGATGCTGCGCAAGCACGGCGTCGTCGGCAAGCTCGTCGAGTTCGGCGGCGACGGCGTGGCGCAGGTGCCGGTGGCCAACCGGGCGACGATCGGGAACATGTCGCCGGAGTTCGGCTCCACCTGCGCGATCTTCCCGATCGACGCGGCCACTTTGGACTACCTCAGGCTCACCGGCCGCCCGGCCGCGCACATCGACCTGGTCGAGGCGTACGCCAAGGAGCAGGGCCTGTGGCACGACCCGTCCCGCGAGCCGCGATTTTCCGAGGAGCTCACGCTCGACCTGTCCACGATCGTGCCGAGCATCGCCGGCCCCAAGCGCCCGCAGGACCGGATCGAGCTCACGCACGCCAAGACCGCGTTCCGCGACGCGCTGCCCTCCTACACCCACTCCGACAGCCTGAACGGCACGTTCCCGGCCTCCGATCCGGCGGAAACCGAGGACCACCGGCCGTCAAGCCCGGTGACCGTCACCCTCGAGGACGGCACGCGGACGACCATCGACCATGGTCACGTCGTCATCGCCGCGATCACCTCGTGCACGAACACCTCCAACCCGTTCGTGATGATCGGCGCCGCGCTGCTCGCCAGGAAGGCCGTGGAGAAGGGCCTGAACCGCAAGCCCTGGGTGAAGACCACGCTCGCGCCGGGCTCGAAGGTGGTCATGGACTACTACGAGCGGGCCGGCCTGCTGCCCTACCTGGACAAGCTCGGCTTCAACCTCGTCGGCTACGGGTGCACCACCTGCATCGGCAACTCAGGTCCGCTGCCGCCGGCGATCAGCAGCGCGGTCAACGACAACGACCTGACCGTCGTGTCGGTGCTGTCCGGCAACAGGAACTTCGAGGGCCGCATCAACCCGGACGTGAAGATGAACTACCTCGCGTCCCCGCCGCTGGTGGTCGCCTACGCCCTGGCCGGCACGATGGACATCGACCTGGACACCGAGCCGCTCGGCGCCGACCCCGAAGGCAAGCCGGTCTACCTCGCCGACATCTGGCCCGCTCCGGCCGAGGTGGCCAGCGTCGTGCGGACCGCGGTGGCCGCGGAGATGTTCACCCGCGACTACGCCGACGTCTTCGCCGGCGACGACAACTGGCGCAACCTGGACGTCCCGCACGGCGACACCTTCACCTGGGACCCCGGCTCGACGTACGTGAGAAGGCCGCCGTACTTCGACGGCATGCCCGCCGCGCCCGCCCCGGTCACCGACATTCACGGCGCGAGGGTGCTCGCCATGCTCGGCGACTCGGTGACCACCGACCACATCTCGCCGGCCGGCGCGATCAAGGCGACCGCCCCCGCCGGGGAGTACCTGACCGGTCACGGCATCGCCCGCGCCGACTTCAACTCCTACGGCTCGCGCCGCGGCAACCACGAGGTGATGATCCGCGGCACGTTCGCCAACATCCGGCTGCGCAACCAGCTCGCGCCGGGCACCGAGGGCGGCGTCACCGTCAAGGACGGCAGGCAGATGCCGATCTACGACGCGTCCCGCGAGTACATCGACGAGGGCACGCCGCTGCTCGTGCTCGGCGGCAGGGAGTACGGCTCCGGCTCCTCGCGGGACTGGGCGGCGAAGGGCACGGCGCTGCTCGGAGTCCGCGCGGTGCTGGCCGAGTCCTTCGAGCGGATCCACCGGTCCAACCTCATCGGCATGGGCGTGCTCCCGCTCCAGTACGAGCCCGGGGAGTCGGCCAGGACGCTGGGCCTTACCGGTCAGGAGACCTTCTCTGTCGAGGGAATCGAAGAGCTAAATTCCGGGATTATCCCGAACGGTGTCGTGGTGACTGCCACGCCGTCCCGCGAGGCGGACGGGGGGCCGTCCACCCAGGGGGAATCTGCCGTCAAGCGATTCAACGCGATTGTCCGCATCGACACGCCAGGCGAGGGGGAGTATTACCGCCACGGCGGCATCATGCAATATGTCCTGAGGTCGCTGCTCTCGCAATAAGCGCAGGCGCGCGCGCCATTGGGGTTGGCATACCGATAGGCTCACCCCATGGGGGTGGATTCCGACACGAAACTCGCTGACCTGGCCGCCGAGATATTGCGCGACGCGGTCCGGGTGTATGACCGCGACCTGCGAGAGCGGGCCGTCCGCCGCCTGCCGATGCTCGCGGAGGGCGCGCTGGGCCCGTTCCTTTTCCCCGCCAGCAGGGAAATGGCCGGGTCGTTTCCCGCCGCCGGGGGCGCCAGGGCCGCGGGAAGCGAGTACGGCGCGGAGGCCAGCCCCAGCCTCAGGACGGTGTTCGGGCTGGCCGGCAGGCTGCCCGCCGTCCGGCTGCCGCCGGCCGGGTCGCTGGCGGCGCTGGCGCGGTCCGCGCCGCTGATGGCGCGGCTCGGGGCGCTCGCGCGGTGGCTGGGCGACGGCAAGCTGGTCACCGAGGCGGACGAACTGCACGCGGCCGATGCCGCCGGCGCGGCCGATGCCGCCGGCCTCCGGCCCGCTCGCCTGCCGTACCTGTGGGAGTACGCGCTCACCTGCGGGTGGTTCGAGCTCGCCGGCGAACGCGCCGGGGCCGGCGAACGTGCCGGGCGCGCCTGGGGCGGCCGGGGCGCCTGGGGTGCCTGGGGCGGCCGGGGCGCCGGGGTTGCCGGGGCCCGCGGCGGCCGCCGCGACGATGGCCGCACCTGGGCGGTCCCCGGGGAGACCGAGCTGCGCTGGGCCGACGGCGACGACTCGGGCACGCTGCACGCGTGGGCGGCGGTGTTCGCGGCGGTGCTCGCCTGCGCTCTCGACGTGGCCGCCGCGGCGGACCCCGGGTCCGCGCGCTGGCTGAACCTGCAGGGCCAGGGCGCCGCCGCTGGCGTGCTGCTCTTCCTGGCCAGAGGGCCCGGGCGCGCGGGGCGCGCGGGGGATTCGGGGCTGTCGGTCGCCGAGGTCAGCGAGCTGATCATGGACGGCGCGGCGGGCGGCCAGGGGTCTGTGCGCGCCCGGCGGGCGTGGGACGGGTGGGTCCGCGAGCACGGGGACCCGGCCCGGCTGCTGCTGCGCGAGCTCGCGGACCTCGGCGCCGTGACAGTCCCCGACAGCGACGCCGGCCTTGTCGGGCTGACTCCGCTCGCGCTGTGGGCGATGCGCGAGCAGTTCCAGTGGGACGGGGTGGAGGTCCCGCTGCTTCCGTCGCGTACGGCGGACATGTCGGCCGCGGACGTGGCCGCCTTCGCCGAGGGTGTCGGCGAGGCCGAGTTCGACGCCGGGTCGGCCGCCTGGGTGGCCGCCCGCGGCCCGCAGCGGGCGGCCCGTGAGCTGCTCGAGTTCGCCGCGTCCGCCGGCCCGCGGGCGCGGCTGGTCGCGGTGAACCTGACCCGCCGCATCGGGGTGCCCGCCCACCGGGCCTGGCGAGACGCCGTCAAGCGGCCGGAACTGCGCGGCTACGCGCGGATCGCGCTGACCGTGCTGGCGAGCGAGGCGCCGGACAGCACCCTGCCACTGGTACTCGAGCCGTCGCCGGACGACGTGACCTGGGTGGCCACCGACCTGCTCGCGCTCGCCTGCGGCGACGAGGACCCCGACCCCGGGCAGGTGGCCGCGCAGTTCCGCGAGGCAGTTCCCGCGGGCCAGGAGGAGTGGATCTTCGACCTGATGTCGCGCGGCTCGCACCCGGACGTCACCCAGGTGCTGACCGTGCTCGCCGCGTCCCACCCGGACCGGCGGGTCCGCAGGGCCGCGCAGAACGCGGCGAACGCCGCGCGGGCCCGGCCCGCCGCGGGGGCGGCCCGGGCCGAACCGGCGCACGCCCGTCCGGGCGGACACTAGGCTCCGTTGCATGGCACCGTACCCTGACCGCCCCGACCGCCCTGGCCTTTCCGGCACCCGCGGCGAGTTCGGCGACGACGCTGGCGACTACGAGGACATCGACATCAAAGAGGCGTTCGGGCTGCCCGACTCGCTGCCGCCGATCCGGCTGGCGCCGCTGCCCGAACTCGCCGCCCAGGCGCGCCAGGCCCCGCTCCCGCGCCAGCTGGCCGCGCTCGCCGACTGGGCCGGCGAGGACGGCCGGGACGTCGGCGAGGAAGGCCTGCTTCCGGCCGCGGCCGCGGCCGGCGCGATCAGCGCCCTCGGCGTCACGGCGGACGACTTCGCGTTCTTGTGGGAGTACGCGGTCGCGGTGGAATGGCTGGTCTACGACGGCGACGACGACGACGAGCGCGCGCTGCCCGGCGAGACCGCGGGGGACTGGGCGGACGGCGACGACGAGGCAGTGGTCCAGGCCTGGACATCGACGCTGGCGGCGGTGCTCAGCGAAACGCTCGACGTGACCGGCCCTGCCGGTCCCGGCGAGTGGGACAAGCTCGGCTTCGCGGGCCTGGCCTTCACCGGACAGCCGATGGCCCTGGCCATCCTGCTCTTCCTCGCCCGCAGGGAGGGGCTGTCCGTCACCGACTTCACCGAAGTCCTGTGGGAGAACGCGTCCGGCGACCTGCCCGCCCGCGAGGCCGCCGCGGCACGGCAGCGGTGGGTGTCCATGTACGGCGACCCGGCCGCGCTGCTGCTGCGCAAGCTGGCCGAGCTGCGCGCGGTCACCGAGTCCGGCGGCATGATCCGGCTGACCCCGCTCACCCTGGCCGCGCTGCACGAGCAGCTTGCCGACTCCGGCATCGACATCCCGCTGCTGCCGGCCACCGCCGCGGAGCTGACCGGCGCCCAGCTGCTCGCCATGGCCGAAGGCGTGGGCGACGACGAGTTCGAGGCGGAGTCGGACGCGTGGCTCGCCGCCCGCGGCGCCGACCGGGGAGCGCGCGAACTGCTCGGGCTCGCCGCGGCCGGCGGCCCGGGGGAGCGGATGCTCGCGGTGGCCGCCGTGACCAGGATCGGCAGCGCCGCGGAGCCGGCCTGGCGGGACAGCCTCGGCGTGCCGCAGCTGCGCGCCTACGCGAAGGTCGCGCTCATCACGCTGGCGGGCACCGGCGAGGTGCCGAGGGACCTGGAACCGCTGCCCGACGACATGGCCTGGATCACGACGGACATGCTGGCGCTCGCCTGCGACGAGGAGTTTCCCGACCCCGAGGAGATCGCGGCCAGCTTCCGCGAGGCCGTCCCCGCGGGCCAGGAGGCCGCCGTCCTGGAGATGATGTGGCGCGGCTCACATCCGGACGCCGTCGACGTGCTCAATCACGTCGGCAGGTACCACCCGGACAAGCAGGTCGCCAAGGCCGCCAGGACCGCTGCCTACAAGGCCGTCTCCCGCCGCGCCTCGACCCGCTAGGGCTTTTTGGCCTGTTCGTCCGGTGGCAGGTCCGGGCGTCCGGGTTCGCGGGCGGCCGTGCCCGGGCGGCTTCCGGTCCGGGCGTCCGGGTTCGCGGGCGGCGTGCCCGGGCGGCTTCCGGTCCGGGCGTCCGGCGCGGTCCCGGTCCCCGCGGTGCGGCGGCCGGGCGTGACGCGGGAGCCGGCTGCGGCCGGGCAGCG
>DAHVAN010000193.1 GCA_027314595.1 Actinomycetota bacterium | reverse complement strand
TCCGGGTGGGGCTGGCGGGGCCGGGCTGGGGTGGCTGGCCCGTGCGGCGGGGGCGGGCGGAGGGACGGTCCGGTGGCGGGACCACGCTGGTGATCTGCACCGGGCGGGCAGCAGGTCAGCCGGGACGGCACGGCCGATCCGGCCGATATCACCGGGATCTGCGGAGTCCGCGACGCCGCGGGCTGCGGTGACCTGATCGCGGACGGCCTGCAAGCCTGAACCGGCTCGCCAAGCTCGAAGCCCGCCTGGCATACGGGTTCCGCAACCCGGTAAACCAGCGCAGGCGCGTCCGCATCGCCTGCACCCGCGGCACCCGGCGACCGTCGGCCCGCACCGCCAGCACAACACGCGGGGTAACCAAGCGAAAGCATTACCACGGTTAACTTCGAAGACCCCCTTATCAAAGCCCCGTTCGGGCGTTACCAGGACGAGATCGTGGTGTTCCTAGCCACGGCAGCTGAGCAACTCGACCGGGAGTGGCCCGACCCGGCCGGGCTCGGCGGTGACGTCAACTCCGTGATGAGCCACGGGCAGAAGCTCACTGCGGCTGCTGCGCTCCGCAGCGCCCAGGAAACCGCCGAGCGGGCGGTCGAGCTGGAAGACGACGGGCAGGAGCGCGCTGCGTATGAGGAGTGGAAGAAGTTGTTCGGCAACCGGATGACCCGCCCATGACCAGTAGCGCCGCAGGCACGCTCCCGGCACCCCGCGGGGTGCCGGGAGCACCCATCCACGAGCGGCAGCTCGACCCAGGCATGATCCGCCTGCAGCGTGCCGCCTCAGCTAGCCATCAGCGCGGGCAACTCGTCGAGGCGATCCGCACGGGCGCCGCCATCCTGCTCGCCGCCGCGGGCATCGAAGTCACCCTCGCCGGCACAGCAGACCTGCTCCAGACCGCCCGCGTGTGGGGCGCGGCGGTCCCGTACGCGGGCGCCGACCCGTCCGCCGCCCGCGATGCGCGCCGCCAGGACTCGCTACGCGACCTGCGCCCCCCTGGTAAGACGGCGGGCCGGGTCGCTGAGAAGTGCTACCGCAGCGCGGATCGGGCTGCCATCAGCGCCCCCACCGTCTCCATGCTGGAGATGGTGGTTCCGATCCCGCTGAGCGCCTGCTCGACGGGCATCAAGACGACGCTCATGTCGAAGTATTTCTCGATCTCGGTGTCGCCGCGGGCCGGGCCGGCGGCGGTGACCGGGGAGGCCAGGAACACGTGGGTGTACTTGTTGGTCTCGGAGGGCAGCGAGTAGTACGAGCCGAGCGGTCGCATGCGCGCGTCAGCGGCGAGGGTGTAGCCGGTTTCTTCTTCCAGCTCGCGGCGGGCGGCGGCCTCGGGTTCCTCGGTCTCGTGCATGGTTCCGGCGGGGAATTCGAGCTGGTGGGACTTGAGGTTGTGCCGGTACTGGCGGACGAGCACGAGCTGCCGGCTGGCGGTGACCGGGACGACCATGACGCTGGGCGGGGTGTCCACGTAGTACCAGTCGCATTCGTACCCGTCCGGCATCACCAGGGCCTCGCGGACGAACCGCTTCGGCTTGGGCAGGAGGATCTCGGTCTCGATCAGCCGGGCGTCCTTCATCGTGCCGGAGGCCGGTGTGTCGGTCATGAGGGCCAGTCCTTCGCGAGGTTCCAGGTGTTCTCGAAATGCCGGGCGTAGCGGGTGAACATCTTCGGTGCCTGGTCCGCGCGGAACTCGAACGTCGGTGAGTTGCTGCCGATGAAGAACCGCAGATACGGCGTGACGAGCATCGCGTCATC
>DAHVAN010000243.1 GCA_027314595.1 Actinomycetota bacterium | reverse complement strand
GCATGCGGACGGCTCCCGGTTCCGGCCGCGGATCTCCCGCAGCCGCTCCCGCAGCCGGGTGACCAGCGACTGCGGCAGCCCCCGCCTGCTCCACCTCTCATAGAACGCGTAAACCGAGCGCCAGTTCGGGAAGTCGACCGGGATCGCGCGCCACTCGATCCCGTTCCGGGCGACGTAGGCGACCGCGTCGCACATTGCCCGCAGGTCGTGCGCCATCGGCCGCCCGTCAGCGCGAACAAGCTCGCGCATAACCTCCCTGGCCTGAGGCTCCAGCACCGCCCACTCCGCATCCGACAGGTCGGACGGGTAGAACCGCCGGCGGTCGCGGCACAGGCATCCTTCCGACGAGCAGGTCGCATTCTGTAGCAAGGAAGGGCACAATGGCACCCGGACCCCTGGTTTTTGAGGCGCTTAGACACCATTTCATTACCAGGGGTCACCTATGTCTCGCTCTGAACTCCAGCGGACAGCAGCTGTATCGATACGGCTCAAGCCACGCAAGGACCTGCAACCCCTTTGTGAACAGGCTCTCAGCCGCGAACGTCAAGCCGAAACACGCCCAGAACGAGGCACCTGGGTGCCGGATCCAGGCCAGCGAGCGTCGACGCGCACCGCTCCCTGGCCCCGATTCCCGTCCGCTATGCGTCCGTGGACACCGCGATATGACGGTTCACAGCGCTACGAGGTGACACATGCTGGGACAAAGGAGAAACGCCCCGCCAGCGCGAGAATTCGCAGCTAGCGGGGCGTCCTTGCAGGTGGTGGCAGGTGTTGGGTTCGAACCAACGTAGGCTGAGCCGACGGTTTTACAGGCCGCTCGCTCCGGTCGTTGCGACTGCATCCGCCAACATCAAGGACCACAGTGCATCGGCGTGCCCGGTATGCGTGCCGGAGCAGGGCCGGTGTTTATCTCGCGCAGCGACGGCAGCGGAACCTGGCCGGGTATACGGGAGGTCCACGGCAGGTACATCCCGCGTCCATCCCCCGCGGCGTCAAGCCACCGGCCGACCCGGCCCGCAGCCCGGAAGCCCCCCGCGCCGCCTGGTCACACATGCCCGACTACGCCCGTCCCTCCAACATAAATTCCGCGCATTCACGGACCTATGAAGCGACTGGTCTATACCAATTCCTGATTGGTATAGACCACAGCCCTCCAGGTATCAGCACGGGGTCCGGAAACGACGGGAAATAACCGGCACGATTCGGGTAAACCGGGCACAGGGAAGGCACAGGGAGGGGCGGCCCCGCTGCCCCGCAGCACGACCAACCTCTGACGCAGCACCTCGGTAAGACCGCAGGTCAGCGCTATCGTACGTCCAGCCCGGTGACGGCCCGCCCGATGATCATCCGCTGGATTTCGCTGGTGCCCTCGAAGATCGTGAAGATCTTCGCGTCGCGGTGCCACCGTTCCACCGGGTACTCGCGCGTGTAGCCGTTGCCGCCGAGGATCTGTATCGCCTGCTCGGTCACCCGGACCGCGGTCTCCCCGGCGACCAGCTTGGACATCGACCCTTCCGCGGCGAGCATTGGCAGGCCCTGCCGTGCCATCCACGCCGCCCGCCAGGTCAGCAGGCGGGCCGCGTCCACCGACGCGCGCATGTCGGCCAGCTGGAACGCCACGCCCTGGTTCTGCCCGATCGGCCGCCCGAACTGCACCCGCGTCCGCGCGTACTCCGTCGCGAACTCCACGGCAGCCCGGGCGACGCCGACCGCCATCGCCGCCACCGAAGGCCGTGACGCCTCGAACGTCTTCATCGCCGCCTGCTCGCCGCCGCGCTTGCCCGCACCGATCCTGGCGAGCCGCTCGTCGAGCTTGTCCTTGCCGCCGACCAGGCACTGGCCGGGCACCCGCACGTCGTCGAGGATCACCTCGGCGGTGTGCGAGGCCCTGATGCCGTGCTTGCGGAACTTCTGTCCCATGCGCAGGCCTGGTGTCCCCGGCGGCACGATGAAGCTCGCCTGGCCGCGCGACCCCAGCGCCGGGTCCACCGAGGCGACGACCACGTGCACGTTGGCGATCCCGCCGTTGGTCGCCCACGTCTTGACCCCGTTGATGACCCACTCGTCGCTCTTCTGGTCGTAGACCGCCCGGGTGCGGATCGCGCCCACGTCGCTGCCCGCGTCGGGCTCTGAGGCGCAGAACGCGCCGAGCTTGACGTCCCCCGGCTTGCCGAACATCTGCGGCAGCCACTCCCCGATCTGCTCTGGCGTCCCGTTCGAGACCACCGACACCGCCGCCAGCGAGCTGCCCGTCAGCGACAGCCCGATGCCCGCGTCCGCCCAGAACAGCTCCTCGAACACGACGGGGATGCCCAGACCCGAGCCCTCGAAGTACTGCTGCGCGTAGAAATCCAGCGAGTACAGCCCGATCTTTGCGGCCTCCTCCAGGACCGGCCACGGAACCTGCTCGCGCTCGTCCCATTCGGCGGCCGCCGGCCTGATCACCGACGCCGCGAACTGGTGGACCCAGTCCCGCATCTCGCGCAGGTCGCTGCTCAGTTCCAGGGAGAACCCCTGCGTCGCGTCGCTCACGTTACTAGACAGTAACCTATGCCTCCCCCCCGTGGGAACCAGGCAGGGAAGGCAGCGACGAGAATTTGTCCCGAACGGAGCCTGGCAGTATTACAGGCGGCCGCCGCGAGAAGCGGCAACAGCGACATAACGCCGCGTCGCGCCGGAACCGGTAACAACGGCAAGCTGCAGGCCACCATTTTCAAGAAGTGCGACCGCACATATCACCGCCCGGCGGCCAACAGGCAGCGCGCGGGCGGTACCTGTCAGCACACGCGCGATGCGTCGCAGACCGGCGGTGCCGGCATGCGTGGACCGTCCGCGACAACGTGAACGGGGTGCAGCGGGACAAGAGCTTCCGCGATGAGATGGACGCCGGCAAGCGCGTGCTGTGGAGGACCGGGCTGAAGAAGGCCCAGGACTTTCAGCTGGAGCTGACCAGGGGCAAGCGCGCCCAGGGCAGGACGTACGTGGACCCGAAGGCCGGCAGCGAGCTGTTCGGCCCGGCCGCCGGGGCGTTCATCATGTCGCCGGCGCTGGACGCCCAGCCGCAGACCCGCGCCGGGTACCTGGGCTGGTACCGCACCAGCATCAAGGACAGGTTCGCGGGCCGGACGCTGGCCCAGATGGCGGCCCAGGTCACGGCCGAAGAGGTCACCGAGCTCCTCAACATCACGATGGCAGGCAAGAGCACCGGGCAGCGCCGGGTTACCCAGATGATCATCACGGGCGCCATGGACGCCGCCGTCAGGGCCGAGAAGACCGGCCGCCACAAGCTGGCCGGCATCAACCTCAGCGAAGGCGCCACGGCCACGCCGGCCCCCGGCGAGGACGAGCAGGAGGAGAGCGGCGGTCTCGTGTTCATCACCGATGCCCGGGTCGCCAGCCTGTCAGGCGGCATCACCATTGCCGGCGGCAACGGCCGGGCGCGCACCCTGGCAGGCCTGGGGGTGGCCGCGTGGCTGCAGCGGACCATGGGACTTCGCATCAGGGAAGCGCTGGGGACCGACAAGCGCACGGGGTTTCTCGTCCACGCTGAACACCGCCGCGTTCCGCGGCGGGTTCAGGTAGATGCCGACGATGTCGCGGATCTTGCCGATGAGGAGCGGGCCGGGGGAGATCTTGAAGGTCTCGGTGCGCCAGGGCTGCAGGCCGAAGGACCGCCAGATGTGCTGCACGCTGGTCGCGGAGATGCCGGTCTTGCGGGCGAGCTCGCGCTTGGACCAGTGCGTGCAGCCTTCCGGGACTTCTTCCAGGGTGCGGACCACGACGTCCCCGGCCTGGGCGTCGGTGATGGAGCGGGGGACGCCGGGGCAGGGCTCGCCGGTCAGCCCGTCCAGGCGTTTTTCCAGGAACCGGCGCCGCCAGCGGGCAACCGTGTCGCGGTGAACGCGGAGCCGGGCCGCGACCGCGACGTTGCTCCCGCCGTCGGCGCAGGCCAGCACGATCCGCGCCCGCTGCGCCAGTCCCTGCGCCGTGCTCCGCCGCTTCACCCAGTTCTCCAGCGTGCGCCGCTCGTCATCCGACAGCGCCACCGGCTCCAGCCTCGTATCAGCCATGCATCCAGCAGAACCCGGTAAGGGCCCGGCGGAAAGCCCGCCGAGCCAGATAGTGACGTAAAACGACACACGTGGCGCCGCTAAAACTCACGACCGGCTTACCAGGCCAGCAGGCGACACCAGGCCCCGGACAGGAAGGCATCAGGCAGCAGGCCAGCACTGCCCGCCGGTACCGCGCCGGCCGGGCCGGACGGAACTACCCCGGCCACACCCGCGCACACCGACACGCCCGCCCGTCCAGGCAGCCAGCCCCCCCGCAAACCAGGATCAAACCAGCCCCGGCCTGCGGCCGGGCGGTCGGCTCCACTCCGCTCCGGTCCCCCCGACCTCACCCGCCCCCAGCAAGCAAGGGAGGCGAGGTCAGGAACCCCTCCACGGGACAGCCCGCCGGATCGCCCGGGTCCTGGCTCCCGGCCCGGCCTGGTGCTGGCTCACCCCCGCCGGGATGACCGCCTGCGGCTACCCGTGGCAGGCCGCCCCGCCGCCGCTGGCCCGCCTGGCCCGCATCCGCGCCGTCCTCGCCGCCCGCCTGTGGCTGACCTCGGCACCCGGATGGGCCGCCGGGCAGGCCAACTGGAGCTGCGAGCGGGACATCCGCGCCGCCGCCCCCGGAGCCGGTACCGGGCACCTCCCCGACGCCGAAGTTCTGTGGCCGTCGCTGGCCGGCAGCCCGTACGCCGGGCAGGCCCGGGCGATCGAGGCCGAGCTGACCCCCAAGCCCGCCGCCCGGCTGACGACGATCATCGCCGGGCTGCTGTCCGGCCCCTACG
>DAHVAN010000241.1 GCA_027314595.1 Actinomycetota bacterium | reverse complement strand
GGCCGTGGGTGACCACCTTCGCGTGCCAGAACCAGGTGCGCAGCGGGGCGAGGGCGAACGGCACGGGCTGCTGGATGTAGCCGCCGGCGCCGCTGAGCAGCTGCCTGGCCCAGAAGACGACGAGGTAGCTGGCGCCCGCGGCGGCGGCCAGCGCGAGGGCGGGCCAGGCAGCTAGCGCAAGGGCACGGGGTGAGCGATGCCCCGGTCCGTTCCGCACAGTGCTGACCAGCCCGGCGACCAGCCGCACCAGGCAGACCACCAGCAGCGGGTAGATGGCAATGACCAGGACGAGGGGGTCAGCCATCAGCGCCCAGGCCAGCAGCACGCCCACGGCGAGCGCGGTGGACCACCGGATCCCCCGGCGATCGAGGACCAGCCAGGCGAGCATCACGGGCAGGGCGGTGCCGATGTGGCCGACCGAGAAGATCGCCACGAAGACGCCGACGCCAGGCTGCGGGGCGAGCATGATGGCCACCACCAGGGCCATCCGGGTGACCGCCGCCCAGCCGGCGGCGCGGCCCCTGGCCAGCAGCATGGCGACCGCCACGACCAGCGTGTAGGTGACCGCCGCCGCGATGTGCGCGGTGTTCAGGTGCAGGCCGAAGAGCCAGACGAGCAGCGCCATCTGCGGCAGCTCGGTGGTGATGAACGGGACGTCGGAGACGTTCCAGCCGGACAGGTACACGTTGCCGTGCAGCATGTCATCGGCCATCAGCAGGATGTTGGCCTCGTCGGAGTTCTCCGGGTAGGTCTTCGACAGGTGCAGGTAGGCGTCGAACAGGACCACGATCACCAGCAGGAAGACGCCGGCGCCCGCCCATCGCCAGGCCCGGCCTGGCCGGCGTGGCGAAGCGGCGGGCCTGGCGTCGTCCTCGACGCCGCCCGCCAGCCGCTGCGCTCCGGGTGCGGTATTAGGCATGACAGTCAGCGATCAGGTCCTCATGGGAGTCATACACTCTTACACCATCTCGTCCGGTGCCGGACGTCATTCCGGTCTTAACCTGTCACAGAGTAGCCTGAACCGGCTGTCTGGTAGGCTCGCGCGCAGTCTTTCACAGCGTCCTTACCTACCTTAGGACCGCCGGTTTACCCACAGGACGGATTAAACGGGTGCAGCTCACATCGACGACGAATCGCGAGGCGTCCCGGCGGCCCGTCAGCGGCTCGGTCCTCGCGCGCCTCGACTTCCCCGCCGTGACCGGCCTCATAGCATTCGCGGGCTGGCTGGGGTTCGCGCTCGCCCGCTTGCAGGTCTGGGCCAAGGGCCACATCACGCTGTTCATCATGTCCGGGGTGGACAAGTACAGCCACCCGGGCCAGATGTACCCGCGGATCAGCCACGTGCCGCTCAAGGGCTACGACGGGCAGTTCTATTACCGGCTCGCGCTCAGCCCGTTCAACTGGCACCCGACCGCCTACGGCATCACGATGGACTCCAACTACCGGTACACCCGGATCGGGTACCCGCTGGTGGCGTGGATCGCCTCGCTCGGCCGCCACGGGCTGGTGCCGGTCGTGCTCGTCGCGATCAACCTCATCTGCGTGGGGATCGTGGGCTGGCTCGGCGGGAAGTTCGCCCGCGAGTCGGGGCGGCACGCGCTGTGGGGGCTGCTGTTCGCCGCGTACTTCGGCCTGGTGATCAGCGTCGGCCGGGACACCGCGGAACCGCTCGCCGACGCCTGCAT
The DNA here is from genome assembly GCA_027314595.1 of Actinomycetota bacterium. GTDB lineage: Bacteria > Actinomycetota > Actinomycetes > Streptosporangiales > Streptosporangiaceae > Trebonia. The sequence goes on along the minus strand of DAHVAN010000241.1, from coordinate 10,102 downwards.
GCTCGGCGGCATGCTCGCCTACCGGCGCTCGCGGTACGTGCTCGCCGCGCTGCTGATCGCCTACGGCGTCATCACCAACGAGCCGATCCTCGTGCTCCCGGTCGCGATCGCGCTCACCAGGCTGTACCAGATGTACCGGCGCCGGGCCCGGCCGGGGGCCGCGGACCTGGCCTGGGTGCTGCCCGGCACCGCCTACCTGCTGCTGCAGGGCATCGAGAAGGTCGTGGTGCACGGCAAGGCCGGCGGCCTCGCCGACCTGAAGCAGAACTTCACCGGCCCGTTCATGGCGATGGTCCCGGCGGTCGTGCGCGACTTCCGCCTGATGAGCTGGACGCACCTGGGCATGTACGACATCAACCTGGTCGAGTTCATCGCGCTGGCGGTCGTCGTCGTGGCCGGGCTCCTGGTGATCGGCTCCACGACCGCGCCGCTGCACGAGCGGGTCGCGTTCGCGGGCTTCATCCTGATCGAGATGGTGTTCGCTTCCGGGCAGTTCTGGGACAGCGTGTTCGGCGACGGGCGGACTTACATCGACGCGTTCCTGCTCGCCGTGATCATGCTGCTCGCCACCCCGTCGAGCGCGGCCGCCGCCGCGCCGGAGGCCGCGGGCTGGAAGGGCAGGCTGTTCCCGGCCGGCCGGCTCGTCACGAACAGGCGCCTGGCCGTGCTGGCGGCGTTCGCGGTGGCCGCGCTTATCGTGGTCGCCCGGCGCCGCATCCTGTTCGAGTAAGCGGGCCGCCGGGGGAAACGACGGGACCGTTCGGAAGAAAAGAAGGCGGCAACCGCCGTGAAGCCGTCAGCGGCGAGCGGACCGCGGCGGCGCGGGCCAGTGCCTTACATGCCCGCGATCAGCTTCTCCACCCGCTCGTCGACCGAACGGAACGGGTCCTTGCACAGCACCGTGCGCTGCGCCTGGTCGTTCAGCTTCAGGTGCACCCAGTCCACCGTGAAGTCGCGGCGCTTGTCCTGCGCCCGGCGGATGAACTCCCCGCGCAGCTTGGCCCGCGTGGTCTGCGGCGGGATGGTCTTGGCCTCGAAGATGTCCAGGTCCCTGGTGACCCGGTCCACCGCGCCGTTGCGCTGCAGCAGGTAGTACAGCCCGCGGCCGCGGTGCACGTCGTGGTAGGCGAGGTCGAGCTGGGCGACGCGCGGCGCGGACAGCGGCAGGTCGTGCTTGGCCCGGTAGCGCTCGATCAGCTGGTACTTGGTCACCCAGTCGATCTCCCTGGCGATCTTGTCCAGATCGCCGCTCTCGATCGCGCCGAGCGCCCGCTCCCACATCTCGAGCACCCGGGCGCTGATCGCGTCCAGGCCGTTCTTCTCGGTGAAGTCGCGGGCCCGGGCCAGGTACTCGTACTGGATCTCAAGCGCGCTCATCTCCCGGCCGCTGGCGAGCCGCACCCGGCTGCGGCCGGTCATGTCGTGGCTGACCTCGCGGATCGCCCTGATCGGGTTGTCCAGGGTCATGTCGCGCAGCACGACACCCGCCTCGACCATGCGCAGCACCAGGTCGGTGGCGCCGACCTTGAGCAGCATCGTGGTCTCGCTCATGTTCGAATCGCCCACGATGACGTGCAGCCGCCGGAAGCGCTCGGCGTCGGCGTGCGGCTCGTCCCTGGTGTTGATGATCGGCCGGGACCTGGTGGTCGCGCTGGATACGCCCTCCCAGATGTGCTCGGCCCGCTGGCTGACGCAGTACACGGCCCCGCGCGGGGTCTGCAAAACCTTGCCGGCGCCGCAGATGATCTGCCTGGTGACCAGGAAGGGGATCAGGATGTCGGCCAGCCTGCCGAACTCCCCGTGCCTGCCCACCAGGTAGTTCTCGTGGCAGCCGTAGGAGTTGCCCGCCGAGTCGGTGTTGTTCTTGAACAGGTAGATGTCCCCGGCGATGCCCTCTTCCCGCAGGCGGCGGTCGGCGTCGACCAGCAGCCCCTCCAGGATCCGCTCGCCCGCCTTGTCGTGCGCGACGAGGTCGACGACGTTGTCGCACTCGGGAGTCGCGTACTCCGGATGGCTGCCCACGTCGAGGTAAAGCCGCGCCCCGTTGCGCAGGAAGACGTTGCTGCTGCGCCCCCACGACACGACGCGCCGGAAGAGGTAGCGGGCCACCTCGTCCGGCGACAGCCGCCGCTGACCTCGGAAGGTGCAGGTAACGCCGTACTCGTTCTCGAGCCCGAAGATTCGCCGGTCCATCTCTATAGGCTACGTTCCCTTGCCCCCGGCGGTCACTATGCCGCTGCCGTTGCAGGCCGCGGCCGCGAACCACGCACCCCGCGCCAGCGTGTCCCCTGCCGCTTAAGCTGAAGCTCTACCCGACAGGAGCCCGGGCATGAGCGAGCCGCGCGCGGCTGGACTGCTGCCCGTAACCGAGGCCGTGAACGCGCGGATGCCCTGGCTGTGGTGGGCACGCCGGGCGGTGGCCTGCGTTGGCTCGCTTCTTGCCGAGGGGCAGTGCCAGCGGCTGCCCCGCGGACGCGAGGCTAAATGGTGCCGTTCTCGATGGCCTGGGCGATCCAGGGGATCACCTCGCCGAGCATCTGGTCCAGCGTGGTGGTGGCCTCGAAGCCGAGCACCTTCTTGGCCTTCTCGGTGTCCGGAACGCGGCGCTGCACGTCGTACTCGAACGGCTCGTCGCTGACCACGTTCAGCGGCACGCCGTCGCCCTTGACCTTCGCCCAGATCGCGCTTGCGAGGTCGAGCACCGTGGTCGACTCGGCGGTGGACAGGTTGAAGTCCTCGTTGCGCGCGTCGGGGTGCTCCATGGCCATGACCACGCCGCGGGCGAGGTCGCCGCCGTAGGTGTAATGCCTGATCTGGTCGCCGGAGCCGAGGATGTGCAGTGGGTCCTGGCCCTTGAGCACCTTCTGCGCCAGGTCGGGCACCACGTGGCTCATCGCGAGCCGCACGTTGCCCGACAGGATCTCCTCGTCGCCGAGCGCGCGGGACTCGCCGATGCCGACGCAGTTGAACGGCCGCACGATCGTGTACGGCAGCTTGTACTGGTCCCACGCCGCGCGGGCGAAGTACTCGACGGCGAGCTTCTGGAAGCCGTAGGAGGACAGCGGCGGCGGCACCTCGCGCTCCTGGCCCTCGTAGGACGGCCACTCGGAGGTGGACTCGAACACCATCGATGACGACAGGTAGGTGACCTTGCTCAGCCGGCCCTCCTTGTGCGCCTTGATCGCGGCGTCGCAGGAGGCGGCGATGATCCGCTCGTTGGTGGCGAGCAGGTCATACGCGTACGTGTGGAAGTAGGAGATGCCCCCGATCATCGCGGCGCCCGCGATGAAGTGGTCGCAGTCCTCAAGCAGCCGCGACATCAGCTCGACGTCCCGGCAGTCGCCCTCGACCAGCTGGTAGTCCGGGTTGGTGTCGTAGGACTTGGCGACCTTCCCGTACTTGGAGAAGTTGTCCACGCCGACGACGGCGTAACCCTTCGCGAGCAGTTCCTCGACCACGTAGCCGCCGATGAAGCCGGCCGACCCGCTGATCAGAACCTTCTGCATTACTGGTCGTCTTCCTTTCTTATCTTCTGTCCGTATGCCCGGATCTGCTCGGCGGTCAGCCGCGGCCCGAACGCGAACCGGTACCACCGCAGGTAACCCGGTATCCATTGGGCGACCTTGAAGTTCGACACCCCGGCCTGGCGGTCCAGCCAGATCGTGGGGATCTCGGCCACCGGCATCCGCATCCGCTTGGCCTTGGCGGTGAGCTCGATGCCGATCTCGAACCCGTCGCGGGAGTCGATCCCGACCGCGCGCACGAAGTCGGTCGAGTACGCCTTGAACGAGTTCGTGGCGTCCCTGGTGCCGGTGTGCGCGAGCAGCCTGAGCGACCGCCCGGCAAGCCTGGACAAGACCCCCTTGAGTATCGGGCCGCCCACCTGCTGGCCGCCGGGCATGTACCGGGAGGCGACGGCCACCGCCACGCCCCGGTCCACCAGCCGGGCCAGGTCGTCGATCTGCCGCGGGTCGTCGCAGCCGTCCGCCATCGTCACCACGGCGACGGGGGCGGCGGCCGCGCCGATGCCGAACCTGATCGCGTTGGCCGGGCCGCGGCCGTAGGTGTTGACCAGGCAGCGGATCCGCGGCTCCTTCACCGAGTATTCGGCCACGACCGGAATCGTCGTGTCGTCTTCGGTGTCGACCACCACGAGCACCTCGCATGGCAGCCGCACCGACTCGAAGAGCCGGTCGAGGACTGGAACGATGTGCTCGCTCTCGTTGTAGGCCGGCACTACCACGGAGACCCGCGGAGTGTCAGCTCTCATACCCGCACGCCGTTCCCGAGGATGTTCCAGATGTCGGCGACCGGCTTGTCCGTCACCAGGCCGCGGTACTGCGGATGCGGCGCGGCGATGACCAGCAGGTCGGACTGCGCGATGACGTCCTCCTGCGGCACCAGGTTCGGGTCGACCGTGACGTACGGGTCGGCGCAGAGCACCTTGCCGGCCTTGAAGGCGAGGATCCGCTTGAGCTTGTACGACAGGCTGGACCTGATGTCGTCCGAGCCGCCCTTGAACGCCATGCCGAGGATGCCGACGGTCATCGACCCGAGGTCGAACCGCTGCTCGAGCCGGTGCACCAGGTACAGCGGCAGCCCCTCGTTGATCGTCATCGCGGTGTGGCCGAGGGCGAACTGGTTGTTGTTGAACGCGGCGAGCTGCATCGTGTCCTTGAACAGGCAGGGCCCGGCGGCCAGGCCGGCGCCGGGCATGTCGGCGGCCCGCGGGTAGTCCTGCGACAGCCCCTTGCGGATGCGCTCGAAGTCCAGTCCGCGGTCGTTTGCCATCATGTAGAACTGGTTGGCCGTCGCGAACTTGATGTACCGCCACACGTTCGTGAAGAGCTTCGCCAGCTCCGCTTCCTCGGGCGACAGCTCCACGATGCTGTCCGTCAGCAGGCCGAACAGCTTGGAGGCCCGCTTCAGGCCGCGCGGCGAGCGGGCGGAGACGATCTGCGGCAGCTCGAACAGCTCGGTCATGGCCTTGCCCTCGGCGATCCGCTCCGGGCAGAACGCCACCTCGAGCTCGACGCCAAGGCCGGCGACCATCTTCTCCACCAGGGCCGTCACGCCGGGGAAGACCGTGGAGCGGAGCACGAGCAGCTGGCCGTCCCGCAGGTAGGGCGCGCAGCTGCCGAGCGCGTTCGGAATCGCCTGCTGGTCCGGGTTCAGGTGCTCGTCGACCGGCGTGCCGATCACCACGACCACGTGCTCCGCGGACCCCACGATCGACGGATCGGAGCTGGCCTGCAGGCGCCCGGCGGCTACCGCGCGCTCGAGCACCGGCGCGGCACCGGGCTCGTCGAACGGCAGCGTGCCCGCGTTCACCGTGGCGACGGCGGCCTCACTCACGTCGTAGATGCCCACCCGGGCGCCTCGATCGGCGAAGGCGATCGCCAGCGGCAGGCCAACGTGACCGCACCCTCCGATGACAACCACGTCCCGGTCGAACTGGCCGCCTGCAGGCGATCCCGCCATCGCTCATACCTCCGCTACTTGTTAGGCGTCGTTTCGTGCCGGACAGATCCCGCGGCCATCGCCCCGGTCGCCAGGTTAGGCGCGTGCCTGCCACTGTACGCGGAAGAGCCCGTACAGCGGCCAATTGTGCCGGTTAGGCCAGCGTCACGCCGGCCAGATCACCGAGGCCTCTGCTTCTGTTACCAATCCGTGGCTATGCAACAGGCCTGCGTGCACTCGAGCGGCATCTCACGCTGCCCCGGTGCCCGGCGGCGGACCGGGCAAGCCGCTACCCGGTCGCAGGCCCCGGAACCCGGTAAGGACGATTATTCCCGCCCGAACCGGCTCCGACACGCACAGGCCGTCACGGTGCGTCACGAAATGGAGTCGGGCCGCCGACGGTCAGGCCCCACGGCTCAGGCAGCCAGGCTCACCAGTCCGTGGCGATGTACTTCGTCTCCGTGTACTCCAGCAGCCCCTCGTGGGCACCTTCGCGGCCGATGCCGGACTGCTTCACGCCGCCGAACGGCGCGGCCGGGTCGGAGACCAGGCCGCGGTTGAGCCCCACCATGCCGGTCTCGAGCGCCTCCGACACGCGCAGCCCGCGGCGCAGGTCGCGGGTATAGACGTAGGAGACCAGGCCGAACTCGGTGTCGTTCGCCCACGTGATCGCGTCCGCCTCGGCGGTGAACCGGACCACCGGCGCGACCGGGCCGAATATCTCGGTGCCGAGGATCGCCGCCGCCGCGGGCACCGCGTCGATCAGCGTCGGCTCGTAGAAGAAGCCGCGCCGCCGCGGCGCCCGGCCCCCGGTGACCACCTTGGCGCCGGCGCCCGTCGCGCCCTCGACGAGTTCGGCCACCTTGGACCGGGTCGGCTCGTTGACCAGCGGGCCGACGTCGGTCGACTCCTCAAGGCCGGGGCCGACCACCATCGCGGCCAGCCGCGCGGAGAACTGCGCGGTGAACTCGCCGGCCACCGCCTCGTGCACGTAGAACCGGTTGGCGGCGGTGCAGGCCTCCCCGCCGTTGCGCATCTTCGCGATCAGCGCGCCCTCCACCGCGGCCGGGATGTCGGCGTCCTCGAAGATGATGAACGGGGCGTTGCCGCCCAGTTCCATCGAGCAGCTGATCACGGTGTCCGCCGCCTCGCGCAGCAAGATCCTGCCGACCTCGGTGGAACCGGTGAAGGACAGCTTGCGGACCCGCGGGTCGTGCAGCATGGCCGAGACCGTCGCGCCGGACTTGCGGGACGTGAGCACGTTGACCACGCCGTCGGGCACGCCCGCCTCGGAAAGCAGCGCGCCGATCGCGAGCGCGGTCAGCGGGGTCTCCCCGGCCGGCTTGAGCACCACGGGGCAGCCGGCCGCGAGCGCGGGGCCGATCTTGCGGGTGGCCATCGCCGCGGGGAAGTTCCACGGCGTGACGAGGACCGCGACCCCGATCGGCTGCCGTAGCGTCAGGATCCGGTTCGCCCCCGACGGGGCCCGCATCAGGGTGCCCTCCATCCTGACGGCCTCTTCGGCGTACCAGCGGAAGAACTCGGCCGCGTAGGCGGCCTCGCCCCTGGCGTCGCGCAGCGACTTGCCGTTCTCCGCGGACATCAGCCTGGCGAACTGCTCGGCGCGGGCGCTCATCAGCTCATACGCGCGGCGCAGGATCTCCGCCCGCTGCCGCGGCGGCGTCGCGGCCCAGCCGGGCAGCGCGCCGTACGCCGCGCCCACCGCGTCGAGCGCGTCCTCGACGGTGCCGTCCGCGACCTCGGCGAGCGATTCCTCGGTGGCGGGGTCGACGACGCCGAACGTGCCGCCGTCCCGCCCGCCGACCCATTCACCGCCGATAAGCAGGCCCGTCGGGACGTCGATACCGGTGAGTTCGGCGATGCTCATGTTTCCTCCTGGGGGCTCCGCAGGGTCACATACCCACGGGCCAGCACGGTCCACATCCTCCGAGACCGTTCCGGTGATCCTGCCCACCGAGGGTACGACGTGGCCGCCCCGGGTGAGGACATCGGCGCGGTCCAGGCTGAGCCGGTGATCGTCGCCGAATATCACCGGGATCTCCCCCCGCTTCAGCCGCACGTAGACGGGTCCGTCGACGTCCACGATCGCCGCCGCGACCTGCCGGACCTGCACCGCGTCGGCCACGTCGACCACGGTCATGCCCGGCAGCGCGCGCATCAGCGCCACGTCGTCGATCGCCTGGTGGCTGGGCCCGCCCGGGCTGGACACGCCCGGCATGAACCCCATGATCCGCACCTTGAGCCGGGGGAACGCGATCGCGTTGACGATCTGGTCAAGGGGGCGCCGCGTGGCGAACACCCCGAACGTGTGCACGAACGGGATGCGGCCGTCGCGCGCGAGCGCGCCGGCGATGCCCATCATGTTGGCCTCGGCCATCCCCGCTGCGAGTACGGCTTATCAGAACGGAGGGTCGCTCCCGCTGGCCGGTTCCGGCTAGCGCCTTGATCAGCGCGTCCACGTCGTGCCCGTCCAGATCGACGGCATCCCAGCCGAACGAGGCCCACTTGGCGGCGATCGGCTCGATCGTGGTGATGGTGTCCTCCGGGCCGTCCAGCTGGGAGTTGTTGGCGTCGAGCAGGACGGTCAGCCGGGAAAGCCCGTGGTGCGCGGCGAACATCGCCGCCTCCCAGACCTGGCCCTCCTCCAGTTCGCCGTCGCTGACCATCGCGAACGTCCGCCGGTCCTTGTTCCTGAGCCGGTCAGAAAGCGCGAAGCCGGCCGCGGCGCTCAGCCCCTGGCCGAGCGAGCCGCAGACGTAGTCCGCGGCAGGCGAGCGCTCGGTGCCGATGGCCGCTACCGGCGAGCCGTCGCGCCCGTAGCGGCTGACCGCCTCCTCCCGCAGCACGCCGAGTTCGGCGGCTCCGCACCGCCCGCAGCCGGATGCTGGTGGCCAGACGCGCCGGGTCGCGGACGGTCCAGTGCGTTCCCGGATCCGAGACGCGGGTCCCGCTCATCGCTTTCGTCCCGCGCGGTCCGGCGCAGCCGTGGCCGGGGATCTCGGCGCCGGCGAAGGCGGCCACGCTCAGCCGGTCGCGTTGAGCCAGCGGACCGGGGCGCCGTCGCTGGCGCGGCGGAACGGCTCGAGCTCGTTGTCCCACGCGGTGCCGAGCAGGCGCGCGAGCTCGGCCTCGAGCACGGAGCCGCCGGAGGCGGCCAGCGACACGGCGGCGCGCAGCCTGCCCTCGGGGACCAGGATGTCGCCGTTGGCGCTCGTCACCGCCGTGAAGATGCCCAGGTCCGGCGTGTAGCTGTAGCGCACCGCGTCACAGCCGGGGGACGCCTCCTCGGTGACCTCGAAGCGCAGCCGGTTCCACCCGGCCAGCGCCGACGTGATCGAGCCTGCCGCGCCCGGCCGACCCTGCCAGATCAGCTCAGCGCGAACAGACCCCGGGGCAGCGGGCTGGCTGACCCAGGGCATGCTGACCGCCATCCCGACAGTCCCCGCCACTGCCCACTCGACGTGCGGGCACAGCGCCGGGGGCGCCGAATGGACCTGCAGAACGCCGTAAACCGACACCATGCCTCCCTAGACGAGGATCGCCTTCCCCTGCGGCCTCGCCCGCGGCACCCGCAACTAACTCGGGACCGGCTGCCCGGTGTCTGCGTCATATTGTGCCGTACTACCACCCGATATTCCAGCGGTGCCCGCTAGAAAACCTCGCCGGCGTGCGAACATGACCAGCGCGGCTAGCGCCGAGATCGCGACGGCCGTCCACATCACGTAGTCGCCTGCCTGGTCGTAGAACGTGCGGTCGGTCCCCGCCGGGAGGCCGAGCCGGACCGTCACCACACCGCGCCCCGACTGGCCGAGCCAGGCCAGCTGCCTGCCGCGCGCGTCGAACGCGACCGTGTCTCCGGTCAGCGCCGCCTGGACCACTGGGCGGCCGGTCTCCGCGGCGCGCAGCGCGCCGAGGGACGCGTGCTGGTCAGGCCCCCAGGTGCCCTGGAAGGTGGAGGTCGCGGACTGGTAGACGATGAGCTGGGCGCCGAGGTCGGCGTCCACCCGCGACATGTCGGGGAACGCCGACTCGAAGCAGGTCAGGACGCCGATGGGCAGCGGCCGCCCGGCCCGGTCGACGGCGTGCAGCAGGTGCGCGCCGGTTCCAGGCACCATGTTCGACCCGGCTGCCTTGCTGATATCGGCGAGCCAGCCGAGCTGGGCCCGGAACGGGATGTACTCGCCGAAGGGCACCAGCCGCGTCTTGACGTAGATTCCCTTGACCCCCGCCGGGCTGACAAGCACCGCCCACTTCTCGTGTCCCTTGCCGGGCGGTGTCGTGTCCTGGCTGACCAGGATCTCGGCTCCGTCCCGCGCGGACAGCGCCTCGATCTGGCGCAGCAGCCCGCGGTCGGCCGCGGTGGTGCCCGTGAGGTCGTAGGCGATGCTGCTCTCGCCCCAGACGATCAGGTCGGGCTTGACCCCGCCGAGCGTGCCGCCCTGGCTGAACTGGGCGGTCAGCCGCTCGCTGGCGTCAACCCGCTGCGCCGCGTTGTCCACCACGCCCGGCTGCACCATCGCGACGGTGACCGACCTGACCGCGGGGAACGGCGCGGTGAGCGCGAACGCGAGCGGCCCTGAGCCGGCGGCCGCGACGAGCGCCGCGGCGCCGGCGGCCGCCA
>DAHVAN010000235.1 GCA_027314595.1 Actinomycetota bacterium | reverse complement strand
GCGGTCGATGAGCTCGGCGGCGAACGCGGCCGTCTGGCCGCTGACGCCGCCGGCGGGCGGCAGGGCCAGCCCGGTCCCGCTCACCGCGCACGCTCCGCGCGCCAGCGCTCGCGCAGGGCGCCCTCGGAGAAGCTGATGCCCGGCACGTGGCGGGCATACCGGGCCAGCGACCCGGCCTCGGCGATCCCCGTGATGGACAGCAGCACGCCGACCGGGGTGCCCGCGGCCAGGTGGCCGCAGATGAAGCTGGACCGGGCGCGGCGCACCGTCAGCTGCGGCGCGGCCGGGTCAGCGGCCAGGCTGCGGGCGAAACTGGCGACGAAGTTCTTATAAGACCGGCCGGGCCGGGCCGGGGCGGAACACCAAACCGCTGCCCGCGCGGCGAGCCAGCTGCCAGGCCCGGCCGGCATAGCCCGAGGTGACCGGCACCACCCGCGCTCCCGGCCCGCTGACCTGGACCATCACCTGACGGCCGCGCCGGAAGACGTCAACGCCGCGCAGCGCCACCAGCTCGTCGGGCCGCAGCCCCGCCCCGGTGCCGAACACCACCAGCGCCAGCGCGGAGGCACGCGCCGCCGGATCGCGCTGGGCAGCCGCGATGGCGGCCAGCTCCGCCCGCCCGGCCGGCGAGTACGGCGGTGGCGCCTTCGCGCCCGCGAACGGCGTCGGCCGCTGCCCCGGCCCGCCGTGCACCGCCGCGGCGAGCCGGCACAGCGCCGACCGGTAGGTGCCCCGGGCGGAGGACGCGCGTCCGGGCAGGCCGGCCACGCAGAACGCCTCGATCACGTCATAGTCGGGCAGGAACTCCCGGCCGGCCGGGACCCCGCGCGAATCAGCGAACCGGGCCAGCCCGCGCAGCGCGGGGGCGGTCACGCTGTCTGCCGGCCGCAGGCAAAGGGCCATGCTTGAAATATATTTACTTCAAGTAAGCAAGCGGGGGATGCCGCCGGCGCGGCGGATAAGGAATCCTGTGACCATGAACGACCTGGCCCGCCGGCACCAGCAGATCCAGGCCGAGCTCGCCCAGATCGCCATCGCCCTGCCCGGCTCGCTCACCAGCCGCACCACCCGCTGCCAGCGGGCCAGCTGCCACTGCCACGCCAGTCCGCCGGTCCTGCACGGCCCCTACCCGACCTGGACGCGCAAAATCAGCGGCCGGACCGTCACCAGGACCCTCACCGCCGAAGACGCCGAACGGCTCCGCCCCTACTTCGCCGCACACCGCCGCCTCCGCCAGCTCATCACCGAACTCGAAGCCATCTCCATCGAGCTCGCCGACCAGCCCGCGCCACCACACGCACAGCCAGGCACCCAGCCGGGAGATCAGCCCGCTTAGCGCGGGATCAGCACACCGGAACCCTGACAAAACTACTCGTCAGCGAGTTCTGTCGGTAACCCACCCGTACTGACCTGGGGTTTTACTATCTTAGGTCATCTTTTTGGTGTCCGATTTGTCCCCATGGCTGCTCCGTGGTTGCTCGCGCGCACGGACCCAGCAATACGGGGCTTGTCAAAAACGCCCCATCCGGCGGCGGATACGGGGGCACGCGCCCGGAACCGCGCCGTCTCGTACGGTCGGCGCTGCCCCGGGTTCACTAGACCAATGGTCTAGACCTTCCGCGGGCACCGGGAGCGCATCCGGGGTCCCCTATACCGATGCTGTCACGCTCAGTGAGACCTGCTGGTAACCGGCAGTCGCATGGTGGATACGTCGCTTGCGCTGCCGCCTCTAGCACGCCGGTTACCTGCCGGGGATGCACGAGACAGCAAGGTGTTCACGGGCGGTGGTGCCGACTGCCGTCGGCGCTCGAAGCGGCGAGTCCGCTGGGCACTTCCGCCTGCACGCGCTTCGGGGCGAGGCTGGGTAGGGGCTCCCGGGGACGGTAGCAGCGCGCGTCGGATATTGAGTCAATGTGTGGTGGCCTCAGGACATGCCTTACCAATCGTTCTCAGGAAATGCTTGACGTCTCCAGGGGTCGAGCTTGATGGGCTGCTTGTTGACCATGGTTCGACCGCTTGCGTGGGCGGCCGTCGAGTCGGCGGGGCCAGCGGCGCGGGCACCGGCCATGCTTGGCGGTGACGGGGCAGGGCAAAGTCTCTGCCAGTTCGTCACGGTCACGTGCAAAGAGGAGTAACAGCGGAGCAGGTTGCCCGCCAGCCGTGCTGAGTCCTTGACGTGCGCTCCCCGCGCGGGAGCGCACCGTCGGCGCAATCGCCCGCCGTGCAGGATATTGCGGCGTTGGCGCGGGTGACGGCGCGGGCTTCCTGGCGTAGGCTTGTGGGTAGGAGCGAGAACCCGTAGGTGCGTGCCGAGACCCCGCAGGCTGCCCAGAGATGACAGCGAGGGCCATGCCCGGGGTCAGTATAGAGAAAAGTGCGCGCGCAGGCTGCGTGGTCGTCGCGCTGCGCGGCGAGCTCGACGTGTGCACTGCCGCAGAAAGCTTGAGCGCGCTCACCGCACCGGCCGCCGCCGGGGCATCGATAGTCGTTGACCTGACGGAACTGGCCTTCATGGACTGCTACTCCCTGGGCAAGCTCATGGAAGTCCGGGCGCAGGCCCGGCGGGCGGGCGGTGACCTGGTACTAGCCGGCCCTCAGCCGATAGTGCTCCGCCTGCTCGTCCTGTGTGCCGTGGTCAGTCACGGGCTGGTACACACCAGCGTGGACGAGGCGGCCAGCGGCGCCGGGAGCGCTCCGGCTGCCCCCGCCATGTCCGGGGCGGCAGGCGGCGCCGTCTCGCTGGCCAGGTCCGGGATCCTGTCATCAGCGCTGTTCAGTGGAGGGACAGCCGTAAGGCACGCCCGCATGCTTACCGGGCTCATCACCGCAGCCGGCCGCAAGCGGCACGACGGGGCAGGCACGCACTAGATGGATGATTCCAAGGGGTATCGTCACTATCAGTAGTCATAGGCGATGAGTGATCGCTTTGCCGCCTGATCCGTCTTGTCGTTGAACCAGATTCCTGTGGGTGCCGAAAACCTATGCCACGAGACGATATTCGTGGATCACGCCGCCGGCGCGGTCGCGCCGCTGGACCCGGAACTGGTCCAGGTCACTGACGCGACCAGGCAGCGGGCGCAGCGGCGCGGCTTGGTTCAGGGTGCGGTGCGGCCGGTGGGTGTTGCAGAAGTCCTCGTACTCGCGCAGGACGGTCATCAGGTGGCGCTGGTTCCAGATCAGGGTCCGGTCCAGCAATTCACGCCGGCAGGAGCCGATCCAGCGTTCCATGATCGAGTTCATCCGGGGCGCGTGGATAGCAGAGCGGACGACCCTGGCGCCGGCGGCCTGGAAGACGGCGTCGAACGCGGCGGTGAAGCTTGCGTCCCGGTCATGCAGGACGAACTTCACGCTCACGGCTGCATCGTCCAGGTCCATCAGGAGGTTCCTGGCCTGCTGCACTACCCAGGACTGGACCGGGTGCTCCGCGGCACCCAGGACCCGGACCCGGCGGGTGCCGTGCTCGATCACGGCAAGGACGTACACCTTCGTGCCGTTTAGCAGATCGGCGGTGAAGAAGTCCAGCGCCAGGATCCCCTGTGCCTGCGATCGCAGGAACTCTGCCCAGCCCGGGCCGTCCCGGCGCGGAGCCGGGCTGATGCCGGCATCCTTGAGGATCTGCCAGACCGTGGACGGCGCCACCGCGATGCCGAGCCCCGCGAGCTCGCCATGAATCCGCCGGTACCCCCACGACTCGTTCTCCCGGGCCAGCCGCAGCACCAATGACCGGACATTACGGTGCGTCGCCGGGCGGCCGGAGCGGCTACGGCGCGACAATCGCGCCCAGCGGCGGCGGACGATGTCGCGATGCCACCGCAAGATTGTGCCGGGAGTGACGATCAGCCGCATAGCCGCGAGGCGCTCGGTCGGCAGCGTCACGGCGAGCAGCGCCAGCCACGCCCGGTCCGGCCACGTCAGACGCAAATGAGCAGCAGGCCGCGCACGCTGGGCGACGGCAAGCTGATGGCGCAGCATCAAGATCTCCGCGTCCTTCCACCACGACTCCCGCCGCGACAAGCCCAGCACCGACGCCGCACGGAACACGATCAGGAAGACTAGCTTCAAGCCCACAAGCCAAAGATCATCCCACCCCCGGCCCTGCCAGCGCCGAACGTTGGACCAAACCGACCGTGCTCCGCAAGGCATCTGCCCAGGTAATACAGGTTTTCGGCACCCACACCCCGGACCGGATGCGCGCCGGACACCCGGGCCGGCAGCCGCGCGGGCACGGCCCCGCGAACGCGGGCATGCGGGCCTGCCACACCGGACGAATAGGCCACCAGGATCGGCCAGGGGTATCGGCCAGGCTAACGCGGCCAGTCCGCGTCCGCCGGCGATCGGCCGACTAGGCGCGCGAACGGCCCGCCTCAGCGGCACACCGCCTCAGCGGCACACCGCCTCAGCGGGCACGCCGACTGAGCGGCAGGCCGGCTGCCTGGGCAGCCGGCTCAGCCGCTCGGCGGTCCCGGCCGCGCCTGGTGGCGCTGCCGGCTCAGGCGCTGGTGGGGCCGCTCGTGCTCGACCCGCCGCCACCGCTGCGCAGGTCCTGCATGGCGCGCTTCGCCGTCGTCTCGGCCTTGCGGACGGGCTCGCTTTGCAGCAGTTCGTGCAAGGCGTTCGCGGCGCGCTTGCCCGCGTCGCTCTCGCGCAGGTCGTGCAGCGCGGCGGCCGCGCGCTTGCCCGCGTCGCTGTCGCGCAGGTCGTGCAGGGCGCTCGCGGCGCGCTTGCTGGCGTCGCTTTCGCGCAGGTCGCGAGCGGCGGCGGTCGCGCGAGTGGCGGCGCGCTTGCCCGCGTCGCTTTCGCGCAGGTCGCGCAGGGCGGCGATCGCCCTCGCCCACAGCTTGCTGATGCCGTTGCCCAGCGGATCGAGCATGCGCCGGATCCGGCTCTCGGACTCGTTCATGGCTACCTCCTAGTAACAAGATATATCGTGTCCTGCGGTCCAGTCCAGCCGGACGGTCCCGCGCCGGGCGCCGGCGGGCGCAAATGTGACGAAGGGAACTCCCCGAGGGGGCATATCGGCGCTGGCCGCCGGGTTGCGGACTACGGATCCCGAACCCGTCAAGCACGTACCTGATTGGTGCCATGCCAGCGTCCGTCCCTTCGCCGCCCTCCTTGTCTGCTCGCGACGATTGCTCTACCCCCGAAGACCGCGATATTCACCCGGGTGTGCGACCAGGACTGCGGCTGGCGCTCATCCTCGTCGCCGCGTTCATGGTCGTTCTGGACTTCAGCATCGTCAATGTCGCGCTGCCCTCGATCGAGCGCGAACTCGGCGTGACGACATCGGTGGCGCAATGGGTGGTCACCGGGTACGCGATCGCCTTCGGCGGCTTGCTGATCCTCGGCGGGCGAGCGGCCGACCTGCTCGGCCGCCGCAGGATGTTCATCGCCGGCCTCGTCGTGTTCTCGCTGGCCTCGCTGGCGGGCGGGCTGGCAAGGGACCCGGTGCTGCTGATCGCGTCCCGGGTCATCCAGGGGGCCGGCGCGGCTGTCGTCGCCCCGGCGGCGCTGTCCCTGATCACCACCAGCTTCCCCGACGGCCCGCGGCGCGCCCGGGCCATCGGGCTCTACGGCTCCATTTCCGCGGTTGGCTTCGTCTCGGGCCAGGTGCTCGGCGGCGTGCTCATCGAGTGGACGAGCTGGCGCTCGGTGTTCCTGGTGAACGTGCCGGTCGGCCTGGCCACGGCCCTGCTGGCGCCACGGGTGGTCGGCAAGAGCGCACAGGCGGAGCCCGTTCGCGGCGGCGCGCGGGCGGCGCGCCGCCTGGACGTGCGCGGCGCGGCGCTTATCACCAGCGCGGTCGCGCTCGCCGTGTTCGGCGTGTCGCAGGGAGACGTGCTTGGCTGGACGTCGCTGCCCGTGACCGGAACGCTGGCCGCGGCGGCGGCGGTCGCCGCGTGCTTCGCCGCCGCGGAGGCCCGCCACCCCGAGCCGCTCGTCAGGCCGCGCCTGCTGCTGCGCCCGGGGCTGCGCAACGGCGCCATGCTCGCATTCCTGCTCGGCCTGTGGAACGGCGGGGAAATGCTCGTGCTCTCGCTGTATCTGCAGCAGGCCCTGCACTTCTCGCCGCTCGCCACGGGCCTGGTCATCGCGCCGCAAGGCGTCGCGGGCTTCGCCACCGGCCTGATCGGCCCGAAGCTCGCGGGCAAGGTCGGCGTGCGCCGCATGCTCGTCATCACCGGAGCGGCCGCCGCCGCCGGCTTCATCGCGCTGACCAGGCTGCCTGCCGTCGGCTACAGCCCGCTGCTCACGCTGGTGATCCTGGTCGGATTCGGGACGGCGGGCACCGCGTTCGGCTCACTTGTGATCGCTAGCCGCGGGATGGACGACGGCGATCAGGGCCTGGTCGGCGGCGTGATCAACACCAGCCGCCAGATCGGCGCGGCCGTCGGTGCCGCGCTGCTGCCCGCCGTCGCGCAATCCGTGCGCGGCGGCGTGGCCGGCGTCACGGGCGACCGGCTGGCGATGCTGGCCGCCGCGGCAGCCGCCATGGCGGCCACCGCCGTCGCCTGGCACGCGGCACGCGGCGCCGCAGCCCCGGTACGTTCGGCGGCATAGCCCCGAGCGCGCGGGGTC
>DAHVAN010000223.1 GCA_027314595.1 Actinomycetota bacterium | reverse complement strand
CCGCCCGGTTGGGGCGGGGACCGCGGCCGACGCGTACCGGCTGGTTACTTGGTGAAGTACCAGTACTCGGGGAAGAAGTCGGCCAGCGGGTTGAATGTGACGCCCGCCAGCGTGCTGTTGACGGCCTGGACCGCGTAAGCGTTCGGCATCCAGATGAACGGCAGCTGCTGCGCGGTGTAGGTGGCGTACTGCTGGAACGCCGACAGGCTGCTGCTCGTGTGCGTCAGGTTGATCAGCCTGTCCTCGGTCGGGTCGGAGTAGCTGCCCGAGTTGGACGACGCGCCGGTCTCGAACAGCGGCTCGCCGGTCGGCTCGAATCCGGGGCCGTTGAAGTTCCAGCCGCCGAAGTTCAGGATGTCCCAGGTGCACTTCGGGCCCGGCTTGCACGGCGAGGACTCGCCGATGATCGTGTTGAACGACTGCGGAACCAGGCTCACCGAGACGCCCGCCTGCGAGGCGTCCGACTTGAACACCTGGACCTCCTGGACGAAGGCCTGGATGCCGGTCGCGTAGTCCATCACGAGCTTGAGCTGGGCGCCGTTCGCGATGCCGGCGCCGCACTTGGACCCGACCTGGCAGGTCATCACGCCGTTCACCTCCGACCAGCCGTGGCTGGTCAGCAGCGCCTTGGCGTTCGCGATGCTGAACGGGTACGGACCCTGCAGGCTGTTCTCGTTCTGGATCGGCGGGACCCACTGGCTCGGCGGCTGAGTGGGCACGCCGCCCGAGGTCGGGTAGCCGTAGCCGCGGTCGATCGCGTTGATCATGCCGTTCTGGTCAACGAGCTCCTGGATCGCCTGGCGGACGTAGAGCTGCTTGAACACCGCACCCATCGTCGGGTTGTTGAAGTTGATCAGGAAGTACTGGATCCCGAACTGGTACAGCGGGGCCAGGCTGAACCCGCTGCCGAGCGGGTCGACGCTCGGCAGGACCTGGCTGCCCGACCGTGGCGGCAGGTCCTGCGACGGGATGTAGCCGACGTCGAGCTGGCCGGTCTTGAGCGCGGTGTACTCGGTCGTGTCGTCGGTGTACGCCAGGTACTTGACCTCGGACAGGGTCGGCTTCGGGCTGCCGGAGTAGCCGGGGTTCGGCACGAACGTGACCGTGCCTGCCGTGCTGAAGCTGTTCAGCTTCCACGGCCCGTCGACCACCGCCCACACCGGGTTGGTCGCGTAGGTGTTGGCGTTCTTGGCCTGCGCGGCGAGGAAGTTGTAGACCGCGGTGCACTTGGCCCACTTGTCGGCGGCGGAGTCAGTGGTGCAGCCGCCGCTGCCGGACTTGGCGCCGGCCGAGGTGACGTCCCAGGCCATCGGCATCGGGGTGATCTCGGCGAGCTGGTTGTAGGTGAACCAGACGCTGGAGACCGCGCTCTTGAGGTTCAGGACAACCGTCTCCGGTCCGGTGGCCTTGTACGAGGCGAGGTTGTCGGGCAGCAGGCCGGGCACGTAGCCGTAGTAGTTGTTCGGCTCGGCCTTCATCATGTTGAGCCAGAAGATGACGTCGGCGGCATCGACGGTCTCGCCGTCGCTCCACTTCCAGCCCTTCATGGTGATCGTCACGGTCTTGCCGTTCGCCGAGTACACCGGCGCGTCGGCCGTCGAGAGCGGGTAGTTGACCGCTACCGAGTTGCCGTTGTTCCCGAACATGTACAGCGGCCGGTACAAGAGCATCTGGAAGCCCTCGGAGTTGTACTCGTTCGCGTTCACGAGGGGGGTGAACGGGAAGATGTAGCTCAGGGTCACGCCCGAAGGCAGCGCCACGGTCGCGGTCCCGCCTGCCACCTTCGCGCCCGCGGGGGTCGAGGACGGCGACGATGACGAGGACGGCGAGGTGGACGCCGAGCTGCTGCCGCCGCTTCCTGAGCTGCAGGCGGCGATCCCGACCGCGAGCAGGGCCGCTGCGCCGGTCGCGGCGGCCCGCGTTATGCGCGGCCGCCGTCTGTTCGGAAACATCAATTGCGCTCCTTGGCTGTGCTGTTGTGCGCCTCCGACGTGCCCCGAGGGCTTGCTCCCAGGCGCATAGCTTGCCTGGAGCGTAAGTTAGGCCCGTTAAGGCATTGAAGCCGAAGAATCACGATTTGCTATCGATACGCCAATGATTCGTCAATCATCCGGCATGCCCGCGTATTGAAGCGCATAAGCCGGAACACTGGCCGACGAGCCAGCGATGGCGGCAAAGTACCATTAACGGGACGATCAGCACCAGGGCCCTCCGTACTTTTTTCCGCCAAGGACGGGCATCTGCGGGATTTTCTCCAGGAAGACCCGCGATACAACGCGAGATCTGCCTGGCGGGCGCGCCTGCGCCGTCCTGCGCCGGGCTCAGTGCCAGCGGAACCGCCAGGCCGCCAGCGCGCACCCGCCGGCCGCCCAGGCGAGCAGCACGAACAGGTCGCTCACCGGGGCGTGCTCGACCGGCGTGTAGCCCTGCTGGAGGATCTGGGCGAGCGCCCTGACCGGCAGCAGGCCCACCGCGGCCGACAGCCAGCGCGGCACGCTGAACGTCGGGTCGAAGATCCCCGACATGATCGCCACGGGCAGGTAGCTCGCGTTGGCGATCGGCGAGGCGGACTCGGCGCTGCGCGCGACCGAGCTGAGCGCCAGGCCGAGCGACCCGAAGCACACCACCCCGAGCATCAGCCCGCCTGCTATCTCCGCCACGCCGCCCGCGCGCGGCACCGCGCCGAACGCGAGCCAGCCGATCACCGCGGTGCACGCGGTGATCGCCAGCGTGGTCGCCGCCGTGCTGCCGAACACCCCGGACAGATAGGCCCCGGCGGGCAGCGGCGTGGTGCGTATCCGCTTAAGCACGCCGTCGTGGCGCAGCGTGGCGAGCTTGGCCCCCAGGTTCACGTAGGCCGCGACGATCACGCCGAACGCGAGGATCGACGGCACGAAGATCATCTGCGCCTTGACGTCGGTGCCGGGCAGCAGGCCGCCGGCCGTCGTGGAGCCGATGAGCAGCAGCAGGGCGAGCGGCAGGGCGAAGGTGAAGAGCGCGTATTCGGCGCTGCGCCAGAAGGAGCGCTGCTCGAGCAGCGCCTGACGGGCGGCGAGGCGCAGGTTCCTGGTCAGCGGGTGCCTCCGGAGACGAGCCGGAGGTAGGCATCCTCCAGCGTCGGGGTTTCGACGGCGAGGTCATCGAGGTCGCCGAGGTCGTTGTCGGCCGCCCAGGCGAGCAGCTCGCGCAGGGCGAGCGCCGCGTTGGGCGTCCTGCAGACCGCGATCTCCCCGCTGACCCTGACGTCGAGGCAGCCTGGCGGCGTCACTGCGCCGGCCCGCAGCGCCTGCGGCGTGGCGAAGGAGATGGTCGTCATGACGCCCGCCTGGCGGGCGACCTGCCGCACCGAGCCCGCCGTCTGGACGCATCCGTCCTGCAGGATGGCCACCCGGTCGGCGAGCCGCTCCGCCTCGTCCAGGTAGTGGGTGGTCAGCAGGATCGTCTTGCCGAGCGACCGCAGGTTCTCGATCGCCGCCCAGCACCTGCGGCGCGACTCGGGGTCGAACCCGGTAGTCGGCTCGTCGAGGAATACCAGGTCCGGGTCGCCCGCCAGGGCGAGGGCGAAGTCGAGCCTGCGGCGCTGCCCGCCGGACAGCCTGCGCACCTGGCGGTCCCTGTCGGCGGTCAGCTCCACTAGGTCGAGCAGTTCCTCGAGCGGGCGCGGCGCCCGATAGTAGGAGCGCCAGATGTCGATGAGCTCGCCGACCCGCGCCAGCCGCGGGAAGCCGCACTCCTGCAGCACGATGCCGATCCGCTCGCGCAGCCTGGCCTTGGCGTCCGCCGGGTCGAGCCCAAGCACGCGCACGCGTCCGCCGGTGCGCTGCCTGAACCCCTCGAGGATCTCGACGGTGGTGGTCTTGCCCGCGCCATTGGGGCCGAGCAGGCAGAGGACCTCCCCGGTGCGGACCTCGAAGTCCACGCCGCGCAGCACGTGCCGCGGGCCGTAGCTCATCTGCAGTCCGCGCACCTCGATCGCGAGATCTGGCGTGGAGTCGGTCATGCGCGTCCTCCGAGGAACTTGGCTGGGACTAGGGCGTGGATCAGCGCGTCGATCGCGGTGTCCTCGGCGAGGTCGTCGGGGATCGCCGCGGCGTAAGGGTCCGAGTGCCGGTGCCTGGCGAACCAGGTCAGCGTCTCCAGCACCAGGCACGCGGCCGCCGGGGTGTCCGGGGCGGCGCGCAGCATCCCTGCCTTGGCACGGGTGTCCAGGTACTCGGTCAGCGCGCGCAGGACCGGCTGGCGCAGCCCGGTGATCAGCAGGTCGGCGAGTTCGGGCAGTTCGCGCGCGGACCGCTCGATCATGTCCGCGGCCTCCCTGGTCTGCGTCTCCAGGCTGAACAGCTCGCGCATCACCGCCTCGAGCTCGGCGGCCGGGTCGCCGGGCTCAGGAGCGCGCAGCGCGCGGGCGAGCGAGCCGAACGGCACCTCCGCGGCCACGAAGTCCCTGGCCTGGTCGATCATCTGCGCGAGCGACGGCGGCCGGAGCGGGAACTCGGCGCCTGAGGGCATGTCCTCCAGGAGCAGCGCGTGCCTGATGGCCAGCACGAACAGGCCTTCCTTGCTCTCCACGTAGCGGTAGATGGCGGCCTCGGAAAGGCCCGCGGCGCGGGCGACGTCGCTCATCCGCGCCGCCCGGTAACCGTCCGTGGTGAACACCCGCACCGCGGCGGCGATGACCTCACCCAGCCGCTCGTCAGCGCTGCGCTTACCTGACACGGACGTCACTATACGGGTGAGTGAGCCGCTCACTTACCAAGTTCGCGCCGTCTCACACGTGACATGATTCACAATCGGGACCGCCGCGCCGGCCGGCGGGCCGCGCCTGCCCGGGCGGGCAGGCCGCCCGCTCGGCCCGTCAGGGGCGCCGCCTGGGCGGCCCGGCGGCCAGCAGGAGCTCAGCGCGGTCCAGCGTCTGGCGCAGGTTGTTCGCGCCGACCAGGGCGCGGGCGCCGTCGATGGTCAGCCAGCGCAGCGGGGCTTGCGGGTGCTCGGGCCGTACCGCGCCGGGATCGCGCGTGGCCATGAAGTAGCGCAGGTCGGCGTGCTCGTGCGCGGGCTCGCCCTTGCCCGGCGCGACCGCGCAGATCACGGCATGCCTGACGGCCGCGTCCGGCCACGGCCGCAGGTCGGGCAGCCCGGTCTCTTCCGCGGCCTCCCGCAGCGCTATCCGCAGCGGGTCGGTCTCTCCCTGGTCGCCGTGCCCGCCGACCTGCAGCCACCTCCGCTGCCGCTGGTGCCAGCGCAGCAGCACCCGGCCGCTGTCCGGATGCACGACCAGGGCCGAGGCCGTGAAATGCAGCGGCAGCGTGCGCAGCCACGGGTCGGGCTCGCTGGCGGCGAGCCGCCGCATCCGCTCCACGTCGGCGGTCTCGGTCTCCCCCTGCGCGTCGTACCCGGCAATCCATCGGCTTTTCACCGGACCATGGTGCCACGGCCCGGCGCGGATGACCGCCGCCGGGAGAAGGCGCCGGCGATCGCGAGCCGGTCGAGATTCCATGCGCCACACGCACCCCATTGGCACCTTGCGTTTGGAAGGTTGATGGCGAATCTGAGTTCTAACCGCAAACCCTTTCCTTTATGCTCGTACGCATGTTCTAATAGTGATCATGAGTGCTGTCCGTGCAGGAACACTTTCGCTGGTAACCGCGGCGCCCTTCCCTGCGCCGCGGCAACCGGCGGGGCCGCGCTGAGCGCCGGCGCCACCAAGCGCCAGGCCGCGCCGCAGCGCTGGCAGCAGATCGCCGTCACACATAGGCGCCCGTTAGGGGTGAAACATGAAGCGCGAATTCGAATATATGAACTATACAGACAGTGAGCGGCTAGAGATGCTTGAAAGCAGGGCCGCCGAACTTGAGCGCATGCTCGGCCGGGTTACTCCCGGATACGCCGCTTCCGAGCACGGCACCGGGGCGTACCCCGTGCAGCAGGCCGTCGCACCTCACGATGACGCGGCAGGGGCGCCCGGGTACTTCGAGACGGCGGCGCGGGGCCGGCATGCCGCTCCCGCGGCCGGGCAGTGGCCGCCGGAGGGCTACCCCGACGCGACGCCCTGGCACCGCGCCGCGGGCGGCTATGGCGGCCCGCGGACCGCCCCGGCCGAGTACGCGGCCGTCGGCTATGATCCGGCCCGCTTCGGCGAGCCGGAAGCGGACGGCGATCCCGGCGAAGACGAGGACGGCGATCCCGGCGATCCCGGCGATCGCGGCTATCCGGGCTATCCGGGCTATCCGGGCTATGCCGGCGATCCCGCAGGGACGGGCTCGCCGGAGGCCGACGAGCGGACCGAGGTGCTCATCAACCGGGGCCGGCGCAACGTCCGGCGGCCTGGGCGCGCGGGCTGGCTCAGGCACTGGCGGGCGATCGGCGTCTGCGTCGCGGCCGTCACGGCCGCGTCGTTCCTCCTCGCGCTGATCGTGCCGGGCGCCAGCCCGTCGTGGCCGGCCAGCGTGGCGCAGGTGCAGAGCGAGATCAACGCCGCCTGCCAGAACCCGAACGTGGTGTCGGAGCCCAGTCAGGTCAACTTCGCCTGCGCCAAGGCCACCCGGCAGATCCTGTGGGTGTTCTCGCTGCTGACCAGCGACGACAATCCGAACTTCAGCGACCCGTCGAACGGCAGGAAAGGGCTCGAGCCGATCGGTCCCGCGCAGGGCGGCGACGTGGCCTGGTCGCTCAACCTGCACCACCCCTACAACCCCGCCAGCCCGACGGACAGCCTGGAGGTGGCGGCGCGCGCCATCAACGACATCATCGGCGGCGCCACGCTGACCGGCAGCAACGGCGCCCCGGTGGTCCAGCCCGGGCTCGAGAGCAGCCCGGCCAACTGCGCGCGGTACACCGGGTCGTCCGCGCTCGTCACCAGGCAGGGGTTCCCGGCCATCTGCGCGCAGCCGGTGACCAGCCCCGCGGGGCAGGCAGCCCTGGTGAGCGACGTGTTCGAGCAGTGGATGGTGGGCACGCCGACGCGAATCGCGGCCGAGGCTGGCGTGCTTTTCGAGAACGCCGGCAACCCGGGTGACTCGCAGGTTCAGGCGATCTTGAACACTTTGCCGCAATCGGGACTGTAATCGCAAAAGGTGGGAAGTGGTGTCCGCACACTCCGTCAGGAAGCCATGGTGGCAGCAGGCGACGGCGCTTGTGACCGTGAGCACCAGCGGTGTGATAACTGGATTCTCCTTCGTTCCCGGGGCAGCCGCCATGATGACCTCGCCGACCAGCCTGCCGCTGCACCTGCTGGCGTTGCAGAAGGCGGCGAGCGAGCCGGCGGCCAGTTCCGGCGACGCCCCCCTGCGAGCCGCCATCGTCAACGTGGCCAGCTACTACCTGCGGCTCGCCCAAACCCACACTCCCGCGCAGATGGAGGCGATGATCTGGGGCCAGGACAGCCTTGACGGCACCGACCACGGCCCGTCCTGCGCGGCGTTCGCGAGCCTGACGCTCGAGCTGGCCGCGCAGGCCGTGGGCAAGCAGAGCTGGGTCAGCGGCGGGACGACCTACCCGTGGCCGCTGCACGAATGGGCGGACGTCCGGGTGGACCCGAACCAGGACTCGCTCGGCATCGTGTCGATCCTGCAGGACGCGCAGGCGCACGACCGCTGGCATCCGCTCGGCGACGGCTACCAGCCGCAGCCTGGCGACTGGGTGCTGTTCAGCGGCCACGTCGAGGTCGTGACCGGATACGCCAACGGCGCGCTTGAGACGATCGGCGCCGACTCGCTGCCGAACCTGACCGTCAACGCCCACACCTTCGCCGCCCCGCTCGCGGACCAGGGCGTGGTCGGGTTCGTCGACAACGGGCACCTGCACGGCGGCCCGGCGGCGCCGGGCCGCCAGGCGGCGGCTGGTAGCCGTCGCCGCGCGGAGGCCAGCGGTCGTGCGCCTGCGCGTCCGGCAGGATCGACCCGATGCCGAGCGAGTCCTGGGTCGGGTCCACCCGGACGTCCGCCCATTCGGGCAGCGGCCACGGGTCGGTCGGC
>DAHVAN010000221.1 GCA_027314595.1 Actinomycetota bacterium | reverse complement strand
GCCGACCGGTGCCTGAAGCGCCCGGCCTCGAAGTACTCCTTCCGCAAGGCAGGCCAGGCCCGCCGCCCGACCCGCCGGGTGACGGCCAAGGTGCTCACGCTCCACCCCGCGGTACTTCGCACATGACAAGCAACGGCATTGACTGGGGAGGTGGAGATGGCGAACAAGATTGATGTCGGGGGTGTGTCGGTGACCCTGGAGGAGATCCAGGAGGCCAGGCAGAAGCTGGCCGCCACCGGAGGCACCGCCATCAAGCAGGTCCTAGGGGCAAAGGCCATTCAGAGTCCGTTGGCCTCGTGCGACTACTGGGGTGAGATCAACGCTGCGCTCGCCGCCCATCCTGAGCTAAAGGTCCCCTCCCAGACCTCGTCCGATCATGCCCAGCACGCGAAGATCGTCTTCGGCTTCGTGCTCGCGAGCAAGGAAGCGGAGCTGTCCGGGGAGGCGGCGCCGGACACTGCCGACGATGCGTACACGCCGCCGCCACAAGGCGGTGAGGTGCCCAAGAGCCGGGTGTTCAAGACCGATCCGGACAAGACCGACCGGGGTACTAAAGCACACAAAAATACCCAGAACGCGCTGGCCGATGCGCTGCGGGAAGCGGGCCTGAAGCCGAGGTCGCCAAAGCCGGGCGACCCGGCGTTCGACATCGCCTGGCGGGACGGCGATGCCGGAGGCGTGGCCTTCATCTGCGAGGTCAAGTCACTGACCAGCGACAACGAGACCGCGCAGATACGCCTGGCGATCGGCCAGGTCCTGGACTACGTTCACGCGCTGGACTCGCTGCGGGAGGCAGGTTCGCTGCCACCGCGCTGGGAGGGCGTCCATGCCGTGCGCGCGGTGGTGGCGGTGGAGCGCCGGCCCGCAGAAGACGTCCGCTGGGCGGGCCTGTGCGAGAGGCACGGCATCGTCCTCACCTGGCCCGAGGAGTACGCCGGCACGCTCGCCGCGCTCGCGCCGGCGGGGTTATGTGACACAGAATTTAGATTATGTGCCACACTAGCCTTGTCGGCGGCGGGTATGCCCTGCTTGCCGGGCACCGGGCCGGGCCTGACTCGGTAGCGTTATGTGTCACATCAGCGCGGAGGCGCCCGTGTCAGTCGTCCCGTTCCCGGCTGTTCCCGGCAGCCAGAGGCCAGACGGCGGTGGACAGGACATCGCGGACGCCGTTGGCCGCTACCTCGACGGCGTCCAGGCCGCGACGACCAGGGCCAGCTACGCCGAGACCCTCGCCAGCCTGGCCGCGATCGTCGGCTCCCGCGACGCGGGCAGCCTGCAGCCCGGGGACTACGCGGCGGTGATGGCCCGGTGGGATGGCGCCGCGGCGGCCACCTGGAACCGGCACCTGTCCGCGCTGACCTCGTTCACCGCCTGGGCGCAGCGCAACGAGATCCTGGCCGTCAACCCCGCCCGGCGGCTGGAGCGGCGCAAGCCCGCCCGCCGCGGCGACCGCTCCATTCCCCGTGCCCGCCTTGAGAAGCTGCTCGCCGACGACCGGCACGGCCTGCGCGAGCGGGTCCTGTGGCGGATGCTCTACGAGACCGCCGCCCGGGCGGAGGAGATCCTCACGCTCAACGTCGAGGACCTCGACCCGGAGTTCCGGCGCGCCCGCGTCACCTCCAAGGGCGGTGCCGTCGAGTACGTCCACTGGGCCACCGCCACCGCCCGCCTCCTGCCCCGCCTGCTGCGCGGACGCACCGCCGGCCCGGTCTTCCTCGCCGACCGGAGGGCACCCGCCGCCGGCCGCCGCGCACCTGCCGCAGGGGACATCTGCCCGGCCACCGGACGGGGCCGGCTGTCCTATCCGCGCGCTGAGTACCTGTTCAAGCAAGCAAGCGCAGCGCTCGACCCGCACAAGAAGGGCTGGACCCTGCACCAGCTGCGCCACTCGGCCCTCCAGCACCTGGCCGCCGACGGCCGCACCGCCCCTGAGCTCCGCTGTGAATCATCCTTACCGTGCCGCGGTCGGGGCGCTGCTGCCTCGCCGAGGGCCGGTGGCCGACGCGCCGGCCTTGCCCCGGATGGCTGACAGCACGGCGGCCACCGCCATGATGGCCACCATGGAGTAGAAGGCGGTCCGCAGGCCATTGGTGAACGAGACGGCCAGCGTTCCGTGCAGGCTGGTGGTGCCGACGAAGATGGCGAATGCCGTTTGGCGCGGAATGGATCGCGAAGCTATCAAGATGACCGTGGTGAACGAGAACACCATGCCAACGCTCGCGAACGTCCTGAGCACGCCGGACGCGATCCCCAGCCGCTGGGGCGGGGATGCCTTCATCACGGCCGAGTTGTTGGCCGGGTAGAAGGCGCCGCCACCCATGGTGTTCACCACGTTCCCGACCGCTGCCACCCAGAACCCGGTGGTTATCGTCATCTGGGCAAGGATGAGCAGCGCGGCGGCCTGGAGGGCCAGCCCGACGGTGGCCGGAATCACCGGGCCCAGCCGGTCGGTCACCCGTCCGGCCAGCGGCGACACGAAGCTGCCGATTACATAGCCCGGCACCATCAGCAGCGACGCGTCGATGGGGCTCAGGCCACGCGCCCCTTGCAGGTACATGATGATCAGGAAGAGCAGGGCGAAGCTGCCGAGTCCCTGGAGCAGCGATGCCAGCAGCGCGGGCGTTACTCCCCCGATCGGCGCCCTCCCGGCGGCAGGCACCACGTGGGACTCCACCAGGGCCTTCGTCCGCGACTCGATCGGCGGCAACAGCCGGGCCACGCTGGCCCACGCCAAGGAGTTCACCGAGTCGCTGTAGCGGCCCTCCGCCGTCATGGCTGGTCGTCACCGCGATGCCGCTCCAGGACAGGCTGGAAGAACTGCGGGTCGGTGGAGGCCACCTCGCGCAGCCGCCGGGCATGATCCCCGAACTCGGGCAGCCCGGTGGCGGCGCGCAGGGACGCCTCGCTCTCCCACAGCGCGATGTTCAGGTAGTGCCCGGGGTCCTTGGCGGACCGCACCAGCCGGTGCGAGAGAAAGCCGGGCTGGACGCGCAGGAAGTCCGAGGACTCGGCGAAGATACGCTCGAACTCCGCCGCGGGCGCCTTGAGCGCGAAGCTGTTCACGAAGACGATCATGTTCTCCTCCTGGCTCGGGCCGCTGGCGACGCGGCCTCGGATAACTTCCCGGGGTGCGCGCTCAGCACGATCGCTGAGTTCAGCCCGTCGCCCCGGGCCAGCACCAGTGCGGCGCGCGGCGACGCCTCCCGCGGCGCGTCGAGCACCAGGTCCAGCTGGTCTGCCGCGACTGGATCGGTCACGTTGATGGTCGGCGGGATCACGCCGTGCCGCATGCTGAGCAGCGCGGTGGCGATGTCAAGCGCGGGACTGCCGGAGTGCAGTCGGCCCGTCATCGTCTTCGGTGCGGTGACCGGCACCGCCCGCGGGCCGAACACGGCGGCTATCACGGCGGCTTCGGCCCGGTCAAGCGCGGCCACGCCGGCCGCGTCGGCGAACACCACGCCGATGTCCCGCGGCGTCATTCCGGCGTCCCGCAGCGCGGTCTCGATCGCCTTCCGCAGGCCAGGTTCCCGGCTGGATCCCGGCGGTGGGTCGAACGTCGCGCCGTGTCCCGTGATCTCACCGTAGGGCCTCGCGCCGCGCGCCCGGGCGGTGGCGTCGTCTTCGGCGATCAGGATGGCGCCGCCCTCGCCGGGCAGGTAGCCGCAGGCTGCCGCGTCGAACGGCAGGTAGGCGCGGGCCGGGTCCGGGTGCGCGCTGACCTTGCGGTTGGTCAGCTCGATCACCCAGCCGAGCGGGCACATCACGCTATCCACCGCTCCTGACACGACGAGCGGTATCCCGTCGCGCACGTACCGGCGGGCGTGCGCCACCGCGTCCAGGCCGCCGACGTAGCCGGTGAGCACGCCACCGGGGCCGCGCAGCCCGTGCCGGATCGAGATCTGCCCCGTGTTCGCCGCGTAGAACCACGCGAAGGACAGGTAGGCGCTCACGTGCTTGCTGCCGACGCTCCACAGCTTCTCAAGCTCGCGCTGGCTGAACTCCAGGCCGCCGACGGAGTTGCCGGTGACGATGCCGATCTGGTCAGCAGGCAGCGCGGACAGGTCCACGCCGGCGTCGGCGATGGCCCAGTCCATGGCCATCAGCGCGAGCCGGGTCATCTGGTCCGTCTGCGGCACCAGGCGGCCTGGCAGGTAGTCGGCGGGCTCATAGTCCGGCACCTCGCCGACCAGCCTGACCGGGTAGCCGGACGCGTCGAAGCGGCCGATCGGCCGGATCCCGCTCTCGCCGCGTAGCACGGCGGACCAGTACGCGTCGGCGCCGAGACCGTTGGGGGCGGTGACGCCAATCCCGGTGATGACGGCCCTCATGCGGCCACCTTGGCCAGCACCATGGCGCTCTGGAAGCCACCAAAGCCGCTGCCCACCGTCAGCACTGTGTCCAGGGCGGCCGACCGCGCCTCGACGGGCACGTAGTCCAGGTCGCACTGGGGGTCGGCGGTGTGCAGGTTCGCGGTGGGCGGCACCAGGCCGTACTCCAGGGCCAGGGCGCAGGCGGCGATCTCGATCGAGCCGATGGCGCCGAGCGAGTGCCCCACCATGGACTTGATCGAGCTGACGGGAACCTGGTAAGCCCGCTCACCCAGGCTCCTCTTGAATGCGTCAGTCTCGTGCCGGTCGTTCTGCTTGGTGCCGGAACCATGCGCGTTGATGTAGTCGACTTGGCCGGGGACGCGGTCCGCCATCCTAAGCGCGGCCTGGATCGCCGTCGCCATCTCATCGCCGGAGGCGCGCAGCCCGGTCATGTGATAGGCGTTGGCGCGCACGCCCCAGCCGGATATCTCGGCGTACACGTGCGCCCCGCGCGCCTTCGCGTGCTCTAGCTCCTCGAGCACCAGCATGGCGCTTCCCTCGGCGAGCACGAAGCCGTCCCGGGTGTTGTCGAACGGGCGGCAGGCGTGCTCTGGGTCGTCATTGCGGGGCGTCGTCGCCTTGATCGCGTCGAAGCAGGCCACGACCACGGGCGATATGGGGGCGTCGGTGCCGCCGGTCACCATCACGTCGGCCGATCCCTCGCGGATGAGCTGGGCGGCGTGCGCCACCGATTCGATCCCTGACGTGCAGCCGGTGGAGACGACCGCGGCCGGCCCCTCGGCGCCCGTCGCCCAGGCGACCTCGGCGGCGAGCGACGTCGGCACCAGGTAGCTGAACAGGTGCGGTATCGCGTACTCATAGTCCACCAGCCAGCGCCGACCTCCGTCGCTGAGCACGTTGTACTCCCGGTCCAGGCTCATCGTGCTGCCTATCGCGCTGCCCACTGTGACCCCTGTCCGCTCCGGGTCAAGCTCGCCCGGGGCCAGCCGGCTGTCGGCGAGCGCCTCGCGAGCGGCCGCGACGGCGAGTTGCGCGACCCGGTCCATCCGCCGGATCTCCTGCGCGGTCAGGCCCTCCGCGGCCGGGTCAAAATCGCACTCGGCGGCGACCCGCGAGCGGAACGCGGAGGCGTCGAACAGGGAAATGGTGCGCGTCGCCGAGGTGCCCGACGAGATCGCTTCCAGAATTCCTTGGTGTTCCCGCCACCTGGCGCTCGCACGCCGATGCCCGTCACCGCCACACGCCGGTTCATCGTCTCTCCTCGCAGATCGGTACCCGGATCATCGTCAGCGGTCTCGATCCAGACGTCCTCGAGACTCGCTCGCCGCAGCCCGCCCGACGGTCAGGCCCGGCTCAACAGCCGGGTGCCCCGGTACTCAGTCATCTCGCCGAACGCGACCATCACGTCGACGCCGGTCGCCGCCGGGACGCCCCGCTCGTCGGCGTACGCCCGGTGCAGGTTCGCCACTAGGCGCTCGTGGTCCAGCCAGTCCGCGTAGTCACCGAGTCCAGCGTCGCGGGCCAGCCCAAGCGGCTCAAGGCCCGCCGCCATGCCTTCCCTGGCCAGGTCCTGTAGCCAACGGAGGTATCCCTCGGCCTGGTCCAGCAGTTCGGGGCCGCCGACCGGGCCGTGCCCGGGAACCACGACCGCCGGGTGCAGGGCGCGCAGCCAGCCAATGGCCGCCATCGATCCGGGGACCGAGCCCATCAGGCAGAACGGCGTGACTCCCGACATAGCACTCGCTGCTCGGGCAGCCAGGCGACCGTATCGCTGGCGGTGTGCGCGGGCCCGGCGTTCACCAGTTCGACCCGGGTGTCGCCGACGTACAGCGTTATCCGGTCCTGGAACAGCACCGTGGGCGCCGTGAAAGTGCGTGTTGACCACGATGCCCGGCGGCGATCCCGCGATCCTCGACGCCTGGTCGCGCAGCAGCCGGGCCCGTGCCTCGGTTGCCGCGGTGTCCACCACCGCCGCCCGGCGGCCGTCGCGAATGATGCCCGCGTTGCTCAGGCACCAGCCGCCGTCCGGCTGCACGTAGGCGTAAATCCCCGCGGCGACCTCCGTCGTCACTGGCGCCAGCTCAAGTTCGCGTTCCGCATGCACTGGGATACCTCCGGTTCCGTCCGCGCTCCGCTAGCGCTAACGTGCCGGGTCCCGGTCGAGCCTCGCTGGTGTCCTGCGCGAGCGCTCCCGTAAATATTGGTAGGTAATAACTATAGTGTGCCATCGATCCCATATACTGTGCCTGACATGCATGTACCTGATGACTTGCCCGGCCCTAGCACTGAGCGACTGCGCCTGGTGCTGGACGCGGATTTCGGCCTGCTCAAGATCGCGGATCGCCTCCGCCAGCACTGGAACAGCCATGCGATGACACTCGGCCTGTCGTCCTCGATGGTGAAGGTCCTGATGCTGATGAGACCAGGGGACGCGGTGCCGATGCGGAGCCTGTCCACGCAGATGGATTATGACGCCTCCAACTTCAGCGCGCTGGTTGACCGCATGGAGAGCCGGGGCCTTGTGGAGCGCCGCGCCGATCCCGCTGACCGCCGGGTCCGTGCGCTGGCCCTCACCCAGGAGGGCCAGCGGCAGCGCGCCAGCTTCTGGGGCGGCCTCGTGGAGGACCCCGGCCCGCTCTGCTCGCTGGGTATTGAGGAGCTAACGGCACTGCTGGCACTGCTCCAGGCGATGGGCGTCCATGATCCGGATGACCATGGAGCGCCAAAACCCGTATCCATGTGACCGGTTGCGGGTCAATGTCCCGCGGGTGTCAGGTCGCGCTCGATCTGCTGCAGGCTGCGGCACTTGGTCTCGGGCACCTTGCGCCAGAAGTAGGCGAGCGCGACGAGGGTGAGGAAGCCGTACAGGAAGAACACGCCAACGCCGCCTATCGCGTTGAGCAGCGTCAGGAACGACACCGTGACCACGAAGTTCGCCGCCCAGTTCGCCATCGACACGACGCTCATCGCGGCACCGCGGATCCGCAGCGGGTAGATCTCGGCGATCAGCAGCCAGAAGACCGGCCCGAGCCCGATCGCGAACGATGCGCCTGCCGGTAATCTCATCCGTGCAGCTCAGGCGGCATGATCGTACTCGTTGAGGATCCCGCCGAGCCGGTGGCGTCGCCGGATACCGACGACCGCTTCGCCGGGGAGGTTCCCGCCCGTAGAAGGCGACGGAGCCCAGATACCTGCCAGGGATGCGCGGGACGGTGGCCACGTGCTTCCGGGTGGCGGTGCCGGCTGGCGCCGGCGCTCGAAGCGGCAAGTCCGCTGGGCACTTGTGCTTGCAGGAGCTTCAGAGACGCTCGGGCTCCGCGCGGCGACAGCGGCAGCACGCGGCGGATAGTGGCGTGCCGGGCAAGCCGGGGCAAGCGCGGCCACAGCCGGGCCGGATGCCCGGGACGACGGGGATGCGGTGCCGGGTACGGTCGCGCCCGCACGGGGCTGTGTGCGCCAGGAACGGCCCACGGGCGTGGGCAGCGGGTTGCCGGGGTGGCGCTGGCGGGGAGCGTTCGCGGGCACAGGTTCCGGGCAGCGCCGCGCCGTCGCAGAAAGCAGTACCGGGCGGCCCCGGGGCAATTCGGGCTGCGCGCCTTTCCGCCCCTGGCCGGTGCCGGGCGAGACGGCAGCAGGAGCGCCGTGATCACCGGCGGCCGACAGCCGCGGCTTATGCTCCTGGCAGGCGCACAACGGGCACCGAGGTTCACGATCGTCGTAGACTTCCCCGGAAAGTCTGCGCGTGTTGCTGACCTTTGCTCTACTTTGTTCCGGGCGCCGGCGCACGAGCTCAGGTAGTTGATCAGGTCGAACGGCTTGCGCACGGAGTCCAGCAGCCTCGCGAACGCTTTGCTGGCCCCGTCGGGGAGCAGTCCGAAGACGCGGACCAGGACCAGGAGCGCACGGACGATCAGGTAGCCGAGCAGCATGTTGAACAGCAGCTGCTGGTTGGTCCACCTGGCCCCGTCGGACGGCCGGCGCAGATCCGCGGGCGTCGCGTCGCCGACGAGCCGGCGGAAGTCATGCCGGGCTTGTTCCATCTCGGCGCGCAGCGCGGCCCGGTCGGGGGCGGCCTGCGGATCGGGGGCTGGCGGCATGGCGGTTTCCTCCCGGCTGCCGGTCATGTTCCGGCGGCGACCGCTATCGCGACAACGACGAGGGTCGCGGCCTGGAGGGCTGCGCGGGCCGCTGACCAGCGGGCGAACCGCGTGAGCAGCGGCGTCAGGGCTGCCTCGCCGTCCCCGGACCGGCCGACCTGGAACATGGCGGGGGCGGCCCGGCCGGTCGCGGCGCTGTGCAGCAGCGACAACCCCGCGGCCGCGGCGAGCAGCGCGGTCACGTCCCCCGGTGCTCCCCGTGCGACCGCGACGGCGAACGCGGCGATGGTCAGCAGCGCGGCGCCCACGCCTGCGGCCGGGTAAAAGGCGATGCCGTTACCCAGGTCAGCGGCCCTGGCGTAGGCCGCGTACGCGGTCAGGCCGATCTTGCGCCGGGCGGGGAGCTGGACGATGACCTTGTCCAGCGACAACCCGGCCAGCAGCCCGTCGGCGACAAGCGCGGCCATGACCGCGCTTGTCACGGCAGCATCCATGGGATTCCCTCCAAGATCAGGATGTAGTCACGCGCTTGCAGGCACAGCGGGAGGGCGTCGGCTTGCCAAGCCCGATCTGGCCCGGCCGGGGCGGGTCAGGTGCTGGCGGCATGGCGGTAGCTGGCGACGGCGGGGGCGAGCCGGGCGGTGGGGCCGCCGAGGCACAAGGCGCGAAGGGCGCCGGTGATGGCGGTGGCGGGGTTGGCCCTGGCGTGGGCCTGCAGCCTGGCGTTCACTAGGCAACTGCCTTCTCGGATTCGGGAGGGCCGGCTTCTACGGCAGTTTGGCGGCGGCGGACTCGCGACGGGGCCATCCACCGAGGAGGGCGGCGGCGACGCCCAGATGGCCATTGCCGTCACCTCCTTACGGGCGCGGTTCTAGCCGCTATCGGGTGCGCGGCCCTGGCCGGGCGATGCTGGCGGAGGGTTCCGGTGGCGGACGGCGGACCTGGCGGTGACCGGCGTGGCGATGAGGGCCGGGAGTACCCAGTAGGCGGCGGGGAGCTGGTCGAGGAGCGGTATCTTCTTGCCGTTGTCGACGTAGAACGCGGTGAGCAGGACGACGCAGGAGCCGCCCATGGCCAGGATGTGCGGGATGTGCCCGGGCCAGCGGTGCCAGGGCCGCCGGCCTGGGTGCCGCCGGTAGTCGCGCCCGGCGGCGGCCAGGGCAGGCGAGCGCGCCGAGCAGGGCCAGGTACCAGTCCTGGGCGGGCCGGATCGCGGCCATCGCCGCCGCGGTGGCGGACACCACGGCGATAGCCCGGTAGTAGACCGTCCCGGCCCGGGTGTGCCGGCCGTGGCGCTTGGGCGCGGTCGCTGCCAGCACGCCGGAGATGACGGCGGTGAACCCGGCGGGGACGTGGATGGCGAGGAAGGCCAGGAACACCGGCCCGGTCCCGGCGATCGCCGTGCTGAACCCGCTGGTCCCCCCCGTCGCGGGCAGGCCGGCGGCCAGCAGGGCGGCGGAGCTGATGCCTGGCACGGTCGCGGTCCCTTCGCCTCATTCGCCTGGCCGTGCGGGCGCGGCGGCCTTCGGCGCCGGGACGGGGCTGGCGGCGGACGGGGCGGGGACGCGCAGCAGCCGCCCGACCGGGCGCGGCAGCCACCAGTTCGCGCCGCCGAGCATGGCGACCAGGGCCGGGACGAGCAGAGCGCGGACCACGGTGGCGTCCAGCAAGATCCCGGCGCCGAGCGCGGTGGCCATCACTTTCAGGTCGGTTTCCGGGCTGGCGGACAGGGCGGCGAAGGCGAAGAACAAGATGAGGGCGGCCCCGGTGACCAGCCGCCCGGTCCGGCTGATGCCCTCGACGACGGCGGCGCTGGTGGGGGTGCCGTGGTCGTGTGCTTCGCGGATGCGGCTGAGGATGAACACCTCGTAGTCCATGGACAGGCCGTACAGGAACGCGAACGCGGTCAGCGGCACCCAGTTGGTGATCGCCCCGGTGGCGGGCAGCCCCCAGATCGCGCGGGAGCCGTAGCCGTGCTGCCAGACCAGCACGATCACCCCGTAGGTGGCGGCCACCGACGCCAGGTTCAAGACGACGGCCTTGACCGGCAGCAGCAGCGACCCGAACGCGCGGGCCAGCACCATGACCGTAATCACGGCGAGCACGGCGAGCAGCAGCGGGAACCGGCCGTAGAAGGCATGGTTCTCATCCAGCAGCAGCGGGCCCGGGCCGCCGGCCAGCGCGCCGGGAACCCGCGCCACCGCCGCCCGGACCCGCGCGATAGTGGCCGCGCCGGCGGGGGTGGACGGCTCGGCGTCCGGCTGGACGCTGATCAGCGCGGTGCCGCCGCGCCGCCACGCCGGGCCGACCGGCGCGACGGCGGCGCGCACCCCGCCCAGCGCGGCCAGCTGCCCCGCCAGCCGGACGGGATCAGCACGGGCGGGGACCAGGACCTCGATGGGGTCCAGGACCCCGGCCGGGACACCGGCGGCTTCCAGGGTGCGCAGGGCCTGAGCGGCCGGGGCGGTCGTGCCCAGCGAGCTGGCCGCGGGGTCGCCGACCCTGATGCCGGCCGCGGCTGCACCCAGCGCCCCCAGGACCGCCAGCGCGGCCAGCGCGGCGGCCCACCGGCGGCGCACCACAAGCCGCGCCCACCATGTCCAGGCCCGGCTGGCGGCGCCGGCCCGGCGGCGGCGCGGCCAGTCCATCCGGCCGCCCGCGGTGGCCAGCAGCACCGGCAGCAAGGTGAGGGTGACCGCGACGCTGACCAGCGGGACGAGCATGCCGCCGATCCCGATGGAGCGCAGCGCGGGCACCGGCAGCACGACCAGCGACAGCAGCCCGACCCCCACGGTCACGCCGCTGAACGCCACCGACCGCCCGGCGGTCGCCATCGCCCGCGTCACCGCGTCCTGGCGCGAATGGCCGGCGGCCTGTTCCTCCCGCCACCGGGTGACCAGCAGCAGCGAGTAGTCGATCGCCACACCCAGCCCGATCAGCGCGGCCAGGTACTGCACGATCACGCTGACCGTGGTCACCTCGGTGAGCGCGTACAGGGCGGCGAAGCAGGCGGGGATCGCCACCGCCGCCATCGCCAGCGGCACCACCGCCAGCGCCGAGCCGAACACGAACACCAGCACGCCCAGCGCCGCCGCCCCGGCCAGCAGCGTCTCGGCCA
The DNA here is from genome assembly GCA_027314595.1 of Actinomycetota bacterium. Classification (GTDB taxonomy): domain Bacteria; phylum Actinomycetota; class Actinomycetes; order Streptosporangiales; family Streptosporangiaceae; genus Trebonia. Next base: position 1,789 of record DAHVAN010000221.1, on the reverse strand, counting down.
GGACCCCGAACCCTTGCCCGGCCTGCCCGCCGCTTTGCAGTTCGTTCATCCCGGTCACGGCGACGGTGCTGCCGGGCGGCAGGACCGGCCGCATCGCGGCGGTGACCTGCGGGCCCAGGCTCGGCGGCGACAGCTCCCCCGTGTACGGCGTGAACACCAGCCCGTAGGACAGGCGCGGGTCACCGGCCAGGAACGCCCGGTCCCCGGTGCTGGCGTAATCAGCGACCCGCAGGCCCGGCTGCGCGGCGACTGCGGCGAACGCCGCGCCCAGGACCCGCCGCCCGTCCGGGCCGGCCGCCGGCTCGCCCGGCGGCAGCCGCACCACGACCACCTCCGGGTTCCCGGGGCCGCCGTTGCCGTAGTCCCGCAGGATCTGCTGGCCGGCCTGGTAGCTGGGCGCGCCCGGCAGCGCGAACTGGCCCGACAGCCGCCCTGACAGCCGGGCCGAGGCGACCACGCCCACGGCCAGCACGGCCAGCCAGAACACCGCGATGACCAGCTTGTGACGCAGCACGAACCGCGACAGCCCGGCCATGACCGCCCCCTTCCACCGATAACCATTCAAGGGTGCGACGCTACATGTAGCGTCACTACTTATAGAGGGGAAGGGTAGCATAGCTACCTATGAGAGCGGAAACGCTGAAGGGCCACCTGGACGGCATGCTGCTCGCCGCCCTGGAAGGCGGGCCGCGGCACGGGTACGCGGTCATGGAGGCGCTGCGGGCCGGCAGCGGCGGCCACTTCGACCTGCCCACCGGCACCGTCTACCCGGCGCTGCGCCGGCTGGAGCGAGCCGGGCTGATCACCGGCACCTGGGACCAGGCCGGCGGGCGCAAGCGCCGCGTCTACCAGCTGACCCCCGCCGGGCAGCGAACGCTGGACACCGAGCGCGGCAGCTGGCGGCAGTTCGCCGCCGCCGTCACCGCCCTGCTCGAACCCGCGCCCCGCCCGGTCACGCCGTGAACGGCCGCCCGCCCGTCGAGGCGTACCTGTCCGAGGTGGCCGCCGCGCTGCCCGGCCCTGCCCGGGCCCGCAGCGACATCATCGCCGAACTGCGCAGCGGGCTCCTCGACGCGACTGATGCCTACCACGCGGCCGGCCATCCCCCGGCCGAGGCCGCCGCCGCCGCGGCCGCCGAGTTCGGCGACCCCCGCCAGGTCGCAGTCGCGTTCCGTCCCGAACTCGCGGCCCGCCAGGCCCGGCGCACCGCCCTCACCTTGATCAGCACCGGCCCGCTCGTGGGCCTGCTGTGGGCAGCCGCCGCCACCTCCAGCCACATCGCGATCCACCGCGCCCCGCCCTGGCAATGGCACGGCATGCCGCCCGCCACCCCGGTCGCCATGCCCTTGTTCGGCGCGCTCGTCGTCACCTTCATGGGCGCGGCCCTGCTTACCGTGGCCGCCACCGGCTCCCTCACCCGCTGGCTGCCCGCCAGCCCGCGCACCGCCCCCGCCGCCGCCGCCATCGCCGGGCTCGCCGCCGCCGCAGCCGACCTGGCCGTCTTCATCCTGCTCGCCAGCAAGCTGGCCAGCACCCCCGCCGCCCTCGCCCCCGCGCCCGTCTTCGCCGCAGCCACCACCAGCCTGGCCCGGCTCACCCTCGCCAGACGCGCCGCCCGGCTCTGCCTCACCGCACGAGCAGCACTCAGGACCCTGGTGGCTTATTAGCGGCGCGCCGGCCGATGTGCTCGATCCGGGTGGTGATGGTGGCCATGATGCTGCTGCGGCCGTTGTTATCCCTTCGTCCCGGCTGCAGAATGGGCATGTCATGTCGATGCAGCCTGTCCCGT
>DAHVAN010000220.1 GCA_027314595.1 Actinomycetota bacterium | reverse complement strand
CACTGGTTGATACACGGGAAATCTGGCGCGGCTGCCGTGATCATGCCAGTTTGTGGAACAGGACAACGGCCCGGCAGCCGCTGCTGCCAGCGTAGATCATGCCGCGCACGCGGGACTGCCCGATGACCTGATGGCACGGGTCGCGCCGTGCTCCGCCCGGCGGGACACGCGGCTGACCTGCCGTGACATGGTGAACGGCCTGCTGTGCGAGCTGGAGGATTACAGCTGCTGGACGCTGGCCGGGGCGGCCGGGCATGCCAGCCCGTACCGGATGCAGCACCTGCTGTCCCGTGCCCGCTGCGATGAGCGGCAGATGCTGGATGCCGCCGCGGACTGGGCGGCCGCGCACCTGACCGCGGGCGCGGACGAGGACGACGTGGTGCTGATCGTCGATGAGAGAGCCGGCGGGAAGTCCCCGGCGGACTGCGCCGGCTCAGCCCGCCAGTACAGCGGGACCGCCGGCGGGATCGCGATGTGCCAGGTCGCGGTCACCCTTGACCTGCGCGGCCCCGGCCGGGCACGCCCTGATCGGCCGTGCCCTGTACCTGCCCGAAGGCTGGGCGGCCGACGAGGAGCGCCGCGAGCTGGCCGGAGTGCCGGACGAGGTCATGTTCGCCACCAAACCGCAGCTCGCGGGCGATCTGCTGCAGCATGCCCATGACCGGGGCATCCGCGCCGGTTTCGTCGCCGGCGACGAGGTGTAGGCGGCCCTGAGCTGCGCAAGGGCATCCGGGAACGCGGCGCCGGCTACGTCCCGGCGGTCCGCTCGAACTGCACGGTGACCCTGCCCCCCGGCCGCCGCGGCACCGTGAAAACCGCCGCCGGCCTGGTCAAACCCGGCATGTGGCAGCGGATGCGCACCGGCTCGGCCGCCAAAGGCGCCAGGGACTACCACTGGGCGATGATCGCGATCACGCCCGATGACACCCCCGAGGAACAAGGCGACGGGCACGCCGTGCTGCTCCTGCGCAAACACCGGTACACCGGCACCGTCAGCTACTTCCTGTGCTGGACGCCGAACCCGGTACCGCTGGCGGAACTCATCAAGGTCACGGTCACGAGATGGAGAATCGAGGAAGATCACCAGCTGTACAAGCAGGTCAGCGGCTGGACAGCGGCCAGGTCACCACCTGGACCTCCTGGCACCGCTGGACCGCGATCAGCCTGCACGCCTTGCGCGTTCCCCGCCGTGGCCGCAGCCTGGCAGCGCGCCGCGGACAGCAGCGCCAGCATCCTCGAACTGATCCCGTAACCGTGCCTGAGCCGCTGCGACAGCTCCGCGGCACCGTCATCCCCGAACCCCGCCGCGACAAGCCGCACCGCAACGCCTGGGCACTGCGGCGACGCCGCCACCAGTACGGCGCCCAGCAAGCCCGCCAAACGCTGGAACGCCTACGCCGACGAGGTGCCACGCTAACGATCTACAACTGCCGTAACTGCGGGCCGTACCTGCCCGCCGCGAATATCTTCAAATCGCTCATCGACGCGGCCCGATAGACCCGCAAAGGCCTGGACGTGGAAGCCGGGGTCATCTGGCTGGCGGACAAGGCCCCGCTGGAATACGACGGGCCGCGCGACCCCGGCACGCTGTGGAACGGCGGGGACAGCCCCTTCGTGGACCGGCGCATGGTGACCGTCAGCCGCGCCCGGGTACCCGGCATCCGCCCGATCTTCCCCAGCTGGGCAGCCGAGATCGACATCGACTACGACGACACCAGCATCAGCATCAGCGACCTGCAGAACTTCGCCCGCCGCGCCGGCCGCGTCGGAGTGGGCGACTACCGCCGGTTCTACGGCCGCTACACGGCAACCATCAGCAGGTAGGAGCGCTTCATGGTGTTCAGGCCCGCAGACGGTGAAACGGCGCGGTGGCGCCGGGTCGATGAGTACCTCGACGCCAGGAAGCGCCCCGGGGAGCTGATCTCGTTCCGCGAGATCCAAGATCTCCTGGACATCGACAAGGCGACCGCCGCCAGTGTTATCCACCAGGTGCGCATCCAGCGGGAGAAGGCAGCCAAGCCGACGCTCGTCACGATGCGCGGTGCCGGGTGGCTGCTGGCCCGGCCCGACCAGGAACTGGACGAGGACAGCCGCAGGCACGAGCGGCTGCTCACCACCGCTGAAAGCCGCATCCGGCTGCTGGGCTCACTCCAGCGCCGCCGCGCCGAGCTGACCGACGACGAACGCCGCGCCGTGGACTTCAAGCTCGCCCAGGCCGCTGCCCAGGCCACCGTCCTGGGCAGCCGCAAAGCACCAGCCGCCGACATCCTCAGCACAACCAGCCCGCAGCCCGTGCCGATCACGGCACGCGGCACGCGGCAAGAGGGGAAAAGCTGACACAGCTCAGCACGCCGCAGGCTGCCAGCCGTCGAGGCTGAATGCGTCCTGGCGGGTGCAGGCGAGCAGGCCGGTGCGTATGTAGCTGACGGTGTCGGCGGGGAGGCTGTCCAGGTGGTGCCAGCCGATCTCGCTGCATTTGCCTGGTTCGGCGTTGACTGGCTCGCCGGCCCATCGCCGCGCCGCGAAGAAGACGCCGACCCGGGCCTGCCCGTCGGGGTCGGCGTGGTGGCACAGGTGGGCGAATTTGAGGTCCGCGGGGTCGATGGTGATGCCGACTTCTTCATGGGCTTCGCGGGCGGCGGCTGCCGGGAGGCTCTCGCCGTCGTCGAGGCAGCCTCCGGGTACCGACCAGGAGCCGTCCGCGAATCCGGTGTTGGCCCGGCGCAGCAACAGCACCTTTCCTCCGGTGGTGAGGATGAGGTGGACGCCGACGTGCGGGCGGTAGCTGGTGGCGGTTGCGGGCATGACCGTGGCTCCCGGCGCGTGGATGTGGCGGCTAGGCTGCCACGGTACCGCGCCCGGGAGCCGGGGGCGGTCAGGCAGGGATGGTCGCGGCGGGGAGCATGGCGGTGATGAGGCTGGCGAGCTCGTCCGGGGTGCGGCCGGTGGTGTGCAGGTGGCGGGCGGTGGGATCGGCGGCGGCGATCTGGTCGTAGCGGTCCTGGAGCCGCTGGAGGAGGGCGGGGTCGGTGAGCAGGTCGTGGTCGCTGCGGGTCTGGCCGGGCCTGGCGCGCATCCGCCGGGCCAGCTCAGCCGGGCTGGTGTGCAGGTAGATGGTCATGTCTGGGGCGGCGAGGTAGCCGGTGAACGGGGCGATGACGGCGGCCACGGTGTGGTTGTCCAGGCGGTGGACGGCGGCGTGGTTGGCGATCACGGAGTTGAGGTACCGGTCTGCGATGGCGTGCCCGCCGTGCAGGGCGTCGCGGGCCAGGTCGGAGGCGTGCAGGACCCCGGCGAGGTAGAAGGCGAGCTGCGGCAGCGGCCGGGCGCTGGCGTTGATGTAGGGCTGGAGGTCGCTGACCGGGGCGGGCACGGTGTGGAAGTGCCGTCCGTGCAGCCGGGTGGCCAGCAGGCGGGCCAGGGTCGATTTGCCTGACCCGCTGATGCCTTCCAGGACGATGAACAGCCCGGCCGGGCTATCGGTGCCGGGCTGGTAGGCCGGGGTGGCGCTGATCGTCCCGGCGGGGGTCATGGCAGGGTTCCCTCGGTGAAGGCGTCCAGGTGCGCGCTGACGGCGGCGGCGAGCGCGGCCGGGTCGCCGGCGTGCCGGGCAATCTCCAGGCGCAGGTCGGGGCGCAGCAGGCAGGGTGCCAGGGTTCCGGCTGAGTCCATGCGCAGCGCCCAGAACCCCTCGGTGCAGCGGGACCGCGACGGGCAGCTGCGGCACTGGCCCACGTGGTGGCGACCCAGGGCGGCGTCGATCACTTCGATGGTGATCGGGTCCACGGTGAAGACCCGCTTGCCCTGGCCGGTACCGGAGGTGAGGACGTCCTCGCGGCTGGCGATCGTCCGCAGCCATGCCGTGATCCCCGCCGAGGGGATCTTCTGGCCGAGCCCGGCGTTGGCGTCGGTGCCGACCAGTTCGATGATCTGCATGCTGACCCCGAGCCGGCGGGCGTAGCTGATGATGTCTGCTACCTCGTGCGCGTTCTGCTCCTGGAGCAGCAGGTTCACCTCGACGGACGGGATCATTTGGACGGCTGCCTCGATCCCGGCCTTGATCGTGGCGATGTCGCCGGGCTTGCCTTCGGCGATGGCGGCGATGGCGGCGTCGGAGAAGTAGTGCAGGCTGACCTTGATCCGGTCCAGCGACGTGGCCGGCAGCCACGACAGGTCCCGGGTCAGGGTCAGCCCGTTCGTGATCAGCGTCGTGGTGTACCGGGCAGGGTCGTGAGCCGGGATGCCTTCCAGCACCGGGCGGGCCAGCGGGGACAGCAGCGGTTCTCCTCCGGTGAAGAACACCCGCCGTATCCCGGCGGCGGTCATCGCGGTGATCGCGGTCAGGAGTCCTTCGGCGGTCACCGCGCGGGGCCGGGGCCGGATGGCCCGGTCGTGGTGGGTGATGCGCGGCGGGATCTCGCCCTCGTTGTGGCAGAACCAGCAGCCGAGCTGGCAGCGCGGGGTGAACGAGACGCGGAGCTGCCCGCCGCGCCGGGCGAAGTCGGCGCCGCCGCCTGTCAGGCGCGGCAACGGCAGGTCGGTCACGGTGGTCACGGATGGTCACCTCTTCCATCGTTCCGGCCCCGGTGCGGGGCCGTCTTGTCACCATGAGGCGGCCAGCCAATGCCGTTGCTTGTCATGTGCGAAGTACCGCGGGGTGGAGCGTGAGCACCTTGGCCGTCACCCGGCGGGTCGGGCGGCGGGCCTGGCCTGCCTTGCGGAAGGAGTACTTCGAGGCCGGGCGCTTCAGGCACCGGTCGGC
>DAHVAN010000190.1 GCA_027314595.1 Actinomycetota bacterium | reverse complement strand
CCTCGACCTGCCGTTTCCCTACCTTCACGCCGGCCGCGCGGGTGACCGCGGCGCCAGCGTCTTCCATCGAGCCGCGCGCCGGCCTCGGCCGCTGCGAGTTTCCGCAGCCCGTGAGAGTGCTTCTCCTCCGGCAGGTTCAGCACCGCGTCCGCCGGGTGCACATTGCCCCGCCCCGGCGACCGACCGCCAACCCCGACGACCGAAACCGGATCCCGGTTCCGGGCTGCAAACCCTTCCGGGAACCGGGCCGGCCCTGCCGTGCGTGCCCGCAGACGGGCCGGAGCCGGGTCCGGCGGTGTTCGCGGACGCGGTCGCGCGCTACCGGGCGCTGGAGCGGCTGCGCGGGTTCCGGCGGTCGCTATATGAATGCCTGGACGCGCGGGCGGACGCGCTGTTCGAGCTGGCCGACGCGGTCCTGTGCGCCGATCACGCCGTGACGTCGCTGGTGCAGCTGTGCCTGGAGCCAGAGTTCACCCGCGGCCACGGCGCCTTGTACGACGCGCTGTCCGCCGGGAGGATCGACGACGAGCGGTTCTTCTCCCTGCTGGCATCGGAACTGCCGCAGGCCGTCGACGGGCCGCAGGCCCGCGCGTGGATCGCGGAGCACGACGTGATCGACCGCGGCCTGCTGGAGAACGCGCTGGCCGGGCTGTCCCCAGACGATGCCGCCCAGGTGCGGGACGCGTGCGCCCGGTGGGCCCGGCTGCGGTTCGCGGTCGACGCGACCGCCTATCCCCGGCCGGACGCGTGGTGCTCCCCGGGGCGGGAGCACGTCCACAACGGCGCCTGCCACTGCAGGGGCTCGTCCAAGACCGCGCCCGGCTGGGAATACCAGCTCACCGCGGCCATCGGGCACCTGCGCACCGCGTGGGCCGCCCTGCTCGACGTGGCGCGTACCGTGCCCGCGACCCGGACAGCGCAGGCGATCGCGCAAGTGAAGAGCGTGCTGCGCCGCCTGCGCGCCGCCGGGCACGGAATGAAGGCCGCGCCGCTGTTCGTCTTCGACGCCGGCTACAGCGCCGCCGCGCTCACGGACGGGCTTCTCGGCTGCCCGGTCCACGTCCTGGTCCGGCTCGCCGCCGGCTCAGTGTTCTATGCCGATCCCGTCACCTGGGAAGGCAGGCACGGCCGCCCCGCCCGCCGCGGGGCGGCGGTGCACTGCCCGGAGCCCGCGGACTTCACCGCTGCCGCCGCCGGGCACGGGCCGCGGGCCCGGAAGAAGCCGCTGCCCCCGAACCCGGAACCCGGCGAGACGCTCACCTTGCCGGATACCCCGCTCTACGGCACTGTCCGCGCCGAGGCCTGGCACGGCGTGCATCCCCTCATCCACGGGGACCGCGGCTGGTTCGCCGGCCGCAAGAGCCTGCCGGTCCTGCCCGGCACCCTCGACCACGTCACCGTCGAGCGCCTGCCCGACGGCCGCGACCCGCACCGGGCCATGTGGCTGTGGCACGCCGGCCCCGGCCCCCTGTCCCTCGACGAGCTCTGGCGCGCCTACCTCGCCAGGTTCGACATCGAGCACGCCATCCGCACCCTCAAGAGCATCCTCGGCCTCACCGCCGCGAAGGTGAGGGCCCCGAGCAGGCCGACCGCTGGGTCCGGCTCCTCATGGCCGCGCACGCCCAGCTCCTGCTCGCCCGGCCCCTGGCCGCCGGCCTGCGCCGGCCCTGGGAGAAACAGCCCGATCCCGCCCGGCCGCTGGCTCCGGGATGGGTCCGCCGGGGCTTTCGCAACATCCACGCCGGCCTGGGGACACCCGCCCGTGTCGCGAAACCCTCCCGCCCCGGGCCCGGCCGGCCCAAAGGCAGCACCAAAGGCCCAGCTCCCCGCTACCTGCTCCCCGGCGAAGCAGGCATACCGCACGCAGTGAAAACTCCGCTGACCAGGGAAAAGGTTAAAACTTAAGCTTAGCTTAGCGATGAACAGACAGAGCAACTGCGCCGCAAGGCCGAGGCGGAGCACCGCTCCATGCAGCAGGTCGCGCTCGCCGCGATCGACGCCTATGTGCACCAGGCAGCCCCGGCTCGCCGGCAGGCGGTCCCGGTCCCGGAACTGATGACGCTGTTCGGTGACCTTCCCCCGATCGACGCGCAGAAGTTCCGGGCCGACGTGGACCAGATCGCCGACAGCGAGGCCTACTCCGACGCATACGAACGCGCCCGGCAGGAAACGGCGGGCGAATGACCGCCCGCTACGTGCGCGGGCTCGGCCACACCAGCATCGTGATTCTCCTTGAGCGGCTGACGGCCGATCAGTTGCCGGCCGAGCTTGTCATCAGCGCGGTCAGCCTCGCCGAGTTGTCAGCCGGAGTGCACTCAGCCGAAGACGCGGCCGAGCGATCCCAGCGGATCCTGCGCCTGCAGCGGACGGAGGCCACCTTCAGCCCGCTGCCCTTCAACGCGGAGGCCGCACGGCAGTACGGAGTCATCGCCGCCGAGGTAATCAAAAGCGGCCGCAAGCCCCGCGGACGCACCGCCGATCTGATGATCGCGAGCATCGCCGCTGCGAACAGGCTGCCGCTGTTCACCACGAACCCGGCGGACTTCCGCGGACTGGAATCGGTGGTGACCGTCGCCGGCCTTCCGGTTCCGCCTCCCGCTTCCTGAACCCAGGCCACCGGAGCCACATTTTCAGCCTCCTTGGGGCGGGACACTCCCCGGGCACCCGGGCCACGAACGCACCGGCCTGGCCGCACCCGCTCGGGCACCGCCGGGATGGCCACGCTCTCCGGAACCGCCGGAACCGCCGGAACCGCCGCGGACATCAAGGACACCGATCCTCCCTGGCCCGCCTCGGCCCGGAAAGGCACCAGGAACAACGGCGGGCGCAGGACCGATGCACCCCCACTCCGCCCGCCGCGTCAAGCTGAACGCGACCGCCCGGCCCATCGGCACGGCACACCGGAGCCGCCGGCCCTGCGGCCCTGGCCGTGCCCGGGTGCAGCGGGACCAGGCGTGTCTTCCCGAATACAGGAAGCGGTCCCGGACCCTGCCGCTCCACTGCCCGGGCCCCGTGCCGGGCGACGCGCACGCGTCGCAGATAGCGTCGATCCGCCCGGGCGTCAGGACCGGCGGGGCCGCCCGGACCGTGCGGACCCGGATTACCGCCCGCTGCCGTCCCTTCTTGCGGGCCACGTGCTCCAGCATCGGCTTGTAAGCCGCCCGGCCGCCGTGCACGACCCGCACCAGGTCCCCGCCGGGCAAGACGCCGTTCATCTCATGGAACCGTTAGCACGACGTCACCGCCCGCAGCCGGGTGCTGATCGTGGACTCGGCGAACCGGGACTCCCGCGGCTCGATCGAGGGCACCTGAGGGCCGTCTCCGGTGCGCAGCCACGCCAGGAACCCGCCCACGTCGGCGATCGACAGCCTGTCCCACGCCAGGGCGAACGCGTGAAGATAGGTCCGCCACAATGCGAGCGCCCGCGCGTACGACTTCACCGTGTTCGGCGAGGTCCCCTGCACCCGCAAGAACTCCAGGAGCTCCTCGGCCGGGGCGACCACCCGGTGGCCGTCATCCAGGACCGTCCAGGTCACCGCATCGCCCGGAGGGGCGATCCGCTGGACCTCGCACTCCACTCCGCTATCATCCGTCACGGTCAGTAACGTAGCGGCCTGAGATCATCCGACCGCGACAGACACGCCGAAGGAGAAAACAGCCCGTCACCTTCCGTTACGGACGCTACTTTCCGGCCCGCAGATAAGAATTCCGCATAAGCGGCACACGCTGGCGCGAACACGCCGCGCGGCCCGCACCGTGCCACCGGCCCACGCCGTGCCGGCCGCTGCGGGCAGCACCGCCGCCCGGCCAGCCCGCCGGCACCCCGACCGCGCCACCCGCGCCACCTCGAACATCGTGATGCATAGGTGTATGGGGACGAACAGTCAGCACGGGAAACGGGCGAAACGGACAGCAATACGGGCAGGGCAGGGAGTGAGGACGGCAGAGGAACTGCTCGTCACGACAACAACGGCGTCAGCAGCGACCCAGACACCGCGCCCGGCACGGTGGCGGCCGCGCGCACCCCCCGGGCCTCGTCACGACAGTAAGGAGGCCCGGCTGGTCATTGTCGCGGATCTCATTTCCGAGCCACCCGCACACGGTCGAGTGCCGGTAGCCGCTCTGGCGGATCATCACTCCACCACGCGAATTCCACAGAGCTGAGATAACCATCGTTGACCCATATCAGCAGCTCACCCAAGGCCACATCTGCTGAGTCCATAACCATTACGGACAAAGGGATAGGCCCGTCCGTGAAGGCTGAGGCAGACATTGGCGCAGTGACTCGAAGATCGAGCATCGTGACTGGCCCGCCAACGACGTTCACACTGGATGCCTGCCGAAACAGCTCGTCACTGCCGGGGAAGTCCGCCATGCCCAGCACGTGGCGCAGGAGCTCCCGGACCTGTTCTGTGAGCGGCCCGCCGTTCGCTGAATCACTCATGGCGTGAAGGCCGTCCCGATCTTCGTGATGCCATTGACGACTGCGCCGCGGACTATGACCTTCTGACCGCCCACGACGATCTGCTGTTCGAACGTTCCTGACCCCGGAGTGAGTCCCTTGAGGCCGTTCAAGAACTGCTGAACTACGGCTTCGCGGCTTCCGAATTGCTGTACGAGCGGATCGAAGTTGTGCTTCGCCGCGAAGATGTGGTCCAGCTTAGCCTCGATTTTTCACGCTGCTGAGGCGTCTGCCTGAACGGCGCGACGAGCGCCTCCGGGAGCGGTTTTCCGGTGCCGGGTTATGCTGACGGCCCGGCTGTCGGGCCGGGTGGCCGGGGGTTCCACAGGCCCCGGGGGGCTCCTTCCTGGGCCGCAGGGACGGTTTGCGCTGTTCAGGTGGGGTGCGGGAGGGCCTGGATGCGGTTCCAGGCGGTGATGATCGCACCGGCCCAGGGCCAGGTGGCGGCGATCTTGAGGGTCTTGCGGCGCCCGCCGCGCACGAGCCGGCCGACGGCGTGGAAGAGGCGGTAGCGCAGCGTTTTCGGCTCTGCTTTCGCGAGCTTGCCGTCGAGGGCGAGGTGCCGGAGCCAGGACAGCAGGATGCAGGCGGTCATCGACGCGTCCAGCCAGGCCTTGTTCAGCCCGTAGTCACGAGACGGGAAATGGCCGAGCCCGGTGTCCTTGCCGGTGCGGATCACGTCCTCGACCCGGGCGTGGACCCGGTGAGCAGCGTCGATGTAGGCGCACTGGCCGCGCCAGCCCCTGGTGTCCCCGGACAGGTTCGTCGCCCACAGGGTGTAACGCCACCCGTCTTCGGTCTCGAACAGGGTGAGCTGAGCGCCGGGGTGCGGGCGCTCGCGGCGGGCGAAGACCCGCATCGTCTTCGGCCAGGCCTTCAGCCGGTCCCCGTCCGGGCCCTTGCGCAGCAGCCCGGTCAGCTCGGTGACGTGCGCTTCCTCGATCCAGCAGCCCCGGTGCCCGCACCTCTCGTTCGCGCAGGCCTCACCGGAGCGGCGCTCGCGGACCTCTCCCCTCGCGTCGACCGCCGCTTCCCGCGCGGTCTCCGGGACCAGCCGCAGCGCGGTCTTCTCCCGCTCGGTCAGCGCCCAGCCGACGGAGTACACAAGTTCGTACCCGCGGCGGGAGGCGAGCTTGTCCAGGCGTTTCACCAGGTCATGGCTGGCTCCGGCACCGTCGCAGGTGACCATCAGCTTCCGGCGGAACGCAGGCGGCAGCGCCGCGATCGCCTCGTCAAGAAGCGTCAGGTGATCGGCCGCCGTGTTACTCCCGGCCGAGCCCGGCCGCATCATCCACGCCAGCGGCTCGCGCACATTGCCGCATTCCGCCAGGACGGGATGATGGCCGAATCCCTTGAAATTCGGTTCTGCCTGCTCCTTGTCCGAGTGGGCGAACACGACGGTGGCGTCCAGCCGGATGCAGGTGATCCCCTTCAGCTGCCGGTCCGCGACCTGCACCGGCGGCAGTTCCCCGTGCCTGGCGATGACCTGCGACCAGGCGTAACGCCGCGCCTTGTTCACCGCGGCGGTGATCTTCCGCCTGGTCCTGCCCCCGCCGGAGGCGGCCTCCCTCAGCGTCCGCCACGCGGTCGGGACCGACGCGACCTGCCCGAACACCTCGCCCTGGTCGCCCATCACCCGGAAATCGCTGATCACCCGGGCGCCGTCGGCGATCGCGCACGCCAGGTCCGCGAAGACACGGCCCCGGTCCAGGCCCCCGTCCGGCGACGGCAGCGCCGCCGACAGCCCGCCCGTCAGGCCCGTCCGGTCGGCGAGCTGGCGCAGCAGGACCAGGCCCGCGTGCGACACGACGCCCGTGCCGCCGCCGGTAACTTCAAGACCGCGGGACCATGCGGTAGCGTGCACGTAGAAAGTGCTCCTCGAACTGGACTGATAAGGACTTCGACACTCCATATCATCCCAGTTCAGGAGCATTTTTCCGTTTAGGCGCGCCGCTCAGCAGACAGGCTTCGTGAAAGACCAGGGTTAGAGGGCGTCGTTGCGTAGTCGAGCGCAGCCTGATCAGCCGCCGACACCCCTGCGCTTGCGACGTCTGCGGCGTCTCCGGCTGCGGCAAGATCGGAAACCGCCCCGATCACGTCCGCTACCTTGCCGACCACCGGCGCCAGCATCGCCACAGTGCTCAGACAGCCCCCAGCAGAACCGTGCGCGAAGCATTCGCAGGCGCTGTGATAGCCCGTCAACGCCTCAAGCACGGCGAGCCAGTTAATGCTCCCTCTCAGCGGGACCGGCACCGGGTTCGAAGTCGGTGACGGGAGGGCTACCCGCTGCAGGCTGGAGTCGGTGCTCGAAGGAGGCGCCGGGCTAGGCCCGGCAGCTGCGGTGGGGGTCGGGTGGTCGTTGTAGCCGGGGCAGCCGGGTTGGGATGCGGTGCACCCGCCGCCGCCGCCGGGGATCATCAGCCCGGTGGGGTCGGCGTTGCCGGCCGGGTTGCCGGCGGGGTAGGTGTAGCCGGTCATGGCCTGCGGGCTGGCCGGGTCCAGGACCGGGCCGGCGCTGATGAACAGGCCGGTGGCGGGGTCGTACTTGCGCGCCCCGATATCCACGAGGCCGGTGGAGGAGTGGCACGGGTCGTTGAGGAACGCGCGGTTATCGGGCCAGGTCCCGCTGCCGCCCGCCGGGGCGCCGTACGGGGTGAGGGGCGCGGTAGATGACCGGGCTGGACCGGGCGGACGCGCTGACCGCGGCGGTCAGCGTGCCCTGCGGGTTTGCCTGGGTCCAGTACAGGACCGGGCTGGTGCCCTCGCCGATCGTGACCCCGGCGAAGGTGCAATGCCCGCGTCCCGGTGACGGTGCCGGCGTTGCTGGTCAGCGCCCGGCCGCCCAGGCTGGTGGTGTTGCCGTCGCCGTCGTAGCCGAAGCTGGTGGCCGACGAGGCACCGGTGGCGGAGTTGACGGTGGTGATGGAGGCGGGCGCGTGCGCGTGCCCGGCCACCTGGTAGCTGCAGGTGGCGGTGATGGTCCCGGCAGCCGGCCCGGCGGTGGCGTGACCGGTCTGGGTCACGATGCCGCCGAGCGGGTCGAAGGCCCGCGACTGCCAGTACGGCTGCGGCCCGCTGACCGTCGCGTTGCCGTTGGTCGCGGGGTCGGCGGCGCAGTTGTCGGTGGCGGTCCACGCCTGGGTCAGCCGGGACAGCCCGTCGTAGCCGAAGCACTGAGTCTCCACCGGGGCGCTGCCGGCCGCGCCCTGGGTGCCGGTGACGCGGGTGATCTGCTGGTCGGCGTTGTAGGCGTAGACGGTGTTGTCCACCTGCGGGGACGGCTGGTCATCGGACAAGCTGATGCCCGTCACGTCCCGGGTCTGCGGGTCATAGGTGTAGGTCAGCGCCGCCGCCGACGGGCCGGTGCCCAGCTCGATCTGGGAGATCTCGTTGTACGGGGTCCAGACCGCCCCCGACACGTACACGTCGTAACCGGTCTCGGTCACCGGGTTGCCGTAC
>DAHVAN010000205.1 GCA_027314595.1 Actinomycetota bacterium | reverse complement strand
GCACAACCCCATACCGTTCCCGGCGGCCACAGCGAAGGGGAAACACCCGGTCCCATCCCGAACCCGGAAGTTAAGCCCTTCAGCGCCGATGGTACTGCGAGGGAGGCCTCGCGGGAGAGCAGGACACCGCCGGAACACACCACAAAGGGCCGCACCCCGCACTGGGGTAGCGGCCCTCTTATTTTGTTTGCATGCACACCGTTCAGGAGGTCGGTCACAGTGACCGAAGACGACAACGCGTCGCAGCGCGACGGCGCCGGTTATGGACGCGGTCGTCCGGGCGGTGGCAGCGGCGCCAGCCGTGGAGCTGGCGGTCGCGACGGCAGGGCCCCGGGTTCGGGCCGCTCAGGAAGCTACGGCCGGGGCGGAACTGGTTCGGGCGGAAGAGGCGGAAGTGCCGGACGGAGCGACGGCACCGGACGTGCCGCAGGCGCGGGCCGCGGCGGCGAGCGCGACGGGTACGCGCGTGGCGCCGGTGCTGACCGGACCTACGGAGGTCCTCGCGGAGCCGGCGCTGGCGGTCGCGAGCGAGGCTCCGGTCCAGGGCGTGGCTCGTATGGAGATCGCCCTTACCGAGGCGGCGCCTCGGCCGGCCGGAGCGGCGACGGCCCATGGAGCCGCTCCGGAGGCCGTGATGGCGCGGGCGGCGGCGAGCGGCCGGCCGGACGGGACTACGGCCGTGACGCGGACCGCGGAAACCGGGGTCACTCCGGCCGGGAGTCCGGTGGTTCCGGGCGTGACCGCGATTTCGGTGGCTCAGGTCGTGACCGCGATTTCGGTGGCTCAGGTCGTGACCGTGGATTCGGCGGTTCGGGATGGGGGCCGTCGCGTCGGCCGGCGACAGGTTCTTTCCGCGGCGGCAGCGGTCGCGGTCCCGCTGACAGGGCAGACCGCTCGTTCCGCGGGGACGACGGGGATGGTGGCGCCGGGACCCGGCGCTACGGCGCCGACCGCGGGTACCGCGACGGCGGAGCGCGCCCGGCAGGTCGCGGCGGCGAACGGCGCGATTGGGGTCAGGACAGGGATCGCGGCTACGAGCGCAGGCCGGGCGCCGGCGGGGAGCGCGGCTATCAGCGCCGGTCTACCGATGGTGAGCGCGGCTACGAGCGCCGTTCGAGGACCGGCGAGGAGCGCGGTTACCAGGGCAGGCCCGCCGCGGACGGCGAGCGCGGCTACCAGGGCAGGCCCGCCGCGGACGGCGAGCGCGGCTACCAGTCTCGCAATCGCGCGGCCGGGGAGCGCGGCTTCCAGCGCGGCCCTGGCGCGCAGCGCCAGGGCCGGCCATCGTATGGCCGCGACTTCGATCCTCGTGGCGGCGAACCCCATGAGGGTCGCGGCTACGGCGACAGCGGGGACAGGGGACAGCGGCGGACCCAGGGTTACGGGGCAGGGCCGCGACGGAGCGGAGACTTCCGCGACGATCGCTCCGGGCCTCGCAGGCCCGCTGGCGGCCAGGGGCCCGTCCGGGGACGTGGTTACAGCAGCAGGAACATGTCAGAACGCATTGGCGGTGCGTTCCCAGACGGGCGCGCCGACCGGTGGGCTGGCGCCGATGGCGCCAGGTCCGGGTGGCGAGAAGACGCCCGTGACCGCCGCGCCACCTGGTCTCAGGAGGCCCCGGAACGCGCTGCGCGGCCGCCGCGGCCAGGGATAGGCGCCAGGCCCGGCGGGCGCAGGCCCGCCCCTGGGGCCGGGACCCGCGCGGGCAAGCCGTTCAGGCAGCCAGGCCGGCCCTCCGGCCAGTCCGGCTTCGGTCCCCGCCCGCGGGCAGGCGCGGGCGCCGGGCGGCCAGATGGCCACGGGACCGGTCAGCGCGGTGCGGGGGCGTCCGCGCCGAGGATCCCTGACAGCGTTACCGAGGACCAGCTGTCCCGTGAGGCGAAGGCCGAGCTCCAGGGGCTCCCCGCGGACCTGGCGGCTACCGTCGGCAGGTACCTGGTGGCCGCCGAGCTGGCAACCGACCCTGAGCAGGCTTACCGCTTCGCGCAGGCCGCGCGTCACCTGGCCGCCAGGATCGGCGTAGTGCGCGAGGTGAACGGCATCATGGCGTACCGGACCGGCCGCTGGGCGGAGGCGCTCGCGGAGCTGCGCGCCGCCCGGCGGATGACCGGGCGCGGAGAGTACCTGTCGCTCATGGCGGACTCAGAGCGCGCCCTCGGCAGGCTCGACCGCGCGCTCGAGCTCGCGCACAGCGACGACGCCAGGCGGCTGCCGCGCGCGGCGCAAGTCGAACTGCGGATCGTGGAGTCCGGCGTCCGCAGGGACCAGGGTCTAGCCGACGCGGCGGTGCTGGCCCTGCAGGTCCCTGAGCTGTCAGACGGGCGGCTGCGCCCGTGGTCGGCCAGGCTGTTCTACGCCTACGGCGACGCCCTGCTCGCCGCCGACCGCCCAGAAGCCGCCCGCGAGGCCTTCTCCCGTGCGGTGGTAGCCGATGAGGACGAGGAGACCGACGCTCTGGCGCGCCTCGACGAGCTGGACGGCATCTGGGTTGAAGACCTCGAAGATGCCGAAGACTGGGACGACGCCTCCGAGGACGAGGACGACGCCTCCGAGGACGAGGACGAGGATGAAAGCGACGAAGACCTCGAGGACGGGGACGAGCCCGAGGACGGCCTGGCCGGGTCAGGGCCAGGTGCGTAGCTGGCCCAATCTGATTGGGCCAGAAGCGCACCTACCCCAAGCCTGGCGCGGACCGCGGCCCCGGACCCAGCCAACCCCGTAACGCTGGCTGTTCGAGTCTGTCCAGCCAGTGCCAGATGCCCGTGACGTTCGCGCCCGTGCCGCTGATCCGCTCGAACCTCGCGGCGACTGCCGGGTCCGCATCCGAGCGCAGTGCCAGGTAACGGGACAGGGTCTGCTCGCGGACCATCGCGATGGCGTGATCGAGGTCCATGCCGGCGGCCCGCGCCTGGCGTGTTCTCTCCACCCAGACGGTGATCTCCTCGGCGGACCGCTCGAGGATCGCCGATACGTCCTCCACCGGCCCGTAGTGGCTGAACAGCAGCCGGGTTGGCCGCAGCGCCCCGAACTTGCGCAGCGAGGCCAGGGCGATCTCCAGGTCGAAGTCCGGGGGCGGCGTGGCGGGGCGCAGGTCGCCGGTGTCGGGAATGTAGACGCCGGCCGCGTCGCCGACGTACAGGTCGCCGCTGGCCGAGTCGACCAGGCCCACGTGATGCTTGGCGTGCCCGGGGGAGTAGTGGCTCTCGAGCCGCCGCCCGTCGCCGAGGTCCACCGTGCCCACGTCGTCAAGCGACCTGATCCGGTGGGCCGGAACCGGCGCGAGCGTTCCGAAGAGGACGTCGAGCGCGTTCCGGTACACCATCCTGGCGCTCGCCATGAGCCGGCTCGGGTCGGCGAGATGCCTGGCGCCCTTGCGGTGGACGACCACTTCGGCCGCGGGGTACATGTCCGCGATGTCGCCGACGCCGCCGGCGTGGTCGAGGTGAATGTGGGTGACGACGACGGTGGCGAGATCCGTGCTGCCGACGCCGAGGCTAGCTAGCGCCTCCCGCACGATCGGCGCGGACGACGCGGTCCCCGTCTCCACCAGGCACGGCCGACTGCTCCTGATGAGGTATCCGGCCGTGATTCCGGGGTATCCCGCCATCCGGGTGTCGATCTGGAAGACCTCGTTGCCGAGGTCGGTAATGTCCGGTGCGCCAGAGCGGGAGGACTTTCCCCCGCTCGTAGCAATGTCGTCACGCATCCGGCTATTGTCCCAGACAGAGGAGTAGAGGGGAGAAGGGGAGAGGTCATGGATCTCATGCTCAATGAGTATTCCGCTGCCCCGGACAGGACTGTTGTCGAAGTTGGCGGGGAAATCGACGTCTACACCGCCCCCAGGCTCAGGGAGACGCTTGTCAACCTCGTCGATGCCGGGAACTACCGCTTGATCGTGGACATGGAGGGGGTCGAGTTCCTTGACTCGACCGGGCTCGGCGTGCTGGTGGGAGGCCTGAAGCGGGTGCGCGCGCACGACGGGGGGCTCGACCTCGTGTGCACTCAGGGGCGCATCCTGCGGATCTTCCGTATCACCGGCCTGAGTAAGGTCTTCAACATCTTCGACTCCGTCGAGGAAGCTCTCGCCAGTCACGCCAAGCCGGACATCCGCCTGGCCGAAGACAACGTCACCGACGACCCGAAGGCCCCAGACGCCCCGGGCGCACCCGCCGGATAGCGCGTCAGGCGGCGATGCTCCGCGCCTACGGCGCCCAGGTGCGCAGGACCAGGCCCGTGCGCGGCTTGGGGCCGAACGACGTGGACTTGCGCGGCACCCGTTCGCCGTGCTCGGCGACCTTCCTGACCGCCGCGAACGGGACCGGGTTGCAGATCACCGCGGTGCCGCCGCCGTCGAGCGCCATCCGCACCGCTTCCCCGGCGTCGTGCGATATCAGGACGTCGCGCTCGTTGTCCTTGATGGACCACAGCCCGGCCAGCAGCAGTTCTTGCATGACGGCCGCGTCGAGGGCCCGCCAGCGCGACGACGCTCCCGGCGGCATCGCGGCCTCGAGCTGCGCATGATCGGGCTCGGTCAGCAGCCGGAACCCGGAACGGCTGGCCAGCAGGAACGCGGTTCCGTGTCGTCCCGCCTCGGCGAGCTGTCCCGAAGCCTGCGCCATGTCGCCGGCGATTTCGACGACGGTGAACGCCTCAGCGGCCAGGCGGGCCGCCTCATCCGGCGCCAGGTGGGGTATCACCCGGTGAATCGCGCCGAGCCGCGGCAAGTGCGCGTCGGCGTCGACGAGGAAGGCCAGCCCGTAGTCCCAGGGGCCTGGACCGTGCCCGGTGCCGCGCATCAGGTCGCGCAGCTCACGGTAGGCCGCGTACCTGTGGTGCCCGTCGGCGATGAGGGCCGTCCGTCCGGCGAGGTCGGCGGCGACGGCCTCGTGTTCGGCCGGGTCGGTAAGCCTCCACAGCCGGTGCGTGATGCCGTCATCGGTCACCGTGGAAGCCGCCGGCGGCCGCTGCTCGGCCGCCAGCCGGACAAGCCCGGACGCCGTGCGGGCCCCAGGTCCTGACCCGGGCTGTCCGGCGCCTGACCCCGGGCCGGCGGGGCCCCCGTGCCCGCCGGAGCCCGGTATGGAGCCGCCGGAATATCCCGGGGAATCCGCGCCGCCGGCTCCGCCGTTGTAGACGAGAAAGATTGGCTCGAGGTTGGCGCGCGTCGCCATCATCAGCTGGCGCCTGCCGGTGACCGGGCCGGGCATGACTGCCTCGTGCGGGAGGACGCCCGCCGAATCGGGGGAACCCACCCCGACGAGCCCGATCAGGCCTCGCTGCAGCCAGCCGGGCCCGCTCTGCTCGTACACGTACAGCGCGGGCTCGGGGTCCGCTGTGAGCACGCCCGCGGCGAGCCAGTCGCGCAGCCGGCTCGCCGCCAGCGCGCTGGCCGCCGCCGTCCCGCGAGCGGGCGCAGCGGCGAGAGCGGGCGGCGCCTCCGGAGAGCCGGGCAGGATCAGCCGGACGATGTTGTGCGGCTCGGCCGCGAGCAATTCGTCCAGCGTGCCCGAGCCGATCACGTCATAGGGTGGGGAAGTGACGTTTGCGAGGCTGCTGACCCGGCCAGGGTCGTAGCGGACACCGCGGAACGGTGCCAGGACGAGACCGGAATCATGGCCGGACGGAAGGGTCTGCACACCATGTCAGAAGTACCAAGCGGTAGCTGGGATTCCCGGTACCGGGAAAACTTCACGCCAGGCGACGACGCGGGCACCTCGGACACGGTGGACGTCCACGCGTGGTACGTCACCGGCAAGGAACTGCTCGACAAGGGCAGCCCGGCCGCGGCGGCCCAGGTCCTGCAGCGCGCCGCGGCGGCCGAGCCCACCTCGCGCAGCGTCCGCGAGGCGCTCGCCCGCGCTCAGTTCGACTCCGGCCGGTACGCCGAAGCAGCCGGCAACTTCCGCGTGATCGTCGAGGCGAGCCCCAGCGACGACTACGCGCACTTCGGGCTGGGCCTGGCGCTCGCCCGCACCGGCGACCACGAGGCGGCCGCCGAGTACCTGGCGCTCGCGGCGGCGATGCGCCCGGACCGCAAGCCGTACACCGACGCGCTCCGCCAGGTGCGCGCCACCCTCGAGGCCCGCAAGCGCATCGCCGAATAGGTCCCCAAGCGAACACATGAGAGGCTAGCCGGGTGACAAGCCTGCACGAGGCCTACGACGTCGCGCTCCTGGACCTGGACGGGGTCGTCTACATCGGCGGCGCCGCCATCCCGGGCGCGCCCGAGGCGCTGCAAGCCGCCAAGCGGACGGGCATGCGGCTCGCCTACGTCACCAACAACGCCTCCCGCACCCCGGCGGCGATCGCCGGCATGCTCAGGGACATGCGCGTCCCCGCGGCGGCCGGCGACGTCGTCACCTCCGCGCAGGCCGCCGCCCGGCTGCTGGCCGGCCGGCTCCCGCAGGGCGCTCCCGTGCTGGTCGTCGGCAGCACCGCGCTGCGGCTCGCGGTGCGCGAGCGCGGCCTCCGGCCGGTGTCCACGGCAGCCGAACATCCCCAGGCAGTCGTCCAGGGCTACAACCCCGGCATCGGGTACGGCAGCCTCGCCGAGGGCGGCCTCGCCGTGCGGGCGGGAGCGCTGTTCGTCGGCACCAACGCGGACAGCACGATCCCGGGCGCGCGCGGCATCCAGCCGGGTAACGGCTCCCTGCTGCGGGTCATCGCCTACGCCACAGGCACCGAGCCGCTGGTCGCGGGCAAGCCGGAACCGCCGCTGCACAACGAGTCCGTCATCCGCACCGGCGCGAAGGCCCCGCTAGTGGTCGGCGACCGGCTGGACACCGACATCGAGGCCGCGTACCGGGCCGGCGTGCACAGCCTGCTCGTGCTCACCGGGGTGTCCCGTCCCGCCGACGTGCTCCTCGCGCCTGCCCGCCAGCGCCCGACCTACGTCGCGCAGACCCTGGACGCCCTGCTGGAGCCGTATCCCGAAGTCACCCGCGAGGGCGACGGCTTCGGCTGCGGCGGCTGGACCGCGCTGCGCCAGCCCTCCGGCCAGCTCGCCCTGAAGGGCGACGGCGCCGCGATCGACGGCCTGCGCGCGCTGTGCGCCGCCGCATGGCACGGCGAAGCCGGCGAAGCGGGCGAAGCCGGCGGGCATCCCGCCCCCCGGCACATCGACGCCGCCCTCGCCGAACTCGGCAGCGCTGGCCTGCGGATTTGACAACGCCGCGGGCATCGGGTCTGCTAATGCTCGTGCCAGCACACATGCCGACCCGAGCCGCCATGCTGTGCTGCCGCGTTCCTTCGTGTTGTCGCTGACCCCATACCCGGTCAGCCCGCCAGCCAGGGGAGCCTTAGCCCCCGCACCCGAAGGAACCCTCGTGAACGCCGACCTCTCGGTAGCTCCTGAGATCGCACAGCTCGCCGCGCCCCTGCCGCCCCCGTTCCCGCAGCCCCGCGCCGCCGCCGCGCCGCGCACCGCCGGACGCGCGGCAGCCGAGCTCAGCAGGCTCGCCGCCGCCCCACAGCAGTGGTGGGACCTGGTGCGCTTCGACCCAGACGGTCCGGTCAAGGTCCCGGTTCCCGGCGCGAGCGGCGCCTGGCTGCTCATCCTCCCGCCAGGCGCGTCCGCCTGCTGCGACTGCGGCTACGCCACGCTGCTGGCCGGCGAGGCCGCCGAATCGCCCGCGCCGCCCTCAGCCCCCCGCACCCCGGCCGCCGCCAGCGCCGCCGCCCCCGGGACCGCCGCCCCCGCGTCCGCCGCCCCTGCCGCCCCTGCCGCCCTCGCCAGGCCGCTGCGCGCCGGCCGGGTCCGGGTCAATGGCCGCCCCGCCCCGCACCAGGTACGCGGCGCCGGCCACGGCTACGCGGTGAGCTTGCACTGGGCAGCCACCACGTCCCGTTCCGGAAAATGATTCAAGATCCTTTGTCCCGAACGAGCGGTGGCGCCTGTGTCCTGCCAGCCCGCTCGCCTCCGGGCGCTTTTCGCCCGCCCGCTCGCCTCCTGGCGCCTTTCGGCCTTTGGCTCGCGGGAACGTCCCCCTGCGGTAGTAGGGCAGAATCATCACTGCGGCCGACGCGGAGCCTGCCGGGAGCGGGCAGACTGGGGCCGCGTGTGTTGACAGAGAGGAACGATTCCCATGATTGAGGTACGGGGCCTCACTAAGCGATACGGCGCTAAGGTCGCCGTCAACGACCTGACATTCGGCATCGAGCCGGGCAAGGTCACGGGTTTCCTCGGCCCGAACGGTGCGGGCAAGACCACCACGATGCGGCTGATCCTGGGCCTTGACTACCCCGACGCCGGCGTGGTCACCGTGGACGGCAAGCCGTACTCCGACCTCGCGTACCCCATGCGCGAGGTGGGAGCGCTGCTCGACGCCAAGGCCGTGCACGGCGGGCGCAGCGCCTACAACCACCTGCTGTGCCTGGCGCAGACCAACAACCTGCCCGCCAGGCGGGTCGGCGAGGTGCTCGAGCTCGTCGGGCTGTCCGAGGTGGCGCGCAAGCGGTCCAAGGGTTTCTCCCTCGGCATGAGCCAGCGGCTCGGCATCGCGGCGACGCTGCTCGGCGACCCGGAAGTGCTGATGTTCGACGAGCCCGTCAACGGGCTCGACCCCGAGGGCATCTTGTGGATAAGGAACCTGATGAAGGCCCTGGCCGCCGAAGGCCGCACGGTCTTCGTCTCCAGCCACCTGATGTCGGAGATGGAGAACACCGCCGACCACCTGATCGTGATCGGCAGGGGCAAGCTCATCGCCGACTGCACGATGGCCGAGTTCATCGCCCGGTCCTCGGGTGCGGCTGTGCGGGTCAGGACCCCCTCGCCTGACCAGCTGGTGCTCGCCCTCGCCGCCAAGGGCGGCACCGCGACCGCCGACGGCGACGGCGCGCTGGTCGTGCGCGGCATGACCGCGGACGTGGTCGGTGACATCGCCTTCGAGGAGGGCATCAGGCTGCACGAGCTGAGCATGCTGCGCGCCTCGCTCGAGGAGGCGTTCATGGAGCTGACCGCGGACAGCGTCGAGTACCACGCCGGGGTTCCCGGGGCGCACGGCGCGACCGCCAACATCGGAAGCGGGGTCTGAACGATGGCTGCCACTACCGCACCAGGTTCCGCCTCGGGCCTGCGGCTGGCCGCGCTGCCGCAGGCGGCCGGCCGGGCCGGGCTGGCCGGCGCGATCCGCTCGGAGTTCACCAAGCTGCGTTCGGTCCGCTCCACGTACTGGACGATCGCGGCGCTGTTCATCGTCAGCGTCGGCATCGCGGCCATCGCCGGGTTCGCCATCGCGAACAACATCCACAGCAACCCGCAGAACAAGGCCGGGATAGACGCCGCGCAGGCGTCGCTGATCGCCTTCTTCGAGTTCGGCCAGCTGATCGTGGCGGTGCTCGGCGCGCTGACGATCACGTCCGAGTACTCCACCGGGATGATCCGCACCTCGATGGCGGCGATGCCGCGGCGGGGCACGTTCTACGCCGCGAAGCTGATCGTGCTCACGACGGTGACCCTGATCGTCTCGCTGGTCACCTCGTTCGTCGCGTTCTTCGTCGGCCAGGCGGCCATGTCGGGGTCCGGGGTCGGCGCCTCGCTGTTCCACTCCGTCACGATCCCCAGGGGCGTGCAGGCGACCTCGCCGAATAACGTGACGTTCTTCGGCACCATCGTGATCTCCCCGGGGACCGTGCTCACCGCGATCATCGGCTGCGCGCTGTTCGTGACGATGGTCGCGCTGATCGCGTTCGCCCTCGGCTCCATCGTCAGGCACACCGCCGGGGCGATCACCTCGGCGATCGGCCTGCTGTTCGTGCTGCCGATCATCATCCAGATCCTGCCGAACACCTGGCGCTGGGACATCATGCGGTTCTTCCCGGACTCCGCCGGCCGGGTGCTCTCCAAGACGATCGGCCAGGACAACCCGCACCTGTGGTCGGCCTGGCCGCAGTTCGGGGTGACAGTGATCTGGGCCGCCGTGCTCCTTGCGGCGGGCGCCTCCCTGTTCCGCAGCCGCGACGCGTAGCGGGTTCCCGCGCGACGGGGGCGGGCCGGCCCCGATTCTCGTGGCCGGCCCGCAGTCTTCCCCGGGGGTTCGCAGGCGCCGCGGGCAGCGCCCGCGTGTTCACGAACGCTTAACGCTCAACGGACAAAATGGGCGCGTGAACCTCCCTCGCCGCCCGCGTGCGGCCGTGCGGGCCGGTCCGCTGCGCGCCGAGGTGCCCGGCCAGCACCGTCCAGCCGACCAGTACCTGGTCGGCTGGACCAGGGACTTCATCGCCGTGCTCGCGCCATGACGCGGCCGCAGTAGCCACCGTTTCGTTCGGGATACAAGGTAGAGCCTCAGGTGAGCACGAGGGCGAGCTGACGTGACTGCGCCACCAGCGTGCCCGCCGAGTCCCATATCTCGAAGTCTTCCTCGTGATACCCTCCGGCGACGTGCCTGGTCAGCGCCCGGCAGGCCAGCCAGCCGGGCGCGGGGTGCGCCCGCAGGTGCACGGTGAGCTCGATCGTCGTGGACGCCGCGCCGACCTCGAGCACCACCGGGGCGGCGGCGTCGACGAGCAGCGGCAGCGCCGCGAGGTCGGGCTCCCTGCCGTCGCGGAACCGCATCCAGAACTCCGCCGTCGGGTCGCCCGACGGCTGCCCGGTCATCCAGCCGGGAGCGACGCCCGGCCGGTACTCGAGCCGGTCGGTGAGGGTGACGCCGGCCAGCGGGGCCGGCGCCGCCGTCAGGCACTCGTCCGCAGGCGGCAGCGCGGGCGGCGCGGTCCCTGTGTAGGCCGGGCTGCGCCCGGCCGCGCGTTCGGCGGCCAGCGACAGGTCGGTGAACGCGGCGGTGGCGCGGACCACCTCCCTGCCGTCCCGCCACAGGCTCGCCTGGCCGAACGCGGTGGTCTTGCCGACCCGCACGACCTCGGTCGTGACCTGCGCGATCCCCGGCGACCCCGGCCGCAGGAAGAACGCCGACACCACGACAGGATCGGGGAACGGCAGCACCTGGCCGAGCGCGCCGGTGCACAGCGCGAGCATGAAGCCGCCGTTGACGCCCGCCAGCCCGCTCCACCGGTCGGTGATCCGCGCGGTGAAGGGCGGGCCGTCCCCGGCCAGCCGTGTCTCCGCGTCGAACTCGGACCCGGGCCCGGGCCCGGACCCTGGCTCGGCCGCTGGCTCGGCCGCTGGCTCGGACACTACGGGAGCGTCAGGATCTCGTGGCCGTCCTCGGTGACGAGGACCGTGTGCTCGAACTGGGCCGTGCGCTTGCGGTCCTTCGTCACCGCGGTCCACCCGTCCGGCCATATGTCGTACGTGATCGTGCCCAGGGTGAGCATCGGCTCGATCGTGAACGTCATCCCGGTTTCCATCATCACGTCGCTGCCGGGGTCGTCGTAGTGCGCCACCACGAGCCCGGAATGGAACGTGGTCCCGATCCCGTGCCCGGTGAAGTCGCGGACCACGCCGTAGCCGAAGCGGCGGGCGTAGGACTCGATCACCCGGCCGATCGCGGTCAGCGGCCGTCCGGGGGCCACCGCGCGGATGCCGCGCATCATGGCCTCGTGGGTGCGCTCCACGAGCAGCCGTGACTCCTCGCCGACGTCGCCGGCGAGGAACGTCGCGTTGGTGTCCCCGTGCACGCCGCCGGTGAACGCGGTGATGTCCACGTTGACGATGTCGCCGTCGCGGATGACCGTGTCATCGGGTATGCCGTGGCAGATCACCTCGTTGAGCGAGGTGCACAGCGACTTGGGGTACCCGCGGTAGCCCAGCGTGGACGGGTACGCGCCATGGCTGACCAGGAACTCGTGGCCCACCTGATCGAGGTAGTCGGTGGTGACCCCGGGCCTCACGTGGCGGCCGACTTCCCCGAGGGCCCGCGCGGCGAGCCGGCAGGCCGCGCGCATCCGGGCTATCGTGCCGGCGTCCTTGACGTCGGGCTCGCCGAGGGTCGGCTGCTTCTTGCCCACGTACTCGGGGCGGGTGATGTGCGCGGGGACCTGCCGTGCCGGGGAGAGCCGGCCCGGGTGCAGCAGTGTGGCCATATTATGCGAGTCTAGTGCGCATGGCACACTCCGAGGAAAGTGACCAGCGGTGGTGGTTCTGCACCCGGCACATGACGGTCGAGCCGGACGACACGCCGTGTCCCGGCAAGGACCTGCTCGGCCCCTACCCGACCAGGGAGGCGGCCAGCCACGCCCTGGAGAAGGTCAGGGAGCGGAACGAGGAGTGGGACGCCCGGGAGTAGCCGGCGCGGGCCGGTGACCGGCGGCGCGAAAGGCCGCATCCGGGGCTAGGCTAGATGCCGTGAGCAACGATCTGCCCCCGGTCGCCGAAGCCAGGATGGCCGAGATCCGGCGCAGCGGCACCTGGGGCTCGGCGGTCACCCCGGACGAGTTCGCCGCGATCCGGTCCGTCGGCTTCGAGACGGTCGGCCAGGTCCTCGGCGCGGCGGTCTACAACATCGGATACGCGGGCGGCTACGGCTGCCCGGGCGCGTGGGGCAGCTACGGGTACGGCGCGTCCACATGGGGACCGCCCGCGCGGACCCAGGTGTCGAGCCGCGGCGGCTACGGGTCGTTCGCGCCGCTGGTGAACACGATGTACGAGGCGCGGCGGACCGCCATCGGCCGTATGGTCACCGAGTGCACCGAACTCGGCGGGCACGGCGTCGTCGGCGTCCGGCTGGCGATCGGCCCGTTCCCGGCGGGCGGCCTGGAGTTCAAGGCGATCGGCACCGCGATCCGGGCGCCCGGAGCCCGCGCCCTGACTCACCCGTTCACCTCGGACCTGTCCGGCCAGGACTTCGCGAAGCTGGTCATGAAGGGCTGGATGCCGGCCGGCCTGGTGCTCGGCATCTCGATCTCCGCCAGGCACGACGACTGGAGGACGGTCGGCCAGACCCGCTGGGGCGCGGGCAACGCCGAAGTCGCCGGCTTCACCGAGCTGGTCAACGACGCGCGGCACGACGCCCGGACACAGCTCAAGGCCGACGTGAAGCGGCTCGGCGCCGAGGGGGTCGTGGTCGCCGGCATGGACATGCACGTGCGGGAGCGCGAGTGCCCGGCGCAGGAAGGCCGCCGCGACCACATCGTCGAGGCGGTCAACATCGGCACCGCGATCGTCCGCTTCTCCGCTCACGCCGAACGGTCCGGGGCTTCCTCCCTGACCATCATGTCTCTCGACCCGCAACGCCGGCAGGCCGCGCGGGTCAACATCGGGGCCAACAGGCTCACGTAATGTTCCGGGTCACCTACGTAGCAGAACTGATGAGGACGTCATGACGGACCAGCAGACCACCGACTTGGGCGTGGCCGGCGTCCCGCAGGACGCGATTAAGCGGCTCTCCGAGCTGCAGCCGGGCAAGGCGGGGTCGATCTTCACCTCCGACCTGTCGGTGAACGAGTTCCTGCTGGTGCGGGAGGCCGGGTTCCGGCCGCTCGGGCTCGTGCTCGGCTCTTCGATCTACCACGTGGGGCTGCAGGTCGGGCGCTGGGGGCGCAACCAGGAGCTCGACGTCCTTTCGCAGGCCATGTACCACGCCCGCGAGCTCGCCATGAGCCGGATGGAGGCCGAGGCCGACGCGCTGCACGCGGACGGGATCGTCGGCGTGCGGCTCGACGTGGAGATGAAGGAGTTCGGCGCGGACATCGCCGAGTTCATCGCGGTCGGCACGGCGGTCAAGGCCGAGCCCGGCGCGGGCGGCGGCGGCGTCAGCAACTGGCGCAACAACAAGAACCAGCCGTTCACCTCCGACCTGTCCGGCCAGGACTTCTGGACGCTGATCCGGGCCGGTTACGCGCCGCTTGGCATGGTGATGGGGTCGTGCGTGTACCACATCGCGCACCAGCGGGTGGGGTCCAAGATCGGCAACATCGGCAGGAACGTCGAGATCGAGCAGTTCACCCAGGCCCTGTACGACGCCCGCGAGCTGGCGATGTCCCGCATGCAGGTCGAAGCCGAGGAACTGCACGCCGAGGGCATCGTCGGGGTCCAGCTCAGGCAGCACAGCCACACCTGGGGCTCGCACACCACCGAGTTCTTCGCCATCGGCACCGCCGTCCGCCCGCTCCGCGACGATCACGTCATCGAGCGTCCCACCATGGTGCTGACCCTGGACGCCTGACCGCCCCCCGCCCCGACCAGCGCGCCCCCTGACGCCGATGCCAGTCGGGCCGATGCCAGTCGGGCCAGATGCGCGCCTGGCCCAGAACTCGCCGGGGGCGCACCCGGGGCGGACGCGCAACCGGCCCGGATAGTCCCGGCTGCCTGCGCAGCCGGCCCGCATCAGGTCGTCTGCGCGGCTAGGCGGTCGGGCCGCTGACGGTGTCCAGCAGGCGCGCCAGACGGTCCCGCAGGCCGCGCTTGCCCCTCGCGCCCCCCGCGGAACGCGAACCCGCGGCGTCGCGGTCGCCCGCCGCCGCGGAGACCAGGTGCTCCGTCGCGTCGAACGTGATCAGCCCCGCGCGCCGGGCCCATTCCGCCTCGTCGAATCCGCCCGCGCGCCCCGGGGCCGGCGCCGCGGACCCCGCCGCGCCGCCCGCGCGTCCCGGGCCGTCTGCCTCCGGCCGGCTCGGCACTGCCAGCGACTCGTGCGCCAGCGCGTCGAGCTCGGGGTCACCGCTGTCAAGCGCCAGGATCGTCGCCCCCACGTGCCTGGCGTCGTTGACCCGCTCGAGGAGCGGCGCCGGCGCGGTTTCCTCGGAAACGACGAACAGCGTCTCGCCGCGCCGCGCGGCCTCCAGCCGCGACAGCCCCACGGAAAGGTGCGGCGGCGCGCCCGGCGGCGGCGCCCACCGCACCAGGGTCGGCATCAGCTCGGGGATCGCGGCCAGCCGCGACTCATCGTCCAGGTGCGCGGTCAGGTGCCACGGCTCGGACGTGGGCGTCCCCACCACGAGCAGCCCGCCGGCCGACCTCGTCGAAACCCGCAGCGCCCGCCCGAACACCCGGATCTGCTCAAGCCAGCCGGTTCGTGCCAGCAGTGTGCGCAGCGTAGCGACCTGGTCCGCGTCCATCTATCCATGGTGCATCGTGGGTGCAGAAATCGCAGCACATCGCGGGTGAGAGGATCTACACCGAGAGCCGAGTATCCTCAGGAGGCACGATGAAGTTCGCCTGGCTGTGCAGCCACGAGTCCTACCAGCCCGAAGATTTGGTGCAGCAGGCAGTGGCCGCCGAGGATGCCGGGTTCGACGTGGTCCTCGGGTCGGACCACTTTCACCCCTGGGTGGACGACACGTCCGCGGCGGGGTTCGTCTGGTCCTGGCTCGGCGCCGTGGCGGCCCGCACGAGCAGTGTCCTGCTCGGCACCGCGGTCACCTGCCCGCTGTTCCACTACCACCCCGCGCTCGTCGCGCAGATGGCCGCGACGACCGACCGGCTGTCGGGCGGCAGGCTGCTCCTCGGCGTCGGCACCGGCGAGGCGCTCAACGAGCGCCCGCTCGGCTACCCGTTCCCCGGCTACGCCGAGCGCCAGGCCCGCATGGAGGAGGCGCTGGAGATCATGCACCGGATGTTCGCCGGCGAGAAGCTGACCTTCCAGGGCGAGCACTACACGACGCGGACCGCCAAGCTGTACTCGCCGCCGGAGGGGGACCTGCCCGTGCTGATGGCGGCCGGCGGCCCCAAGTCGGCGGACTTCGCAGGCAGGTACGCCGACGGCCTGATCACCAGCGTCAAGCACCCCGCCGACACGGTCGCGAAGGTCATCGAGCCGTACCGCCGGGCGGCCACGGAGCGCGGCGCGGAGCATCGCGTGCTCGCCACCCGGTGGACCGTGCTCGCCAGCGGCCCGTCGCAGGCCTGGAGCGCGCTGTCGTCCATGCGCGGCCTGCGCGCCCCCGGGCGGCTCGAGGCCACCGACCCCGCCGAACTGCGGATCAAGGCGGACGAGATGGACCCCCAGGAGGTGCTCGCCAGCTTCGCCGTCGTCCCGGACGCGGCCGGCCTCGTCGAGGCCTACCGGCCGCTGGTCACCGATGTCGGCGCGGACATCGTCTCCATCCAGGTCATGTCCGATGACCCGATGGCGGCGATAGAGATGATCGGCAAGGAGGTCCTGCCGCAACTGCGGGCGGTAGCCAGCTGACGTGTCATCATGCGCCGGCCCGGGGGCCGCCCCCCCGGGCCGGCGCGATCAGCGGTAGGAGTACTCCTCGGCCGGGAAGGCGCCCGCCGTCACTTCGGCGGCGAACTCGGTCGCGGCGGCGCGGAGCGTGGCGGCGACGTCGGCGTACCGCTTGGCGAACTTCGGCGCGCGCGGCGACAGGCCGGCCATGTCCTGCCAGACCAGGACCTGCGCGTCGCAGCCGGGGCCGGCGCCGATCCCGATGGTGGGGACGTGCAGCGACTCGGTGATCCGCGCGCCGAGCGCCGAAGGGATCCCCTCGAGCACGACCGCGAACGCGCCGGCCGCCTCCAGCGCCTTGGCGTCGCGCAACAGTCGCTCGCCCTCCTCGCCCCGGCCCTGCACCCGGAAGCCGCCGAACGCGTGCACCGACTGCGGGGTGAGCCCCAGGTGCCCCATCACGGGGACGCCGGCGGCGGCGAGTTCCTCCACGTGGTGCGCGACCCGCATGCCGCCCTCGAGCTTGACCGCGTGCGCGCCTGCCTCCTTCATGAACCGGGCCGCGGTCTGCAGCGCCACGCGCGGGGAAGCCTGGTAGGAGCCGAACGGCAGGTCCGCGACCACCATGGCCCGCTTCGTGCCGCGGACGACGGCGGCGGTGAGCGGGATCAGGTCGTCGACGGTGACCGGGATCGTGGTGTCGTAACCGAAGACCACCATGCCCGCCGAGTCCCCGACCAGGAGCACCGGGATTCCGGCCTCGTCGAAGATGGCGGCGGTGAGCGCGTCGTAGGCGGTGAGCATCGGCCACTTCTCGCCCCGCGCCTTCGCGGCGGCGATGTCTCGTACGGTCACCCGGGTTTCGCGGCGTCCGCCGTACAGCGGTTCGTTCTGCGAGGACATGGTCGAAACCTCCAAAGTCTCGAGGCGCCCCTGCGGCGTACCCGGACACTTCGATAATCGCACGCCAGGGGCATGGCAGACTAATCGGATGTGCAGTGACTTCTCCGCCGCCGACGCCATGGTCAGCGACTACTTCGATCGCGGCGGGCAGCCTGCCATCGCCTACGGCATCGTGCGGGACGGCGCCCTTGTGCACGCCGCCGGGTTCGGCGAGCGGGCGCTCGGCGGGCCGCCGCCTGACGCGGGCACGGTGTTCCGTATCGCGTCCATGTCGAAGAGCTTCACCGCGTCGGCCGTGCTGCTGCTGCGCGACGAGGGGCTGCTCGCGCTGGACGACCCAGCGGAGAAGTACGTGCCCGAACTGTCCGGCTGGCCGCCCGTCACCCCCGATTCCGACCGCGTGACGATCAGGCACCTGCTGACGATGAGCGCGGGATTCCCCACCGACGACCCGTGGGGGGACCGGCAGCAGGGGCTGCCGTCCGACGAGTTCGGCGCGCTGCTCGCGGGCGGGGTGAGCGCCAACTGGGCCCCGGGCACCCGGTTCGAGTACTCCAACCTGGGATACGCGATCCTGGGCCTGGTCATCGCGGCGGCTTCCGGGATCGAGTACTCCGGCTTCGTCAGGTCCCGGCTGCTCGCGCCGCTGCGCCTGACCCGGACCGGGTTCGCGGCGGCGGAGTTCGACCCCGCCGCCCTCGCGCATGGCTACCGCCGGGGGGCGGACGGCTGGGAGGAGGTGCCGTTCGACCCGTACGGCGCGTTCGCGCCGATGGGCGGCGTCTTCAGCTGCCTCGCCGACCTGGCGCGATGGGTCGCCGGGTTCGCCTCGGCGTTCCCGCCGATGGCGGAGGACGCGGCACACCCGCTGCGGCGGGCGTCGCGGCGAGAGATGCAGCTGCCCCAGGCGGTCACCGGCTGGCGCGCGCCTGACCGGCTGCCGGGCGGCGGGCCGGCCGCCCCCGCGTACTACGGGTTCGGGCTGTTCGCGGACGAGGACCCGGCCGCGGGACGGGTGGTGAGCCATAGCGGCGGCTACCCGGGGTTCGGCAGCAACATGCGCTGGCACCCGGCGACCGGCCTTGGCGTGATCGCGCTCGGGAACGCCACGTACGCGGCGATGTCGATGCTTACCGGCCTTGTCCTCGACGCGCTGCTGCCGCGTTCGGCCGCCTACCACGTGGCCCTGGCGCCCGCGTCACCGTCCGCCGCCACGTCCTCAGGAGCGCCATGGCCGCAGACGCTGGACGCGCGCGACGCGGTGAACCGGCTGCTGCGCGACTGGGACGACGCGGCCGCGCACGCCCTGTTCACCGATAACGTCGCGCTGGACAGGCCGTACCCGGAGCGGCGGCAGGCCATCGACATGATCCGGGAGCGCATCGGTCCCTTCGCGCCCTCGGACACCAGGCCCGCGGAGTCGGACACCCCCGCGCACTGCCGCTGGTGGCTGACGGGGGACAGGGGCACGATCGCGGCCCAGATCCAGCTCAGCCCGCAGTGCCCGCCGCGGGTCCAGTCGCTCACGCTCGCCGTCCCGCCCGCCGCCGGATCGCCGCTCGATCAGGTCCTTGAGTCGGTCGTCGCCTGGATGAACGCCGGCGCGGGAGGCTGGCCCGCGTCGATCGCCGTCGCCGCCGCGCCGGGCGCCGACGCCGGCCTGCTAGCCCGCCGCCTCCGGGTGGCCGCGGCCTGGACCGGCCCGGTGACCGTCGGCGCCTGCCGGGCAGGCGACGGCACCGCGTCGGTGAGCGTGGAACTGCCCGGCGAGCACGCCACGATCGTCCTGTCGCTGCTAGTCAACCCCGTCACCGGCGAACTCCGCGCGGCCGGCGTCACCCTCTAGCCACCCCGGGGCCCGCCTCTGCCCACGGACAAGACAGTGGATCGGTTGTGACCCCGGGGGGTCACAACCGATCCAC
>DAHVAN010000200.1 GCA_027314595.1 Actinomycetota bacterium | reverse complement strand
AACCCGTCCCCTCGACGGCCCCCCGGCCGCGCGCCTGCGTGCGGTCTGGCGCGCCCGGGACTTCTCGGCCAGGCTGACCTGGCTGTTCGCCCGGGCCCTCGCTTCCCGACGTGACGGCACCGCACAGTCACGAATTCGATGAACTGGAGGCCGCCGGCGCCCGGGTCGAGATCGTGGCCTGTGACGTGGCCGACCGGGAACAGGCCGAGGCGCTGCTGGCCGGGGTTCCGGGGCCGTTGAGCGGGGTGATCCACACCGCCGGCGTGCTTGATGACGCGGTCCTCGGCGGCCTTACCCCTGAGCGGCTGGAGACGGTGCTGCGCCCGAAGGCGGACGCGGCCTCGCACCTGGACGAGCTGACCCGGGGACTGGGGCTGGCGGCGTTCGTGTTGTTCTCCTCCGGGCGGGAGTCCTCGGCACCCCCGGGCAGGGAAACTACGCGGCAGCGAACTGTTACCTTGATGTCCTCGCCACCCGACGCCGCACCGCCGGCGAGGCCGCGGTGTCCCTCGCCTGGGGCTACTGGGCTGAGGCCACCAAGATGTGCTCCTGCCGAAAACCTCATCCACGCTGGTTGGAGCTGTTGGGCGGGCAGCACTGACGCCGTTCGCAGTAGCGGTCGGCGGGATGCTTACCCGGCGGGGAACGCTGTGGCATGGTGATGGACCGTGCTGCTGCGACTGGCCTATCTCGGCCTGACGAATGTGTTCGCGGTGCTGCGGCTGCTGCCGGCGAGGGGCCGGGACAAGGACGCGGAGATCCTCGCGCTGCGCCACCAGGTCCTGGTCCTGCAGCGGCAGCTCGGCTCCAGCAAGGTGCGGTTCAGCTGGGCTGACCGTGCGCTGCTGGCGGCTCTGCTGCACCGGCTCCCGGGGGACCTGCTCAAGCGAATGCACTTGGTGGTGCGCCCGGATACCGTGCTCCGCTGGCACCGTGACCTCATCGCGCGGCGGCACGCTCGCCGTTCCCGGCTGCGGCACCCCGGACGGCCGCGGACCGTGCGCTCGGTCCGTGCCCTGGTGGTGCGGCTGGCCCGCGAGAACCCTGGGTGGGGATACCGCCGGATCCACGGCGAGCTGCTGGTCCTCGGGGTGAAGATCGCCGCGTCGACCGTCTGGGAGATCCTGCGCGACGCCAGGATCGACCCGGCGCCCGAGCGCAGCTCCGCCACCTGGGCTGCCTTCCCGCGATTCCAGGCCAGGGCATTGCTGGCCTGCGACTTCTTCGAAGCCGTCACCCTGTCCGGGGAGTGCCTGCACGTGCTGGCCGTGATCGAGCACGCCAGCCGCCGGATCAGGATCCTCGGCGCCACCGCCCACCCGACCGCGGCCTGGGTAGCCCAGGCCGCCAGGAACGTCGTCATGGACCTAGAGGACGCCGGATGCCGGGCCCGGTACCTGATCAGGGACCGCGACGGGAAGTACCCGGGCGCGTTCGGCGCTGTCCTCGCCGACGCGGGCATCGAAACCGTCCTGACCGGGGTCCGGATGCCGAGAATGAACTCGGTCATGGGGCGCTGGGTGCAGACCTACCTGCCGCCGCGAGCTGCTGGACCGCACCCTGATCTGGAACAGCCCCACCTCATCCGTGCCTTTCGGGAGTTCGAGCAGTTCTACAACGCGCACCGGCCCCACCAGGGCATCGCCAACGCCTGGCCGCTCCGCCCGCTGCCAGCGCCACTCGCGGCACCTGCCCAGATCGCGAGCCTCCGCATACGACGACGCGACCGGCTCGGCGGACTGCTCCACGAGTACCAACATGCAGCATGAGCTGCACGGATGTAATTTTCGGCAAGGACAACATCACACGAGCGACGTATACCAGTGAATGTCACGTTGCGTGACGAAAACTGCAGCCGTGACTCCAGGTGATCCTGGTGTTTGCCGCGAAGGTCTAGACCATTGGTCCAGTATGGCCGGGCATTGGATGCCCATCCGATGGGGAGTCACGGACCGGCCATTTGCTGGGCTGCACCTGGCAGCCAGGCCAGCCGACGGCCGGTCACGGCGCGCAGGTCGGGTTTCCGCTGGTGGGAGCAGGTCAACGTCCAGGTGAAAGTGTCATCTCTCTTACCTGGAGGAACGTCATGAACACCAAGCAGGACATCGTGTTCAAGCGGTGCGGCTGCACCGACGAGGCGACTAGCCGTCAGTTCGCGGGCCGCTGCCCGCGCCTGGCCGAGCCCGGGCACGGCAGCTGGTACTACGCCGTGCAGGTCACCACCGTCGGCGGCCGGAAGGCCCGCTACCGGCGCGGCGGGTTCGCCGCCCGGGAAGACGCGATCGCCGCCAGGCAGGCGATCCTCGACGGCCCGGCCGACGAGGCAGCGGCGGGCGCGTGGACGGTGGCGCGGTGGCTGCGCTACTGGCTGGCACAAGCGGAACCGCACCTGCGCCCGTCCACCCTGCACGGCTACCGCGACCACGTCGACCGCTACCTCATCCCCAGCATCGGCCGCATCACCCTCGCCGACCTCACCGGCAAGCGGCTGCAGGCCTGCTTCAGCATCCTCGCCCGCCAGCGCACCAAGAAAGGAACGCTGATCGCGGCCTCCACCGTCGACCGGATCCGGGCCACGCTGCGGTCGGCACTGAACGCCGCCGTCCGCGAGGGCCTCATCACCAGCAACCCGCTCGCCCAGGTCCGCCTTGACAAGCCGGTCCGACCGTATCCGGTCATCTGGACCGACGAGCGCGTCCAGGCCTGGCGGCGCGACGGCATCCGCCCGCCGGTCGCCGTCTGGACGCTGCGCCAGCTCATCACGTTCCTGACCGGGGTGGAAAACGACCGGCTCGCCGCTTTGTGGTGGCTGATCGCGCTGCGCGGGCTGCGCCGGGGCGAGGCCGCCGCCCTGGACCGCGACGACCTCGACTCCGAGGCCCGCGAGCTGACCGTCACCCGGCAGATCATCGCACTGCCAGGGGAGCTGTACTGCGGGCCGCCGAAGAGCCGCGCGAGTGTGCGGACCATCGCCTTGGACGAGGACGGCACCCGCAGACTCGTGGACCAGGCGGTCAAGCAGGCCGTCGAGCTGCTGAAGCACCAGTTCACCGAACAGCGCCACCCCGACTCCCGCGCCCGTACCGGGCCCGGCTGGCGCAAGGGCCGGGCGATGTTCACCTACGCCGACGGGCGGCCGATCCGGCCCGAGTACCTCACCCACCGGTTCAACACCCTGGTCAGGGAGTTCGGACTGCCGCCGATCCGGCTGCACGACCTGCGCCACGGCGCCGCCACCCTGGCCCTGGCCTCCCATACCGACTTGAAGGTCATCCAGCAGATGCTCGGTCACTCCAGCATCGTCACCACCGCCGACACCTACACTTCCGTCCTGCCCGAGACCGCCCATCGCGCCGCCCAGGCCACCGCCGACATGATCATGAAGGCGGCCAAGACGATCCCCGGGACCAGGCTCGGCAGGGCGGCTGTGACCCACATCCCCGCCGCCGTCACCGCCTCCGGCTACTGCCAGATGTGAGTTCCCGCAGCTCAACAGGCTGCTACAGAGGAATTCCCGGCTAATCACGCGGGCGCGCCGTCACCAGGCGGGGCGCTCGCGCGTGACCCAGGAATGCCCCATCCATGCCCCACGATGACAAAGGTCGTATAACCAGAGGTTATACGACCAGGTCAGACCGGGTGCGCCGCCAGGGACTTGAACCCCGAACCCGCGGATTAAGAGTGCGCACACCAGCAACAACCTGCGTCACATGAATGCTATGACATGCGGAGCTGTACCGCAACCCGGCGAGGCAAAGTGACGTGAGTACCGCGTCCTGCCGGCCCGTACCGGGGCGTCCGAGCAAACACGGAGCAAACATCGGTGCGGAAAGGTCTAGACCAATACCCCGGACCGCCGCAGGACCACCGCCGGTAAAGGTATAGCCGTCCGCCGCGACGCGCCGTGTCGGCTGCGATCGGGGCCGCCGGAAGGTGCCGACACGCTCGGTAATCCTGCTGGCGGCGTACCTGGTCAGCTGGTCCTGACCGCGCCGTCGGCATCCAGGGACTGCGAGCCGCGATAGGGCGTGCTTCAGGGGCCGTAAGGCGGGAGGATGGGGACGTGGCAGGCGACATCCGTAACAGCAAGCGGTTCCGTGAGCTGGCTGCGCTCCTGCGGGAGCGAGCCGGGCGGGAGGGGGCGACGCTGGTAGGAGGTGAAGCCGAGGACCTGCTGGCCGGCCGGGTAACGGCGATTGCAGCCCAGCTGGGGGTGACTCCGCGCACGGCCCTTGGTTACGTGTCGGAGGACAACCTTGAACTGCTCGCCCAGCAGCTAGGTTCCCTGGCCGGGGAGTACGACGATGCAGCCGAGGCGGCAGAGCCCGTTGTCATCCTGACCTCGGACGCGGGCCGTATCGTGGCTGCCCTCGGCATGGCCGTCAAGCTCGCAGCCGAGCACGTCGAGGGCCATCAGGCCGACGCCCTCGGGATAACCGCAGACGGTGCTGATGCCCTGGTCGGTCTCGGGGGCGCGATGAGCGCCGCAAAGGGCGCCGGCGAGTTCCGGTTCGGCGGGCAGCACCTGGTGCGGGCACGGAAGGCGCTCGTGCGGACCATCGAGCTTATCGGCGACGGCACCTGGGCCTGCCCCTGCGAGGGTCCTCACGACGGTGAGCCGGCGTGCCGCCTGCAGCGGCAGCTGACCGGGGACTTGCGCCTCGTCGGAGGCTGGGTTCCCGGTGAGCATTAGACATCACCAGGCTTGGCGCGGTTGCCGTGCGGAGTGGCTGATGTTCGCAATCCTGGCCCGGTGTCCAGCCTTGCCAAAAGCGGAACCCGGACGGTGATGCCAGAATTCAGCTCGCCGTCCGGGTTTTCTTCTCGCGGTATGCAGGGGTGGCCTACTTGCCGTTTGCAGCCTCGAACTGCGCCACGATGCCGGCCGGGATGCGGCCGCGGTCGTTTACAGCCAGGTTTTGCTCCCTGGCCCAGTCGCGGATCTCCTTGTTCCTTGCGTCGCTTTCACTGCCCCTGCGGCCCCGGGCCGGCCGGCCGGCGGACCCCGTTACCTTGCGGGCCGCCTTGATGTAGCGCGACAGCTGCCCCCGCAGCTCCTCGGCGTGATCGCTGTTCAAGTCGATCTCGTAATGAGTGCCGTCGAGGCCGAATTTGATTGTCTCGTGTGCGTCGCTTCCGTCGATGTCATCGACGATGAGCACGCTTACCTTCTGGGCCATTGCATTCTCCGTTTCCCGTTTTTGCCCGGTATTTGATGTCGCAGTATATGTCATTGGAATTATGAAATGGAATGACACGTAAACATTTCTCCCGGTGATGGGAAATGCGTCGGCCGGCGGGTTTGCCGCTCGGTGATTCTGCTTCCTTCCGGGCTGGCCCGGTCTTCGCCGGCAGCGCGCGGGGCAGGCAGGTGTACCTGGCTGCCTTCCTGCGGGCAGCCATTGACGGTGCGTATTCGGCTTGACGATGGCGGCTGAGGTGAGCGTCGATTCCCGTGCGCCCATCCGGTTCCTGCGGGTCGTCCCGGGCGGGCGGGAAGGCGGTGCGCTGATGACTGGGGCGACGGTTCGCGAGAGCGTGAAGGTTGCCGGGCTGGTGGAGCGGGCACGGGTTGTCCGCTCGTTCGTGGGCGCGGTCCTCGGCCCGGGGCACCCTTGCGGCGATGACGCTATGCTCCTCGCGAGCGAGCTTTTCGCCAATAGCCTCCGGCACAGCGGCTCGGGCGTTCCCGGGGAGACGGTCACGGTCACGGTGACGGCCCGCGTCGGCGCTGTCCGGGTGGAGGTCGCCGATCGCAGCGGCCCTGGGGAGCCGCAGCTGCGCCCGGCCGGCGAGGACGCGGAAGACGGCCGGGGGCTCGGGCTCGTGGCCGGGCTGTCCGCGCGGTGGGGGTGGCGGCGGCGCGGCGTGCGGACTGTGACCTGGTTCGAGCTCTAAGCCAAGTTGCATTAGATGCAACACGGGATTTGGCGGCCTGGAGTAGATAGTGCCTGGTGGAGAGGGTGTCCGGGGCGGTGCTGGCCGCTGGTGTCCGGTCCCGCTAAAGATGAGGCACGAGCGAGGCGCTGACCTGCGGTGCCTCAGGTACGTGAGACAGCCAGGAGCATCGATCGTCCCGCTGATCATCAGGCAAGTCAGCGAGGCGCTGCCGGAGTCGCTGCAGGTCAGCGGGACATCCGTCTCATCAATTTGAG
Organism: Actinomycetota bacterium; assembly: GCA_027314595.1. Lineage (GTDB taxonomy): Bacteria > Actinomycetota > Actinomycetes > Streptosporangiales > Streptosporangiaceae > Trebonia. Next base: position 7,088 of record DAHVAN010000200.1, on the reverse strand, counting down.
GCAAAGAGACGGATGCCTCACGCGTACGAGACTGCCTCAACACGAACGAGACAGGACAGCTGGTGCCCGGGTATTTTCCCAGGTGGGCTGCGCCATTGCCGTATTGCCGCAACAATGTTGCACCTGATGCAACGGAGGTGTGCGTGGCCGGAACGGCTGATGTGCCTGGTTCGGCAGCCCGGGAGATGGCTGCGGGGGTGGCCTATCTCGACCCGGCGCCGGCGGTGTTCGAGGCGATGCTGGCGGGCTGGGAGCGTCAGCAGCGGACCCGGTTCCTCAGTGACGGGGGGACGGTGGGGCCGCGGGTGGCGATGGTGCGGCGGCTGGCCGGGTTCACGGGGCAGTACCCGTGGCAGTGGCAGCCGGCCGACGGCGAGGCGTTCATCTGCCATCTGCGGTCGCCGGGGCGGGGGCACCCGGTCGTGGTGTCGACGGCGCGTGGCTATGAGGGGGCGCTCGCCTTGTTCATGGAGTACGTGACGGACCCGCGTTACGGCTGGCCGGCGGTGTGCGGGGAGCGTTTCGGGGAGGTGCCCCAGCAGATCTTCCATGAGGGCAACACGGTCGTGCACGCCAGTGACTTCGAGGGCCAGCCGGGGCGGCGTCCCTTTACCTATGAGGAGGTCCAGGCCCTGTTCGACGCGGCGGATGCCCGGGTGGAGGAGATCCGGGGGCGGGGGCGGAAGGGGGTGCTGACCGGGATGCGGGACGCGGCGCTGCTGAAGACGGTTTACGCGTTCGGCATGTTCTCCAGGGGCCGCGTGTGTGCTGGAGGCTGAGTTTCTCGCGTTTGTGCAGCTCAGAGGCTGTTAGATGAGACATTACCTGCTGCAACAGGTGTGGTGCAACGACCTGGCTGGGCGTGTCACCGGGATCGGCCTGGGTGGTTGAGCTGGGTCATGAGCTCTCTGCTGGCGGCCCGGGCGGCCGCGAGGTCTTCGTTGCGTTCCTCGAGCTGGAGCTTCAGGTCGAGGACCTGCTGTTCCAGGTGAGTGATTTTCTGGCTGAGGGCGTCGATGTCGGCGGGGGCGCCGAGCCCGGACTCGCGCCAGGCATGGTCGCCGAGGGCTTCGGAGAGGCGTTTTTCCAGGTGGTGGATGCGGGTGCTGAGCCGGATGGCACGTTCGTGCGCTGCGAGGAGGCCGGCTTGCAGCGAGGCCCGGGTGACAGCGGGGCCGGCGCTGTCACCGGAGGGTGGTTCGGTTTGAAGGGCGTGGATCTTCTCCAGCAGGTCGCGGTGCCGGTAGATGAACGTCCTGTCGACTCCGGCGGCGCGGGCGATGCCGGCGGCGCTGATCTCGGTGCCTTCTGCGGCGGCACGGTCGAGTGCGGCGGTGACGCGCTGGCGGCGGCGGAGGGAGTCGGCCTGGCGGCCTTCGAGCATGGGCTGGGACCTGGCGGTATTCATGTGGTGGCCTCCGGGGTCGCGGCGGGTGCGGTGAGCGGGACGGGTGCGCCGGCGCGGAGGGCGGGCAAGCCGAGGGGGACGGCGTGGGCGGCGCGGTGACGGCGCACCACCGCGACGGCTTCGTCGATCTGGGCGCGCTCGGCGTCGCCGAGGTCGGCGATGTCGCCCTTGACCTGGGCGATCAGGTGCCGGATGCGGGAGATCTCCTCCTCGGCGGGGGTGGCGTCGGCCCGGGCCCATTCGTCGACGCCGCTGATGGCGGCGGTCAGTCGTTCCCGGGTGCGGAGCAGGTCTTGGAGGTAGGCCTGCAGGTCGGGCAGGAAGGCGACGTTGGTGCGGAAGTGATCGCATCCGGCGCAGCGGAACCGGATCGGGCAGGCGCCGCCGCCGGCCTGGACGTTGGAGGGCTCGGTGCAGGTGCCGTAGGGGACGGCGACTTCCCCGACCGCGTGGCGGGCCCGTTCGGAGTCCAGGAGGGCGCGGGCGTCGCGCCAGATCCGGTTGCCGTGCCGGTCGAAGCTGAGCGTGGTGACCTTGTCGACGGCGTCGCGGCGGCGGTCTTCGCCGATGCGGTAGTAGGAGCGGGTCACCGAGTAGCTTCGGTGGTCGAGGAGCTCGGCCAGCACGTCGATGGGGACGCCGGCGTCAGCGTGCCTTTGGGCGTAGCTGTGGCGGTAGGCATACGGCACGATCTTGGCGGTGTCGAACGCGAGTCCGTCGCGGGTGTGCAGGTCTGGCAGGGTGCTGACCCAGTCGCGGTGACGGGCTTCCAGTGTCGATCTGCTGATCGGCTTGGTCCCGTCGGGGTTGCGGTAGCTGGTGGGCAGCAGCCTGAGCTTCGCGGCCGGCGCGTGCGGGAACCGTTGCCGGACTCGCTGCTGCTGGCTGGTGATCACCTCGGCGGTCGCGGCGCTGATTGGCAGCCGTCGGCCGAGCCGGTCAGCTTTGACGTTGTCGTAGACGAGTACTGCGCCGCCGTCCTTGTCGCGGGCCAGGCAGTCCAGCGGGAGGCCGAGGATGTCCTCGGGCCTGCGCCCGGTGTCGATCCCGATCTGGGTGGCGGCCCTGACCTCGGCGGGCTCGAGGGTGTGCAGGCTGGCGCACAGGACTGTCATGATCTCCGGCGGCAGGTCGCGGCCGGGTTCGCCTCGCTGGGGGTCGGCGGGGATGTCGGCGCGTCCGATGGCGACGTCGCCGGCCAGCCCGGCCGCGGCCTGTCCGGCCCGGGCCAGGCCCAGGCTGCGGATCCCGGCCAGTACCGCCCGCACGTCTCGGCAGATCATGTTCCGCCGGTAGCGGCTGATCTGGCCGTCTGCCTCCAGGTAGGCGACCCGGTTGAGGAATGCCTCCACGTCGCCGCGGCTCAGCGCGGCCGGGTCGGACCCGTGGTCGGGCCTGCCGTTCAGGTGCTGCGACAGCAGGCCGAGGTTGTTGACCTTCGCCTGGACCCGGGCGGCGCCGCTGCCGCGGTGGCGGGGCAGCTGCTCGGCTGCCCACCGCTTGGCCGCGGCAGCCAGCCACGGCTGGGTGATCCTGGTGAACGACAAGGCGCCGGGGTGGCCGAAGACCGCCAGGTCCCAGATGTCCTTGCCCTGCTCGGCGCCGGGGTCGGCCAGCGCCCGGCGGGCATCGCGGGCGAAGGCGCGCAGCACCGACCGGGCACGCTTGCCCGGGGCCAGGTCCGCGTCGCACTCGTGGACCGAGGCGGCCTGCTGGCGGCGGAGGGTGTCGCCGACCGCCCGCAGTACCACATCGGTCAGCCGGAGCCCGCCGCGGAGGCGGGTCTGCAGCCCGGCCAGCACTTCCACCACGACCAGGGCCGGCAGCGCCCGCAGGTTCACCTGTCCCGGCTCGGCCACCCCCGGTTCGGTGCCCCGCCACGACTGCTCATCGGTGCCGGGGCTGCTCCGCTGGATCACGCGCCACCGCTGGTAGTGGGTATTGCAGTAGCCGGCAGCGCCGTCGGCCGCGCGGGTGCACGCCAGCACCAGGCACCCTGGAAGGGGCGGCAGCGGCCGCACCCGCCGGCCGGTGAGGAACTGCTCCAGCGGGACAGGTGTCCGCCTGCCGCGGAACTGGGCGGCGTGCGGCTCGCACATCACCGCTTCCCGGACTGTCGGCTTGCACCAGCATCCGGGCACCGCGCAGTCCTCGGCGGGCACGGGTGCCGCGGGCAGGTACTCGGCGGCAGCGATGCCGGCGGCGCTCATTCCCAGCCGCTGCAGACGGGTGAAACACCGGTAGCAAACGCCGGGACAGTCGTTGTGGACGGTTCCGCTGCACTGCCCGGCCCGGCAGACCTCGCGGCCCAGCAGCCGGTGGCCCGCGGGCAGGAACAGGATCCGCTTCCCCGGGTCCCATCCCGCCTCGTCCAGCAGCGCGCGGTCGAGCATCCCGGCCAGGCGGGCGGCTGCGCCGTCCAGGACGACGCCGTCCAGCACATGCGGGAACTCGGCGGATGCCCCGGCGTCCGGGCGCGCTGCGGCGGGGACCGTGGCCCGTGCCGTGGCGGTCACCGGCTGCCGCCTTCGCGCTCGCGAGGGCTGGGCACCGCGTCCACTGCGGCGCGCAGCCGGGAGGCATCAGGATGGACGTAGACCTGAGAAGAGGAGATCGCCGCGTGTCCGAGGAGGGCAGCGACCACATCGATGCCGACACCGGCGTCGGCGGCATTGCTGCCGCAGGCATGGCGGAGCTGATGCGGGCTGACCGGTTCCTCCAGGCCGGCCCGGCGGGACAGGGCTGTGAGCAGCTCTCCGATCGCGTCCGGGCGCATCGGCGCGCCGATCGTGCCGCGGCACAAGTTGACCAGCGCGAAATCGCTGGACCGTGCTCGCGGCACCCGCATCCGCTCGAACTCGTAGGTGTCGAAGGCCTGCACGACCAGGAAGTCCAGCGGCACGGCCCGCTGCCGGCGGGACTTGGCCCATGCCCCGTTGGGGTTGTCCTCCCGGCGGATCACGTGCAGGTGCGCCCGGGCGATCTCGCAGCCCAGCCGCCGCGAGTCCGCCAGCAGGTGCACGTCACTGCGGCGCAGTCCGCACACCTCGCCGCGGCGCAGCCCGGCCCGGGCCATCAGCAGCACGATCAGCCGGTCCCGCGCCGACCGGCACGCCCGCAGCAGCGCGACGATCTCCTCGTCGCTGGCACGGTCCACCGCCGTTTCCGGTTCCCGCAGCCGGTGCCGGGCACGTATCCGCCACGCCATCCGGCCGTCCTCGCCGCGGGCCTGCTCCGGCAGGTCACGGTCATCGGCCACCTCATACAGCAGCGGCACCAGGCCCGCCGGACCCTGCCCGGTGGAGACCGCGTGCACCACCATCTGGCGGACGGCGGTCAGCACGCCGTTGATCCGCGACGCCGACCGGGCCGGCGCGGCTCCGGGCCCGGCCAGCACGATCCCCGGGACAGCGCCGCCGGCGTCAGCGGCCGACGCCGACGGCCCGGCATGGGCCAGCCACGTCATGAACGAGGCGAACTGCTCGACCCCGGCCTGCCAGGACCGGCCCGTCTGCGCGCACCAGCGCAGGAACAGCGCGATCGCGTGCGCGTACGCCTTCGTCGTGGACTCCGCCCCGTCGCGGCCGAACCGCTGATACCGCAGGAACCCGTCCGCGACGGCCACGACCTGCAGATCATCATCCAGCACCGTCCAGTACCGCTGCCCGGACGGCAGCCTCACCGGAGACGCCCGCATCCCCTGATCCCCCCGATCTCGTGCCTGGCTAACCGAACATCTACCAGCCACGAGCACGACACCCACGGAGAAACGCCGCGCTACCAGCAAGAACGCGCCGACAAGGCGACGTCATGCAACGGGTGCCGGATCCCTGGAAAAGGGCTCCGCCGGGGCGAGGCGTGCGGCCTTGACCTGGCTGATTTCCGCCGTAATCCCAAGGTGGCGCAGTTCGGCCGGTTCGGCGGGCTGTTCGTGCGGTGCGGCAAGGCGTCGCGCGGCGGGCCGCCCCGGCGGCGCACGGTGCTGGCCGTCCCGGAGATGGGCTGGATCAGCGAGGTCCTGCGGCACTGGGTGGAGGAGGTCCGCCCGTGCCTGGCGCCGGGATCCCACCCGGCGGTGTGGGTCACCGAGCGCAGGGGGCGCATCACGGGCAGGACGGCCGACACGGCGTTCGCGGCGGCGCGGGCGGCGGCCGGCCTGCCCGCCGAGCTCGACCTGCACTGCCTGCGGCACTCGTATATCACGCACCTGGTCGAGTTCGACTATCCCGAGCGGTTCGTCTCCGAGCAGGCCGGCCACCGGTATGCCTCGACGACTGCGATTTACACCGGGGTGTCAGATGATTACCGCAACCGGCTGCTGCGCCGCTCGCTGGAACGCCACGCCGGGCTGTGGGAGGAAGAGACGGTGCGCCACGAGGCGCCATGTAACCGAGTGGAGGTGAAAGACCGCCACCGTCGTCTTGTCGCAGCAAGGCGGCGAAGCTGGGGGCAGCCTGAACCGGGAGACGCCGGGGAGGGTGGGAAGCAGCCCCGACAACGACAGGACGTGCCGGTACTACCGGACGGCGCGGGCCTGGCTAGCGAGGCGGGAAGGTGTACGCGAGGAACCGGTGATCTAAAGCTCCACAAGGCTCGCGCCAGCTCCAATCCGGTGGATATGGGCTGGTTTGCAGCGCGTACCCGTCCTCCCATTGCGGGGCGGGGAACTCCCGGGCTGGTTATTCTCGCTGGCCGGGAGGCCACGGTGAAGGACTGCGGCGTAGCCGTGGCGAGGCTGCTGGGGCAAAGCCGGGCACCTAGCCCGCTGATCGGTTCGTGGTGAACGTGGGAACCGTACCGGGGTTTCCCGTCTGCGGCCTGCCTTCCGGGCAGGCCGCAGCGGGCAGGCGCGTCGTCCGCCGGCGGCCCCGGGCGGGGCGGAGGACCCGTAGTAGTCCGGGCGCGGGAAAGCCGCGTACATGGCGAAGGGGTCCAGCGGGTTCACGCATGCGGGGCAACTGCAATGACTGGAGGCACTGGTGAATACTGGTGAGCCGCTGGCGTGGCCGGATTTCTTCTCGGCTGAGCAGCGGGTACGGCGGATGCAGGCCAAGCTGCACCGATGGGCGGCCGATGATCCCGGCCGCGTGTTTGACGACCTGTTCAACCTCGTCTGTCACCCGGACTTCCTCACGGTTGCGTGGGACCGGGTGCGGGGTAACAAGGGCGCGCGCACCGCGGGGGTGGACCGGGTGGTTCCCGGTTCATCTCCGAGTACGCCGACGTGGTGGCCTTCCTGGCGGAGGCGCGGGAGCTGGTGAAGTCCCGCGCGTTCACTCCGCTGCCGGTCCGGGAGCGTCTGATTCCCAAGGCCGGGCAGCCGGGGAAGTTCCGGAGGCTGGGGATACCTACCGCGTTGGACCGGCTGGTGCAAGCGTCGCTGAAGCTGGTGCTTGAGCCGGTATTCGAGGCGGACTTCAAGCCGGTCAGTTACGGCTTCCGCCCGATGCGGCGGGCTCAGGACGCGGTCGCCGAGATTGTCTACCTGTCCACGGGCACCCGGAAGTACCACTGGGTGTTCGAGGCCGACATCAAGGCGTGCTTGGACCCATGTTCACACTGCTCCTCTGCTAATTGTCTGTATCAGAACAGGCCGTCTCGCGGGGCCGGGATCTCGATACGCAGGCCTTTTCTGCGTCCGGTGCGGGTCAGGACCGCGTTCAGGTCCCCGCGCTTGACC
>DAHVAN010000196.1 GCA_027314595.1 Actinomycetota bacterium | reverse complement strand
GATGGCGCGCCGGGCGGGCGCGACCTGAGACGCGGATGACGAGGCCCGCCGTGGGCGCGACCCGCCGCTCAGCCGGGACGGTTATCTGCACTAACGCCGATTTCCACGCAGGGGGTTCGGCGCAACGTCAGGTGATCTCGTAGCGTACTGTCCTGCTGCCCCACCAGGGGATGGTGGTGTCGGGGAGGCTGGCTTTGCGCAGGACGGGTGAGTAGGCGCGTCGTTCGAGGCGGACGGTGATGGTGTTGCTGTCGGTGATGATCTGGCCGGGAGTTTCCAGGAAGCGGCGCTGGATGACGTCGGGGGTGACGGCGGCGTAGCCGGGCAGCCGGGCGCGCAGGGCGGCGATCAGGGCCTGGGCCAGGACGCAGAGCATAACGTCCAGGTCGACGTTGAGGTTGACGGTGCTGGAGAGGGCGTCGGCGCAGAAGGCGCGGATGATCTCGGCGAGCCGCTGTTCGATGGTCATCCGGCGGGCGTACTGGGTGACCAGGTTGCGGATCGTGGCGTCGTGCTCGTTGGTGATGATGACGGTGGGCTCCTCGCGCCCGAGGCCGGTGACGATCAGCTGCCGGGCGGTGCCGGGGTAGCCGGTCAGGGTGACGGCCTTGTCTTCGTGCACGCGCGGGCGGTTGTGCGGGCCGGGCCGGTCCAGGGTGATGGTCTTGAAGCCGGCCGGGGCCAGGCTGGCGATGTATTTCATCAGGGCCGCTGAGCGCATCCGCAGGGTCAGGAACTTGACCCCGCGGCCGTTAAGCTCGCCGAGCACGTCGTGGGTGGTGACCTTCTGGTCCATGACCAGCATCTTCGGGTCGTGGCCGGAGACGGTCTTCCAGTGGTCGCAGAACGCGATCGCCTCCCGCGCCTGGGTGGCCTTGGAGATGTCGGCGCTAGCGTAGACGAGGTTGTGCGTGCCGGAATCCTGGGCGAAGAACGTCAGCACTGACCGGGCGCGCTGGGAACGCGTCGGCACGTAGTGCTTTTCCAGCGCCGGGTCGTGGCCCCAGTGCATGACGGCGTGGAAGTCCAGGCCGGACACCGCCTCGCCCGGGCTGGCCAGCCCGGCGCCGATCATGCTGGCATCCAGGGCGGCCAGGAACCTGTGCTGGTGGTCATGGGAGAGCCGGTAAGAGTAGTCAGTCAGCGCGGACTTCTTCGGCAGGACCGCCATCCCCGCCAGCATGGCCGCGGCCGGGTCGGCCAGCAGGTCGTCGACGTGCGACACCCGGCGGGTGCGGGTCAGCTTGAGAGCCAGCAGCGACAGCAGCCATGACACCGCGGGCACGACCCGGGTGCCGGGGTAGCCGGCCGCCGCGGCCAGCGCGGGCAGGTCCAGGGCGACCAGGTCGGGCAGCACCAGCAGCAGCCCGGCCCGGGTAGTGTCCAGCCGGGCCGGCCAGGCGGCGAAGTCGAGCACCTGCGCGCGGGGCAGGCCGGTATCGCGACCCGGCGTGGCCGGGCTGATGCTCTCATCCGGCTGCGGGCCGCGGACCAGCCGGCCGAACCCTTCCTCGGCCAGGATCTCCGCGACGCTGGTGCGGTTCAGCGGCCTGCCCTCGGCGGCCAGCCGCGCGGAGATCTCGTACGTGGAAAGACCCTGCCGGCGCAGCTCGACCGCCCGGCCGCGGGCGCGGTCCTTCGCCGGCGCCGTCCCCGGCGGCGGGCCGGGCTTCCTCGCCGGGGCGAACAGCTCCAGCTTGCCGGCCCTGTGCTCGCGGACCAGGTTGATCATCGACCAGCGGGTGTAGCCGAACCGCTCCCCGGCTTCGGCGTAGCTCAGCCCGCCGAGGAAGTAGGCGCGCAGCGCCTCGTACCGGCGCTGGTTCACCTGCGCCGGCGCGGTGAACCACTCAGCCGCGCCTGGTTGCTGTGATCCGGCTGTCACAAGCCTCTTCTACCAGAACACCCATGGCCGCGGCCAGCATAACGGTCCCGCTCGCGGCAGGCCAGAATCCGCAGAGCGGCGCTGCTACCTGCGGAAACGTGCCGATCCCGGCTCGCCCCGCTCAATTATCACGACATGATAACGAATTACATAACTGCGATTCATCAGCCAGACAGGCACAACACCTTCGCCTGGAGCTATCACGCTGACAGTGCATCAGCCCAGGTCAGCGGCCCCGACGGCCGCGCAAACGGAACCGCAGCTTGCCCCGAACCGGCTACACGGAAATCCGCGCTAACCAGTTTGTCGATCTCCTGCGCGAGCGTGACACCGTCGGCCAACGCGAGCTGGTGCAGGCGGTCCCGTGTAACCTTCGGCACCTTGATCGTCGTCATAGTCATACCAGGCAGTATACCGTCGGCAGCTCCAAGCTGCACGCTAACAAAAATGCCTCAGTGGCCGCCCATTGACTAATATCGGTTTTCGCGAGGCTGACTGCTCCCTGCGCTGCTGCTTCCAGCGTCGTTGACAACCGTCGGC
>DAHVAN010000194.1 GCA_027314595.1 Actinomycetota bacterium | reverse complement strand
AGCACATGAAATACGACAAGGCCCTCGAAAACGGCTGGCCCATCGCCACCGGGCTCATCGAGGGATCCTGCAGGTACGTTATAGAAGACAGGTTCGGAATTACAGGCGCGAGGTGGTCACCCGACGGCGCGGAGGACATCCTCAAGATACGCGCCGTGGTCGTGAACGGCGACCTTGATGACTACATGGCCTACTACAAGGACCGCTACCGCGACGAGCACCACCTCAGCCGCTACGACGACGGCACCATCGAGCGACTCGGCCTCGCCGCATGACCAGAACGACCCGAAATAACCTGCCTCTCAAAAATGTGCACCCCGTGGAGGCAAGAGCCGAAAACCGCCGCACTCGGCATTCAACCCGTGGATCCAGGCTGAGGGGGCGGGCTGCGGTGAACGGGAAGCGCCTCGAAGTAGGCACGACGTGCGATCCCCTTGCGCAGTTCCTCGCGGATCGCGGCGCGCGCCACTAGAGTCCGTCGATGACGTCCTTTGCCTGTTTAAGGCCGATGCCAGGATTCAGCTCCCGGTAGCGTTTGATCGCCTGAATCTTCTGGCCCTGCTCCATTAGGGCCAGGATTTCCTGCGCAGGTACCGGCGATACCTGATGGTAGCGGCGTTGCTCATCACGCCGTCGCGCTCCTAGCGCTATGGCGAGCCACGTCACACTCAGCAGCAGGAAGATCACACCGAGCACCAAAGACCAGCGGTTCGCGTGCCCGAAGACGTAAAGCAAGATTTCAGATACGGCAAAGACGGTGTACGCGCCGCTCACGAGGAACTGCAGACGAATCGACTTCGACGGATTCAGCCAAGAGGCGCGCTTCGCCATGTCTTCCGATCTTTCCAGGCCGGGCAGGCTCGAACATGGACGTGGGCAGCGGCAAGAAGGCACCTTGCCAGCCGAGCAAGAGCTTACCGGCAGTTCGCATCGTAGGCGTGGCGCGCGCCCTTCGCGTGCCCGAACGAGATGAAAGCCGCGGACATCGCCAGCACGCGGACCGCGACGAAACCGGCCCTTCCTGTGCTGGCGGGACAGGACCGGCGGTCACGTCTGGAACGCGAACCTTGGCGCGGACTGGCTGAGCACGGCGACGGCCGGCGTGATGGACCAGATGGCGTCCAGTTCCTCTGCGATAGCCGCGATGAGCTCGGGAATGTCGGATGACGCCGAGTCGTGCATGGCTTCGGCCACGATCAGGACGGCGGCCGTCGGGGCCTGGACGGCCGACAGGCCGCTTTGCCGGTTCGTCCATCGCCGGGCATGGACCTGTCCCGCCTGGTCGGCGAAGATCACCTCGCCAGGGCTAGGATGCTCGGCCTGGCCGGAGAGCGTCAGGTACTGTTCAGCGCCGGTTGCGTACCGCACCTGCAGGCGGCCGGTGACCTTGGAGACGTCGAAGACCGCCACCGGGATCGCGAAGGCGACCGAGGCGGCGTTGCAGATGTCGACGAGAGGGTGCACCGGCGGCAGGGTCCCCTCCTTGCGCAAGCGCCGCAGCAGCCCCTCCGCGGCACACCGGTACTGGGTCGGCTTGAGCCCCATCCTGGTGAAGGCACGCCGCCAGGCCCGGATTTCGGGCAGCTCGCTTTCCGTCGCCCCATCAGGCCGCGACCTCGCGATGGCGGTGAACCGGGCGGCGCGATCGCCGGCCGCGACGTCGTGCCTGATCCCGTCGGCGAAGACAACCCATGGAACTAGCTCGGGGAAGTCACGCCAGATCTCACCGGAATGCAGAAAGTCCTGCCCGGCATGCATGCCGGGCAAGGTAGCAACCATGGGAGCACCCGCTGCGAGGCGTGCGTGGCGCGGCGGCCCGGGTGCCGGCTAGCGGGCACGCAGCGGCATGGCCGCGGTCAAGATGCAAGTCGGTCGTCTTGCGCGCCGGCGTGCGGGGAGCGGCGTGCACGCCGCCGTAGTTCGCCGCGCCGAGCGCGACGACCAGGATCAGGCCCGCGCCGGCCAGTGCCGGGATCGGCACCCATGCCCGCGCCCGGCCGCGCGGGAACGGCGCTGTGCTTCCGGCCGCGTACGGCCGCCTCGCCGCCCGTACGCCCTGGTATCCGGCTGCCAGCAGGAACAGCGGTGTGCAGCAGACGATGAAGAAGTCCGCGACGTTGTAGTAGTACCCGTTGATGTGGATGAAATCGACCACGCCGCGGACGCTGCCCGGCGCGGTCCAGTAGTGGACTCCCAGCCGGTCCAGCAAGTTGCTGGCCCATCCGCCGATCATCAGGGCGCCGGAAACGCGGACGGCGGCAGTCGGCCGGCAGTGCCTCAGCACCGACACGGCGAAGCTCAGCAGCCCGACATCCAGCAGGTCGAGCAGCCCGCCCGTGACTGGTCCGGCGTACCATGCGCCGATCGTGTGCCCGACGAGGAGGTCGCCGCCGGAGTTGATCCTGGCCCCCGGGACGTAGCGCCAGGCCCACCACTTGGCCGCCTGATCAAGCATGACCACCAGGGCAATCAGTGCCAGCACCGCCGCGTTCTGTCTGGTTCTGTCCTGTTGCGCTTCGGCGTATGGCTGAACGGCCTGTTCTGCGGGGCATAGCAGAACGGCGGGATCTGCGTGGGGCGTGCGGGCAACCGGGATAAGACGGCGCAGGGTCTGAAACACATCTCGGAACGATAACATAGAAGTCACGTGGAGATAACGTCAACCCCTGCGTCTGCGGACTGCCTCCGCAGTCAGCCAGACAGGTCCTGTGTGTCCTCGCCCTGTCCAAGCACCCATGAGGGTGCGGACGGCCCCCGGCCTCGACGCCCCCCGGCGTCCGAGGCGAACCGGACATCGTGGTCATCGGCACGTACAGCCTCGAAAGCCATTGCCAAATTTCGAAGGGAACCCTTCCCGCCTTGGCGTCGATTGCGGCGAGTCTGTCGGCCGCCGCCAGCGCGCCTACGGCAACCAACCGCTCATGCGCCTCCCGGAACTTCTCGGCTACCTCGCGATCGCGCAAGCGAAGGTTGCCGAATGAAACAAGTGGCAAAGCTGCGGCGTTTCCGCGGAAGCGCCTTGTGCGCGCTTTCACAAGCCGTCTCCGCGGAAACGCCACGCCCTCTCATGCCGCGGGGCGGTCCTTTAGGAAGCGCTGCCCAGTTCGCTTCGGAGATCAGCTATGGTGTGCGGCGGGTGGTCGGCCGAGGTCGATGCGCCGCAGGCCATTCAGGCGCGGGCTGTCCCGTAGCCTCGGGCTCATGTGTGCATGACCGGTGCCTGCTGCTCGGCGGCCGCGGCTGGGGCGGCCGCCGCGGAGCCCGAAGCGCGGAGCGGGCCGGCGCGGAACAGCGTGCCGCAGATCACCGCGCCGGCGCCGAAGATGGCCGCCGCGACCCAGAATCCGGTGGTGTAGCCGTGGATCAGCGACATCTCAGTCAGGAACGGCGCCGGGTGCCCGTGGACCAGGGCGGCCGGACTCAGGTGGCTGGTCAGGTAGCGCGCCACCGCACTGGCGAAGATCGTATTGAGCAGCGAGGTGCCGATGGAGCCGCCGATCTGCTGGCCGGTGTTGAGGGTGGCGGAGGCCACGCCCGGTCCTGCGGCGCCACGCCGGACGTCCCGGTGTTCATCGACGGCGCGATCGTGAAGCCGAAGCCGAGGCCGGCCGCCATCATCGGGCCGAGCACCGACGCCGCGTAGCCCGAGTGCACGCCGATCCTGGTCAGCACCACCAGGCTGCCCGCCGCCAGCAGCATGCCCACGGTGACCAGGGGCTTGGGCCCGACCCTTGGCAGCAGCACCACGTTGGACAGGTTGGCGCTCACCACCACCATCGCGATCATCGGCAGGAAGGCGGCGCCACTGACCACGGGAGAGTAGTGCAGGCTCTGCTGCAGGTAGTAGGTGAGGAACAGGAACACGCCGAACATGCCGGCGCCGGCGATCAGCACCGCCACGTAGGCGCCACCGCGGTTGCGGTCAAGCACCACCCGGGGCGGCAGCAACGGGCTGGCCGCGCGGGCCTGCCAGAGCGTGAAGGCGGCCAGCAGCGCCACGCCAGCGGCCAGGAAGCCGTAGGTGGACGGCGTGTGCCAGTTGCGTGCCGCCGCGTTGGAGAACCCGTAGACCAGGCAGAACATCGAGGCCGAGACGAGCGCGACGCCGGGCAGGTCCAGCCGGGTCCTGGCACGGGCGCGCTGTTGCCTGAGCAGTAGCACCGCCCCGGTCCCCGCGAGGCTCGCGAAGATGAGGTTCACATACAGGCACCAGCGCCAGGACAGGTACTCGGTCAAGATCCCGCCGAGCACCAGGCCGATCGCGCCGTAGACGCCGAACGCCTTGCCGCGCTCCTTCGGGTCGCTGAATGTCGTGGACAGGATCGATAGCGCGGCGGGCGCGAGAAGCGCGCCGAACGCGCCCTGGGCGGCGCGCGCCGTCACCAGCATGCCGAAGCTGGTCGCCGCGCCGCCTACGGCCGACGCGGCGGCGAAGCCGAGCGTGCCGGCGAGGAACGTGACCTTACGCCCGATCAGGTCGCCGAGCCTCCCGCCGAACAGGAGCAGGCTGCCGAACGCGAGCGCGTATGCGGTCACCACCCACTGTCGGTCCACGGTGCTGAAGCCCAGAGCCCGCTGCGCGGACGGCAGCGCGATGTTTACGATCGTGGCGTCCAGCACGACCATGAGCTGGGCGGCGAGGCCGACGGTGCCCAGGATGAGCCACCGGCGGAGGTCGGAGGTTGCGGTGCCCCGCCAAGCGGGCAGGCCGGTTACGCGGCGCTCGGGGCCGATGCTTGCTCCGGTTTCGCTCATCACTCCCGCCTGTCTTTCGTGGTGTCGCTCACCGCCGGGTGAAGACGGCGTGGATGGTGAGGGCTGCTGTCGAAGAAGTCAGCCGAGCGCAGGTGCGTGTCGCGCCGGGTGCCGCAGTCGCACGGCCCCTGTCCGCTGGATGGTGTTCTCCTGAGGAGTACGACGACACAGCCGTCCGGAATGTCAGGCGCCGCGCCGGCCTCACAGTCCGGGGCGCTGTCTCGTCGAACGGGTGAGGGCAGATGCGAGCGAGGAAGGACGGCGCCATGACCACCCACTCCGAGCCAGGACACGGCCGACCCGACCCGGGCCTGGACGCGATCATCAGCGAGCGGCGCGGGCTGATCAATCTCGCCTACCGGCTCCTCGGCTCCCTGGCCGAGGCCGGCGATGCCGTCCAGGAGACCTACGCCCGCTGGTACGCCATGACCGCGCCCAGCCTGAGGGCCCTGGAGCGCACGGTCAACGGCCAGCCCGGGCTGGCCGCTCAGATGGACGGCGCCACCGTGGCGGTGGCCGCATTCGACCTCGCAGGCGACCGGATCACGCACATCTGGGCAGTGCGGAACCCCGAAAAGCTCAGGTCCTGGACGACGGGCTGACGCGCCGCCATACATCGCCGCTGCACCCTTGTCGGTGACGGCGGGCTCGGCCTCAGTCGAGACAGAACTCGTTGCCCTCGATGTCCTGCATCACGATGCACGACTCGTCAACGCCATCGGCAGGCAGTAGTCGCACGCGTACCGCGCCCAGCGGAACCAGTCGTGCGCATTCGGTTTCAAGTGCGGCCAGGCGCTCTTCACCCACGAGCCCGGTGCCGACCCGCACGTCAAGATGCAGCCGATTCTTGACGACCTTGCCTTCGGGAACGCGCTGGAAGAACAGTCGCGGGCCCGCACCTGAGGGATCAATGCATGCGAACGCTGAACCCTGATGCTCAGGCGGCAGCGCGCGATCGAAATCGTCCCAAGTAGCAAACCCCTCCGGTGGCGGCGGTACGACGTACCCCAGCACCTCGCACCAGAAACGAGCGACGCGCTCAGGTTCTGCGCAGTCGAAGGTGACCTGGATCTGCTTAACCGACGCCATTGCTCCACCATAACGGGCGCGACCCAGGTCAGGCGGTAGAGCCAGCATGCGCAATTGATGGGCCTTGGTCCCCGGGCACGGTCTCGCCCGGGGAACCCTGCCGGTCAGGGCCGGGGGGCGCCGCCATGTCCGGAAGACGCCCGCAGCGCATCGGTCAGCAATGCGGCCAGCGCCTCGAGCTGCACGCTGGCCGGCGGGGAGGCCTCCTGGTCCGATCCGTCAAGCGCCCGGGCGGCAAGCCCCGCCTTGCCGTCGATCAGCGCGGCGATCCGGGCGTCGATGGTCTGCGCGGCGATGATGCGCCACGCGGTGACCGGTTCGGCCTGCCCGATGCGGTGGCTGCGGTCGATGGCCTGGGTCTGCTCCGCGTCGGTCCAGGACAGCTCGGCCAGCACGATGTTCGAGGCGACCTGCAGGTTCAGGCCCACGCCGGCCGCGGTCAGCGAGCACACCGCGACCGTGACGTCCGGGTCGTTCACGAAGGCGTCGACGCCTCCCTGCCGTGCCGTGGGTCTCTGGCCGCCACGGATCGAGGAGAAGCGCACCCCCTGCCGGGTGAAGATCTCTTCGGCGGCGTCCATCACGTCGACGTGCTTGGCGAAGAAGACGACCTTGCCTGCGCTGCGGGCCAGTTGCGCCGCGTAGTCCGCGGCCAGCTCGGCCTTGGCCTGGCCGATGCGTCGCATCATGGTGAACACGTTCTCGCCGGACTGGGCGGTCGTCGCCTCCTTCAGCTCCGACCGGGCCACCCAGCGGACGAGGTCGTGGTCGATGCCCTCGGCGCCGGCATCGGAGGACCGGTTCGCGAGCGCGGTCTCGTAGCGGGCCACCATCCGGCCGGCGAGATCCCGCTCTGCCGCCCGGATCGACCGGCCGACCCGGTCGTCCAGCTCAACGAAGAGGTCGGCGATACGGCGGGCCGGGATGTCGGCGGCCACGTCGAGCTTGCGGCGGCGCACGATGCCCAGGTCGATCACGCACTGGCGCGCCGCGGCGGAAAAGCTCCGGTCGGCGGGCGTCAAGCCGGTGTCCTCAAGCGCGTCCATCAGCTTGTCGAGGGGCTTGCTGTCGTCGGTCCAGCTGAGGAACTGCCAGATCGCCCGGAAGTCCTCGATGTCGTTGATCAGCGGAGTGCCGGTCAGCGCCATCAGCAGGGGCCGGTCCGTGCGGGACCGGATGCGGCCGGAGAGCGCCAGGACGTGCTGCGAGCGCTGCGAGGTCTTGTTCTTGATGAAGTGAGCCTCGTCCACGACCATGCCGCGAAAGCCGAGGTCGCTGAGCCAGCCCATGTGACGATCAAGCACCTCGTAGTTGAGCACGACGATATCGGCGAAGCCGTCGACAGCCTCGCCGTCGCCCTGCACCACGGTGACCGGGCGGTGGGGAGTCCAGCGGGCCGCCTCACGGGCCCAGTTGGTCTTGACGACGTTCGGCACGACGACGAGCAGCGGGTAGGCGTTCGCCGCTTCCGCGGCGAGCAGCGCCTGGGCAGTCTTGCCCAGACCCGGCTCATCGGCGAGCAGGAACGTCCGGTGACCGGCGGCGGCCGCAGCGACCAGCTGCCCCTGATGCGGCATCAGTTCCAGGCCCGCCGGGGTGAACCGTGCCGTCGGCGCCGGGAGCGCCATGCACGCCGGGGCCCCCCCGCCGGCACGCTCGAAGGAACTCAGCAGCGGGCCGAGCAGCTCCCAGCCTGCCAGGGTGCACGGACGGGAGGCGGTCCGCGGAACGGCAGAAAAGTCGGGGGCGAGAAAGGGGTTCGCCAGCTGCCGGGAGATCACCGACTGCGGCACGACCCGCCGCTCCGGGCCGGCGGACGCTGTGCCGGTCTGCGCTGGGGCGGTCTCTTCGGGAGCCGGCTCGATGCCAAGGTCCCGCAGCATCTCCCGCTTCAGCGACCGGGCCGCCTCAGAGACGTCGGAGCCCTCGGCGAGCAGCGCCAGCAGCCCAGCGTCCTGGACGGCGGTCGCCGCGAGGATGGTCGCGACGCCATCCAGGCGTTTGAGCTGCTCGGCCTGATGACTGTCGCTTCCGGCCGTCGCCCGGACGCGGGCGCGCTCGTCCCGCAGCAGCAGCGCGACGGCCTGGAACTTCGTACGCACGGCAGGCGTCACGCGACCGCGCCGGGCAGCCGCCTCGACCTCACGGGCGGTTCGGGCGAGCACCGAGACGACGTCGCCGCGGTGGCGGACGCGACGCTGCTTCTGCGGGGCGGTGCGGCGAGCGCCCGTCTGGCGCTGGCCTGGTGGAGCCACAGATTTCTCCTCTGGAGTGCCGGGGCACGGTGGACTCAGCAGCATGCCACAGTCCCGCGGCCGGGGCGGGAAACGCCCCGGGCACAGGGCCTGGTGCTTCGAACGCCGGGCCGGGTTGCGGATCTCCGACGATCGACGCAGCGGCCTCGGCGGGCCTTTTACCCCGAACCTGAGCGGCCGCCGCGTCGGCTTGACCACGGCACGGCAATGCCGTCATCGGACGACCGGCCCAGTCCTCGGGTACCGCTTATGCTAACGCGTGCGAGGGCGCATAATTCCCCGCCACACCATGGGAGAGCATCCTCAATCGCCGCACTGGGTGATGGACATCAACTTCCTGCCGCGCTGTGCCCTGTCCCTGGCCATCGCCGCCGCCCTGTACCGGGTCGCCCGCCTCGACGGCCGCACCAGCGCCTGCGCACGCCAGACCCCTCGCCGCGCAGCGGCCGAGCTAGGTGCTCGCCGATAAATAAGCTCTACATTCGATGATTTCCTGGGTCATCATGCGGTACGGCCGTTGCCGTGGAGGTCGAAGAGTCGCTGGCGGCGAAGTTCGCGGCGCTGCTGCCGCACCTGGATGAGCGGCAGCAGCGGTTGTACCTGGGGTCGGAGGCGCGGTCGCTGGGGCACGGCGGTGTGGCGGCAGTGGCCCG
>DAHVAN010000183.1 GCA_027314595.1 Actinomycetota bacterium | reverse complement strand
CTGGCACCGGCCGGCGCCTGCTCTCCGAACAACTCCTCGCGCTTGAACGCGACCCCGATGGCGAGCGCGGCAAGCGCGACCGCGCTCACCGCTATCGCCACGTAGACAAGCAGCAGCTTGCTGGTGACGACCCCGCCTACGAGAACCCCGATTGCGGCGACGACCAGCGCGGCGCTGAACCGGATCAACTGTAATCTCCTCGTGTCCGGGGGCGCCGGAATGCTCCTGGTCAGCGGCGGTCGTGGACCGCGGGGTCACCGCCGCGGAAGCCGCCCGCGTGCTGTACCACCTCGGGAACGCCGTACCCGCCGGTGGGCGCCGCCGCGCCGTTGCGGAGAGCGGGCTGCCCGATGCCTGCGGGAAGCTGCGGCGGAGACGCCGGGGTCACGGCCGGGAACGTGCCGCTGTCGGTCACGCCGGCCTCGAGGTCGCGAAGCTGGCCCTCGAGGTAGGCCTTGAGCCGGCTGCGGTATTCGCGCTCGAACGCGCGCAGGTCGTCCACCCGCCGCTCGAGTTCTTCACGCTGCTGGACGAGCGAGCCCATCGCCTGGCGGTGCCGCTCCTGGGCATCCCGCTCGAGGCTCTCCGCGCGCGCCCTGGCGTCGCCGGTGATCTGCTCGGCCTGGCGGCGGGCCTTGGTGAGCACCTCGTCGGCCTCGCGCCGGGCACGTCCGAGCGTCTCGTCCGCCTCCCTGCGGGCGTCGGCGATGGCCTGGTCGGCGGTCTGCTGGGCCAGCGACAGCACGCGCGCCGCCGTGTCCATGTTGTCCTCGACCGGGTGGTGCATCCTGTCCATCATCATGGGCTCAGGCTGCCTGCGCTCCTGCGGCTCAGGCATCATCATGTCAGCCTTGGGGTCTGACAGCGGCGAGCTCAGGGCCGGGATGCCCGGCTTCCCGCCACCGCGCAGCACCTCGGCCAGCTTTGCCCGGAGCTCTTCGTTCTCCTGGATCAGCCGGTCGAGTTCAGCCTCAACCTCGTCAAGGAAGGCGTCAACCTCTTCCTCGTCATATCCGGGCCTGAGCCTGGTCGTACTGAACTGCTTGTTCCGCACATCCGCGGGCGTCAGCGGCATCTTGTCTCCTCGGCGCGCTTAGCTGTGTTCCTCAGCAAGGTACCCGATCAGCACGGTACACCTGATCAGAGGCGCGGTACGGCCACCTGTAGCAAAATAAGTACCACGATGAACAGCACCATGTAGCTGAGGTCCATCGCTACTGTACCTAGCCGGAGGGGCGGGATGTAGCGACGTAGGAATTTAAGTGGCGGATCTGTGAGTGTGAAGATCGTCTCGGCGATCACGAGCACGATGCCGGCCGGCCGCCAGGAGCGCGCGAAAGCCTGTATCCAGCTGAAGATCATCCTGCCGATCAGCACTAGGAGGTAGAGCGCCAGCAGGTAGTAGAGGACGAGCTTGAGGATACCCATCCGTTCACCGCCCTCGGGTACGACGAGTCTGGAGGAGGGGGCCGCTTCGCTAGCTCTGGTTGAAGAAGCCCCGCTCCGCGATGCGGGCCTTGTCTTCCGCCGTCACCTCGACGTTGGCGGGCGACAGCAGGAAGACCTTGTTCGTCACCTTATCGATGGACCCCCGCAGGCCGAAGATCAGGCCCGCCGCGAAGTCGACCAGCCTGCGCGCGTCGCTGTCGACCATCTCGGTCAGGTTCATGATCACCGGAGTGCCCTCGCGGAAATGCTCACCGATGGTACGAGCCTCATTGTAGGTGCGCGGATGCAGTGTCGTGATCCGAGCGAGCTCGACTTGCTGCGCCGGGACGGGATCGATCCGCTGATCGCTCGCGTATGCCGGCGCGTACTCTGCCCGCGCCGGGGCGGGTTCCACCATCTCGGCCGGCTCGTCGTACTCGTCGTACTCCTCGTACGAGTCGTACTTGTCCTGATACCGGCGATCGTCCTCCACGAGGCCTAGGTAGACCGCCATCTTGCGCATCGCGCTGGCCATCCTGCAGTCCTCCGTCGCCAAGATCACGCGTCACCGCGTATACGAACAGCCTTACGCGACGGACATTACCGGACGGGAGGCTTTCTGCCTCCGAGCAACGCCGTACCAACTCGCACGTGTGTCGCACCGGCCGCGATGGCGGGCTCGAGATCCCCGCTCATGCCGGCCGATACGATGGCCGCGCCGGCCCGCACCGAGCGCACCGCGGCCGAGCAGGCGCGCAGCGGCGCGAAGGCGGCCGCGGGCTGCACGCCCAGCGGCGCCATCGCCATCACCCCGCCGAGCAGCAGCCCGGGCTCCGCGGCCACTGCCTCCGCGACTTCGGGCACACCGGTGACAGGGACGCCGCCACGCGCCGGGTCGCCGTCCAGGCTGACCTGGACGAGGCAGGTCAGTTCGCGGCCCGCCGCCCGGGCGGCGGCGCCGAGCGCGCGGACCAGGCGCACCCGGTCCACGGAGTGCACGACGCTGGCGTACCTGGCCACGCTCGGCGTCTTGTTCGTCTGAAGCTGGCCGACGAAGTGCCAGGTGACCGGCAGGCCCGCGCATGCGGCGGCCTTGGGGGCCGCCTCGGCGTCCCGGTTCTCCCCGAAGTCGGCCAGGCCAAGCTGGCTGAGCAGCATCACGTCCGAGGCCGGCCACGTCTTGGTGATCGCGATCAGCGTGACATCGCCAGGCGCACGTCCCGCCATCGCGCACGCCGCGTCAATCCTGCCCCTGACCTCGGCGAGGTTGCGGGCAAGCTCGGCGCGGCGCTGCCGCGGCGGGTTCAGCTCACTTGAGGAAGTCCGGGACATCAAGGTCGTCGTCCTCTTCGAAGACCACGGGGCGACGGCGCCCGGCCCTTGAGTCGAATACCTTCTCCCCCGCGCCGGAACGCCCGGAGTCCTTCCAGGAGGACGACCCGAAGCCCCGTGTGCCTCGCGCGTCCTCGGCGGCTCCGTCCCGGGAATCCGCGGAGTCGCCGTAGCCCGACGTGCCGGCGAACTCGCCGCCGTCGTCATCAGGCGACACGAACGAGACCGGCGCAGGGACGTACCCTGCGGCGCCATCGGCCGCCTGCCCGGAGAGCCCGGCGGCGGGCTCGCCCGTCAGGCCATCGCTTCCCGATGCCCCGGCGCCTGGGGAGCCTGCGGCGCCGCCCTCGGCGCCGCCCGCCGTGCCGCCGCCCGCGGCGGAGGCCGAAAAGCCGCCCGAGGTCCCCGGCCCGGCGTTCGCGCCGGGCCCCCGCGTCCCCGGGTCGTTCCCCCAGGCGGACGGCGCGCCCGCGCTCGACGAGCCCGGCGTCCCCGACAGCCGGGACCCGCCGATCGCCGTAGCGGTCGAGGTGCGGTTCGGCCGCGCCTCGTCGAACCCGGCCGCGATCACCGTGACCCGTACCTCGTCGCCGAGCGCGTCGTCGATCACCGCGCCGAAGATGATGTTCGCGTCCACCGCCGCCGAGTTGGACACAAGCTGGGCGGCTTCGTTGATCTCGAACAGGCCGAGGTCGGAGCCCCCCTGGATGGACAGCAGCACGCCGTGCGCGCCGTCGATGGACGCCTCGAGGAGCGGCGACGAGATCGCCATCTCGGCGGCGGCCACGGCCCGGTCGTCGCCGCGCGAGGAACCGATGCCCATCAGCGCGGACCCGGCGCCGGACATGACGGACTTCACGTCCGCGAAGTCGAGGTTGATCAGGCCCGGCGTGGTGATCAGGTCGGTGATGCCCTGCACACCGGACAGCAGCACCTGGTCGGCGGCCTTGAACGCGTCGAGCACGCTCACGTGCCTGTCGGAGATCGAAAGCAAGCGGTCGTTCGGGATCACGATCAGCGTGTCCACCTCGCTACGGAGCCGCTCGATGCCGGTCTCCGCCTGGACGGCCCGCCGCTTGCCCTCGAAGCCGAAGGGCCGGGTCACCACCCCGATGGTCAGCGCGCCGAGCTCGCGGGCCACGGCGGCGACCACGGGGGCGCCGCCGGTGCCGGTGCCGCCGCCCTCGCCCGCGGTCACGAAAACCATGTCGGCGCCCTTGAGCACCTCTTCTATTTCCTCGCGATGGTCCTCGGCCGCCTTGGCGCCGACATCCGGGTTCGCCCCGGCGCCGAGCCCGCGGGTCAGTTCCCTGCCGACGTCGAGCTTGACGTCGGCGTCGCTCATCAGCAAGGCCTGCGCGTCGGTGTTAATCGCGATGAACTCGACGCCCTTGAGTCCCTCTTCGATCATGCGATTGACGGCATTAACGCCGCCTCCGCCGATTCCGACGACCTTGATGACCGCCAGATAGTTCTGCGGTGCTGCCACGAGGAGGGTACCTTTCCGCTCGCTTTACC
Source organism: Actinomycetota bacterium (assembly GCA_027314595.1). Classification (GTDB taxonomy): domain Bacteria; phylum Actinomycetota; class Actinomycetes; order Streptosporangiales; family Streptosporangiaceae; genus Trebonia. The sequence continues at coordinate 12,884 of DAHVAN010000183.1, read as the reverse complement.
TCTTCCACATCGAGCGCCTTTGCCGCTGTTGGCAGCGCTGCGGCGCTCGACTGGAGCTGGTCCCCTGAGCTGGGGAAACCTCGCCCATGGTGGCGATGCGGAATTCACCGCCAATGGTGCCGGCCGGCCGCCTGCGGGGTAATTGCGTTTCCGGCGGTGGGATGGCCGTCAGGTTTCACCTTCAGGTTGAGATTTAGAGTTTTGTCATCCCTACGATTGATACGGACAGTAGGGTGGGAAGGGAGCAGGGTCAACTAGCCACGCGCGAGAACCGGCCAGCGTGTCGCGTGCGTGGTCACCTGGTCACAGCGGTGCCTGGCGCGCTCACGTCCAGGTAGCTCACGGGGTCGCGCATCAGGATCGTCAGTTCCGTGTCCTTCTGCGCGGCGCGGTCGGTGCCGCCCCACACCACGGTCTTGTGGTCGCGCAGGTAAAGCGTCACCTGCTGCTGACCCGCCGCCCCGGCGGCATTCCCGGTCACCGTCACCTCGGCGACGGCTTTGAACAGCCACGACGGCAGTTCGGCGAGCACGGCCGACGTCTCGGCCAGGCCCGGGCTGCCGCGCAGCGCGCTGCCCGGCAGCGAGGTCAGGAACAGCGGCAGGTCGGCTGGCCTGGTCGCGGCCCAGCGGACGATGACGCCGTCGGGGTCCACGAGGTCGAACCCGCCCGCCGCCATCCGCACCGCCACGACGGGGACCCGCTCCCTGACCGTGATCACCAGGTGGTCCGGCCAGTCCTTGGTCACGGCGGCGGAGGCGACCTGCCTGATCGCCTCTACCCGATGCGCCACCTGCGTGGTGTTGACGCGTATCAGCGGCGTCCCGAGCGGGACGCTGGCCGCGGCGAGCACCCGCGAGGCCGAGACCAGGTGTGTCCCCCGTACGGTGATGGACCGGACCACGAGCAGCTTCGAGCCGAGCAGCGCCCAGGCCACGCCGGCGAAGATGCCGAGCGCGGCGAGCGCGAAGAACACGGCACGCCACGGCCTGCGGCGTCTGCGCCTGGCGGCGGGCTCCCCGGTCACGGCCGGGCAGCCCCTGACGCGGCGGCCAGCTCATCGAGCACGAGCGGGCCGAGCGTGGTGACGTCCCCCGCTCCCATCGTGAGCACCAGGTCGCCCGGCTCGGCGACGGACGCGACGACCCGCGGCACGTCGCGCAGCGACGGCACGTAGCGCGCCGACCCGCCGGGCACCGCGTCGGCGATCAGCGCGCCGGTGACGCCGGGCTCGGGGTCCTCGCGCGCCGCGTAGACGTCGAGCACCACGACCACGTCCGCGAGGCCGAGCGCGGCGCCGAACTCGGCCGCGAAGATGCGGGTGCGGCTGTACAGGTGCGGCTGGAACACCGCGACGATCCGGCCGCCGGCCACGATCTCGCGGGCGGCGCGCAGGTCCGCGGCTAGTTCGGTCGGGTGGTGGGCGTAGGTGTCGAGCACGCGGACGCCGCCGGCCTCGCCTTTCGGCTCCATCCGCCTGGCGGTGCCGCGGTAGCTGGCAAGCGCCGCGGCCGCGAGCGCAGGGGCGATCCCGAGCTCGACCGCGGCGGCGAACGCGGCGGCGGCGTTCAGCGCGTTGTGCCCGCCAGGAACGCCCAGGCAGATGGTCAGATCGATTATCCCGAACGGTCCCTCGTTACCGTGGACACCGAATGTCGTCTCCATTCCCCTGGTGGCCGTCCCGGTGACCTTGTAGTCCGCGCCGGCCGACTCGCCGTAGGTGCGGACCCGCAGCCCGAGCCCGCGCGCCTGGCCGGCGAGCTCGCGCGCACCCGGGTCGTCGGCGCAGGTCACGAGGAGCCCGCCGGGGGTGATCCGCGCGGCGAAGGCGCCGAACGACGCGCGGTACGCCTCGGCGGTCCCGTAGTTGTCCAGGTGGTCGGCCTCGACGTTGGTCACCACGGCGGCGTCGGGCGCCAGCATGAGGAACGAGCCGTCGCTCTCGTCCGCCTCGGCGACGAAGTCCCGCCCCGCGCCGTCGGCCGCGCCGGCGCCGGTGGCGGCGAGGACGCCGCCGATCACGTAGCCAGGGTCCGCGCCGGTCTCCCGGAGCACGGTGGTGATCATCGACGTGGTGGTGGTCTTGCCGTGCGTGCCGCTGACCGCGATGACCCGGCGCCCGAACATCAGGGAGGCGAGCGCCCCCGCGCGGTGCAGCACCCGGATGCCGCGCCGCCTGGCCTCGGCGAGCTCCGGGTTGTCCTGGCGGATCGCGCTCGACACGACGAGCGTGTCCGCGTCGCCGAGATGGCCGGCGTCGTGGCCGGCGTGCACCCGCGCGCCGAGCGCGGCGAGCTCGCGCAGGGCCTGCGACGCGGCCGAGTCGCTGCCCGACACCGGCACGCCGCGCGCCAGCATGATCCGCGCGATCCCGGACATCCCCGCGCCCCCGATGCCGGCGAAATGCACCCGCCCAAGCTCCTCCAGCGGCACCGGCTCAGCAGGGGTGACTAGCGCCATCGGCGAACCCTCCCCGTCATCATCGGGCCTGCCGGTGGCGGCCGGGCGCCGGGTTCTGGCTGGCGGAGGGATACGGCCGGCCGGACGCCGGCCCGCCGGAGGCGTGCTGGCGGTCGGCGGGGTACTGCCGGTCAGCGGACTGCTGGCGGTCAGCGGGGTACTGCCCGTCACGGGGCTGCCGGTCAGCGGGGTACTGCCGGTCAGCGGACTGCTGGCGGTCGGCGGGGTGCTGGCCAGAGGCAGTGGAGCGGCGGACGGTGGCGGGGGTGAAGGGGTCGCGGGCCTGCGGCGCGTCATAGCCCGGCGTCCCGAGAGCGCCGGGCCCACCAGCCCTGCCAGCCGCACCGGGCCCACCGCGTCCCCCGGGCCCCTCGCGGCCCCAGTCTTCGAACGGGTCCGGCTGGGACGACGCGGACGACGGGGGCGGCGCGGACGAGGGCGCCGGCCGGGCCGCGGCGCGGTTGGCCGCCTCCGCGGCGACGATGTCGATGACCGCCTTGGCCAGCCAGCGGTCCGCGTCCTTGCGGCCGAGCGCGGCCGCGGCCTCGGACATCGCGGCCACCTGGTCGATGTTGGTCAGCACGGGCAGCAGCGAGGTCTTGATCCAGTCCGCGGTGAGCTCCTCGTCCTCGACGAGCAGGCCGCCGCCGCGCTGCACGATCGGCATCGCGTTGAGCCGCTGCTCGCCGTTGCCGATGGGCAGCGGGACGTAGGCGGCGGGCAGGCCGACAGCGGTGAGTTCGGCGCAGGTCATCGCTCCGGCCCGGCACAGGGCGAAGTCGGCCGCGGCGTAGGCCAGGTCCATCCGGTCGACGTAAGGAACCACCACGTAGGGCACGGTGCCGCCGGATTCCCGCGCCTCGCTGGCGTTGCGCGGGCCGGTCACGTGCAGCACCTGCACGCCCGCGTTGCGGATCGCGCTGATCGCCCCGGCCAGCGCCGTGTTGAGCGACCTGGCGCCCTGCGAGCCGCCGGTGACGAGCAGCACGGGCAGGTCCGCGCGCAGGCCGAAATGCGCGCGGGCCTGGTCGCCGAGCCCGAACCTGTCGAGCTCCGCGATCTGCCGCCTGATCGGCAGCCCCAGGTACTGCGCGTTGCGGATCTTGGTCTCTGGGTGCCCGGTGAACACGTACGGGGTCAGCCGGGCGCCCAGCCTGTTGGCGATGCCGGGGAACGGGTTCGCCTCGTGCACCACGATCGGGATCTTGTGCCGCTTGGCGGCCAGGTACGCGGGCGTCGCTACGTACCCGCCGAAACCGACGAGCACGTCGGCCCGCACTCTCTCGAGTACGGCGCCGGCGGCGTGCACCGCCCCGGCGAGCCGGCCCGGCACGGTGAGCAGCGACGGCGACACCGAGCGCGGCAGCGGCACCGCTGGGATCATGGCCAGCTCGTAGCCGCGCATCGGGACGAGCCTTTTCTCCAGGCCGCGCTGGGTGCCGAGGCAGGTCACCTGAATGCTGCCGTCGGCCTGCCGCAGCGCGTCGGCTAGCGCGAGAGCAGGCTCGATGTGACCGGCTGACCCTCCGCCAGCTAGAACGACCCTCATCCCACGCTCCTTGCTCATCGCCGTGTCATCATGGCGCCGCCGGCTGTCACGGCCCCGGTGCCCCTCACGGCCCGGGACGGCGTCGCGTTCCCAGGCCAAGCCAGCTTAGAACGCGAGACGGCACGCTCGGACCGCGTGCGGCCAAAGCCTGCGCCGCGCCGGGTTCGCGCCGCGCGAAAGACATCAGCATGCCGAGCGCCACCATCGTGACCAGAACCGACGACAGCCCCTGGGACACCAGCGGCAGGGGGACACCGGCGATCGGCAGCACGCCGATCACCGCGCCGATGTTCACCACTGCCTGCATGACGATCCAGGTCGTGATCGCCGCCGCTGCCAGGCGGCTGAACATGTCGGGGACGCGGCGTGCCACCCGCAGCCCGGCGTAGCCGAGGCCGCCGTACAGGGCGACAACGCACAGCGTGCCGATCAGTCCGAGTTCCTCGCCGATGACCGCGAAGATGAAGTCCGTGGTGGACTCCGGCAGCCAGCCCCACTTCTCCCTGCTCGCCCCGAGTCCGACCCCGAACAGCCCGCCGGAGCCGAGCGCGTACTTGCCCTGACGGGCCTGCCAGGTCTGGCTGGCCGAACTGGCGCTGCCCGGATCGAAGTACCCGAGGATGCGCTGGAGCCGGTAACTCGCCGTCACGATGAGCAGCAGGATCACAAGGCCCATCAGGATCAGCAGGGCGGTGAACACCCGCCCGGGGGTCCCGGCGACCCACAGCAGGGCCAGGAAGACGATCAGCAAGATGACCGTGGTGCTGATGTCGTCGCCGCCCATCACGAGCATCGCCAGGATCGCCGTTCCTGGCAGCAGCGGCACGAGCATGTGCCTCCAGTCGGTGAGCAGGCCCAGCTTCTCCTTGCGGGCAAGCAGGTCCGCGCCCCACACCGCCAGCCCGAGCTTGGCCAGCTCGGATGGCTGGAACTGCAGCCCGCCGATCGCGATCCAGCGGGACGTTCCGTTTTCCGACACACCGACGCCGTGGATAAGCGTCAGCCCCAGGCCGATGAGCGACACCGCGAGCAGCGGGTATGCCGCGGCGCGGAACAAGCGCGGCGACGAGCGCGCCGCCACCCACATGATCGGCACCCCCGCCGCGATGCCGGCCAGCTGCCGCTCGAAGTCGTAGTACGGCGACTGGCCAAGCGCCAGGTCCGTGACCGACGTCGTCGACAGGACCATCACCAGGCCGAGGCCGAGCAGCAGCGTGGTGATGCCCGCGATCAGGTAATAGGACGTGAGCGGCCGGTCCAGCAGCGCGCGGAAGGCACGCACTCGCTCGCCGACCAGGCCCAGCGGGGAAACCGCCGCCGTGCCGCCGGACAGGGCGCCACCAGGCAGGGCGCCGCCGGCATCGGCCCGCTCCTGCTCCTCCTCGTCCGTGCCGAACGGGTTCCCGGCCGGACTGCCCACCGTACGGACATACATGTCCTCTAGTGTCCGCGCTGCGCGCACGCATACCGGGCACATCCGCCGCGTGTCGCGCTGTTTGCGCGTCTCCGCTCACCTCCGGGCGCCTTTCTGCCCGCCCTCTGATCCTGGTCGCCGATTCGTTCCGTGTGGCAGGCCCGCACCCGGCCTTCCCTGGCGGCGCGCTGGCCATCGCCGGGCACCTCGCCGGGCACCCGCGGGTCACCGCCGTGCACTACCCGGGGTTCAACCCGGCGAGGCTGGAGGTGGCGCGGCGGCAGATGCCACGGGGGTTCGGGCGGCTGCTTTCGTTCGAGATCGCCGGGACGGCGGCGGACGCCGTGGCTCGGCTCGTGCTTGGTACCGCTCGACCAGGCCAAGGAGCAGCGCTCCCACGGTGCCCTCCAGCCCGGCCTGGGAGACACCGGTGGCGCGAAATTCTATGTAGCAGCGGCTGAGATCTCTCTGGAATAGCCCGCCAATGCAGCCGCTATTGAGTGCCGCCCTGATAGTGGAGACCTGGCATGCGCAGCGGGAACGACAGGTAAGCGTCCTTCTGCGATTTCCGCCGCGGGTCGGCTCCCGTTCGCGGCTGCATTCCCATGCACAAGACGGAGTAGTCGAGCGAGCGAGCCACCCGGGTAATGGCCCCGATTGTCGAATGCGCCTTGCGAACCGCGCTGCGCAGCTCCGTTTCTGGCCGCAGCGCGATCTCTACCGTGCATACAACCGCATGCCGCGTGACCAGCGGATATTCGAGCTCAAAGCCGATCTTGCGCTCCACTCCGCCCGCCCCCTGGTGAATTATCCCCCAAATATACAGATATCACTCACGGAGGGCAACAGCGACGTCACGCTGGCGTGAGCGCGAAGCGGCCGGGGGACGGGAGCGGGGCATCGCGGAACTAGCGGGGGAACCAGCCTACGTAGAAGATGCCAAGGCCCAGGGCGACGAACATGCCGGCGATCAGCCAGAAGCGGACCACGATCGTGGTTTCCGCCCAGCCGGCCAGCTCGAAATGATGCTGCAGCGGGGCCATGCGGAACACCCGTTTGTGCGTGAGCTTGTACGAGCCGACCTGGATCGCCACCGATAGCGTGATGATCACGAACAGGCCGCCGAGCAGGAGCAGCAGCAGGTCGGTCCGCGTCACGAGAGCCAGCCCGGCGAGCGCGCCGCCGAGGGCGAGCGAGCCGGTGTCGCCCATGAAGATCTTGGCCGGCGGCGCGTTCCACCACAGGAAGCCGAAGCAGGCGCCCATCACCGCCGCGGCGACCACCGCGGCGTCCAGGGGATCGCGGACCTCGTAGCAGTTCTGCTGCAGCGCCGTGGTGCAGTCGTAGCGCAGCTGCCAGTTCCCGATGATCACGTACGCGGCCAGGACCAGGATTGCGGCGCCGGAGGCCAGGCCGTCGAGGCCGTCGGTCAGGTTCACCCCGTTGGAGGCGCCAGTCACCATGATGATGACCCAGAGCACGAAAAGCACCGGCCCGATCGAGACGCCGAAGTCGGTCAGGAACGACAGGTGCGCGGAGGCCGGGGTGAGGTCGTAGCCGTCGGGGAAGCGCAGCGCGAGGATCGCGAAGATCGCCCCGACGACAGCCTGCCCGGCGAGCTTGGCGCCGCTGCGCAGCCCGAGGCTGCGCCGCATGAACAGCTTGATGAAGTCGTCGGCGAAGCCGACGAGGCCAAGGCCGGTCATCAGGAACAGCACGAGCAGGCCCGAGGCGGACATCGCGTCGCTGGTGAGCAGGTGCCCGGCCAGGTAGCCGATCAGCGACGCGATGATGATGACGATGCCGCCCATGGTGGGCGTGCCGCTCTTGCCCGCGTGCGCCGCCGGGCCGTCGGACCTGATCTGCTGGCCGAGCTTGCGCTTGCGCAGCACGGTAATGGTCGGCTTGGTGCCGAGCAGGGCGATGACCATCGAGATCGCGCTCGACATCAGGATGGTCTTCACCGGTGAACCTCCGAGAGCAGCCCCGCCGCGACTTCGGTGAGCCCGGCCGCGCGCGAGGCCTTCACTAGTACGACGTCCCCAGGGCGCAGCAGGTTGCCGAGCACGGTGACCGCGGTCCGCGCGTCCGGCACGGCGATCGCGTCGCCGCGCCAGCCGGGCTCGGCGCGGGCCCCGTCGAGGACCGGCCGCGCCTCCTCCCCCACCGCGATCACGCCTGCCACGCCGGCCTTGGCGGCGAGCCGCCCGGCCTCCTGGTGGCTGGCGGTCGCGAGGTCGCCGAGCTCGGCCATGTGGCCGAGCACGGCGAAGCCGCGGCGGCCGCCCCGCGTGATGTGCGCGAGCGCCTCGATGGCGGCCCGCGTCGATTCTGGGTTGGCGTTGTACGCGTCGTTCACGACGAGGACCCCGTCGGGGCGCTCGCGCAGTTCCATCCGCCACTTGCTGCGCGCGGTCGCCTCGCAGAGCGCGTCGGCGATGGCGGGTGTGTCCATCCCGAGCTCGGCGGCGATGGCGGCGGCGGCGAGCGCGTTGGGCACGTGGTGCGCGCCGTGCAGCCGCAGCGTGACAGGCGCGATGCCGCCGGGCATGAGCAGCCGGAACGAGGCCCTGCCGAGGTCGTCGAGCCGGATGCCGGCGGCCCTGACCTGCGCCGTGGCGGCCAGGCCCGTGCTGAAGGTCACCACGCGGGCGGACGTCAGGGACGCCATCGCGAGCACCCGGGGATCGTCTGCGTTGAGTATGGCCACGCCGTCGGCTGGCAGCGCCCCGGGCAGCTCCCCCTTGGCCTTGGCCACCGCGTCGAGCGACCCGAACTCGCCGGCGTGCGCCCGGCCCACGTTCAGCACCGCGCCGATCCGCGGCGGCGCCACCTGGCACAGCGCGGCGATGTGGCCGGGACCGCGCGCAGACATCTCCAGCACCAGGTACTTCGTCTGCCCGTCGGCGCGCAGCACGGTCAGCGGCAGGCCAAGCTCGTTGTTGAAGGAGCCTTCCGGCGCGACGGTGGGGCCGAGGCGCTCGGCTAGCTGGGCGGCGAGGTCCTTGGTCGAGGTCTTCCCCGACGACCCGGTGATCCCCGCGACCGTGATGCCGGGCAGCCGGGCGAGCATGGCCGTCGCGAGCGCGGCGAGCGCGGCGGTCACGTCCGGGACGACGACCGCGGGCACGCCTGGCACCGGGCGGGAGGCGAGCACGGCGACCGCGCCCGCCGCGACCGCGGCGGCGGCGTAGTCGTGCCCGTCGGCGTGCTCGCCCGGGAGGGCGGCGAACAGGCCGCCGCGCTGCACCCGGCGGGAGTCGATGACGACGGGCCCGGTGACGACGGGCCCGGTGGCGAGGGGGGCGCCAGCACCGGCCCCCGCGCCGATCGCGCGAGGGTCGGCCGGGTCCGCGCCGTGGTGCGGCACGCCGCCCGTTATCGTCGCGATCTCCGCGACGGACAGCGCGATCACGACAGGTCACCGCCGCCCCGGGCGCCCTGAGCGCCCTGAGCGCACTGGGCGGCCCGCCGCGCCAGCGCCGCGGCCGTGACCTCCCGGTCGTCGAACGGCAGCACGCCGCCCGCCGTGTACTGCCCTGTCTCATGCCCCTTGCCGGCCACCAGCACGACGTCCCCCTTCCCGGCCATTCCGACGGCGAGTTCGATCGCCGCCGCCCGGTCCGGCTCGATCACCACCCGGGCCCGCTCCGCCTGCGGGACACCGAGCACCCCTTGCAGCATTTCCGCGAGTATCGCCAGCGGGTCCTCGGTTCTCGGGTTGTCGCTCGTGAGCACCGCGACGTCGGCGAGCCTGGCGGCCGCCTCGCCCATCAGCGGCCGCTTGCCCTGGTCCCTGTCACCGCCGCAGCCGAGCACGATCAGCAGGTCGCCCTGGGTCACCGCGCGCAGCGCGCGCAGCACCGCCTCGACCGCGGCGGGCTTGTGCGAGTAGTCCACGAAGGCGTCCGGCGGGGCGCCCGGGGCGCCTGTCACCCGCTCGAGCCGACCCGGCACGCCCGGGCAGGCCGCCACCCCGGCGACCGCGTCGTCGAGCCCGATGCCGGCCTCGACGAGCGCCACGATCGCGCCGAGCGCGTTGGCGACGTTGAACGGGCCGGGCAGCGTCACCGACGCGTCCGCCTCGACGCCGCCGGGGCCGACCACGCGGAAGGACGACCCGTCGCTGCCGCAGCGCACGTCGGCCGCCCGCCAGTCCGCGTTCGCGTAGGCGCCGGACCCGGCCTCGGCGCAGAACGTCACGACGGGGACCGAGGCCTGCGCGACGAGCCTGCGGCCGTACCTGTCGGCCACGTTCACCACGCCGAGCCCGGTGTACGCCGGGGTGAACAGGCTCGCCTTGGCCTTGAAGTAGTCCTCGAAGCCCGCGTGGAAGTCCAGGTGGTCCTGCGACAGGTTGGTGAACACCGCCACGTCGTAGCGGGTGCCCGCGACCCGGCCGAAGGCCAGCGAGTGGCTGGACACCTCCATCGCCGCGGCCGTGACGCCGCGTTCGGCCATGACGGCGAGCAGCGCTTGCAGGTCGGGCGCCTCCGGCGTCGTGAGCATGCTCTTGACCTGCTCCTGCCCGATCCTGATCTCCACGCCGCCGATCAGGCCGGTGACGTGCCCGGCCGCGCGCAGCCCGGCCTCGGCCAGGTAGCTGGTGGTGGTCTTGCCGCTCGTCCCGGTCACCCCGATCATGGTCATCCGGGTGCTCGGGTCGCCATAGATCCAGCAGGAGACGTCACCGAGCCGCCCGCGCGGCGAGGACACCACGAATACGGGCACGCCGCTGCGGACGGCCCGGTCGCGGCCCGCGGGATCGGTGAGAATCGCGACGGCGCCGGCCGCGACGGCCTGCTCGCAGAACGCGGCGCCGTGCGTGTGCGCGCCAGGCAGCGCGGCGTACAGGTCGCCAGGCCGCACCCGGCGGGAGTCGTGCGTGACGCCGCGCAGCCGCCCCGGCTCGTTCGGAATAATGCCTGTTCTTCCCATACCCAGCAGCTCAGCCAGCCCGGACAGGGGGCGCGGATGAGGGCGTGCAGGTCGGATCACGCCCAGAGGGTATCCAAAATCAGGGCGCATTGAGCCGGACATAGGGTGCTACCGCCCCGCTCGGGGGAATTCGCAGGGTTTGCAGAGCGAACTGCATCACGTGATAGAAGACCGGGCCGGCGACGACGTCGCCGAAGTACCCGTACTTCGGCCGCGGGTCCTGCACGTTCACCGCGACGACCACCTGCGGGTCGTTGCCAGGCGCCATCCCGATGTAGCTGGACCCGTACTGGCACAGCGCGCAGTGCGGGCCGTCCTCCTGCGAGGTGCCCGTCTTGGAGGCGATGGCGTAGCCGGGGATGATGCCCCAGGGCTGGTTGGCCTGCCGGTCCACGGCGGGCACCTGCTCCAGGATGGAGATCAGCTCGCGGGCGGTCCTGGCCTGGATCACCCGGCGGGAGGGCGACGGCGCCGCGGGCGTGTACTGGCCGTTCGGGCTGTAGGTACCCTCGACCAGCGTCGGCCGCACTCGTACGCCGCCGTTGGCTATCGTCGCGTACACGCTGGCCATCTGCACCGCGGTGACCGCGACGCCCTGGCCGAACGACAGCGTGTACCGCTCGTCGGGGGGCCACAGGGCCGGCGGGGACAGCAGCCCGGCGCTCTCCCCCGGCATGTTCAGGCCGCTCGGCGCGCCGAGGCCGAACGCCCGCAGGTAGTCGTACTGCACCTGGGGCGGGACATGCTGGACAACTTGCGACATGCCGATGTTGCTGGAGTTCGCGATGATCCCGGCGATCGTGTAGCGCTCCCCCGGCTGCCATTCCGCGTCGTGGATCCACTGCCCGCCCTCCCAGATCGCCTGCGGGATGGTGTACGCGCTCATCGGCGTCTGGCCGCCGCGCTCGAACGCGGCGGCGGCGGTGATCACCTTGGCGGTGGACCCGGGCTCGAACGTGTCCTGGACCGGCATGTCGGTGGCGTCGGCCGCGTTGGTCAGCGTGGCCTGGCTGTACGTGGGCCACTGGGCCATGGCGAGGATGTACCCGGTCTTCGGCGCGATGATCACGACCGTGCACTGCCTGGCGTGCATCTGGAGCACCCGCTGCTGGCAGGCCTGCTGCGCGGCGAACTGCAGCGCGGGGACGATCGTCAGCTTGATGCCGCCGCCGCTGCGGGCGGGTGTCTGCTTGCTGCCGGCCAGCGGTATCGGCTGGCCCGCGTTGCTCACCTCGACCTGCTCGCTGCCGGGCGTGCCGGAAAGCAGCTTGTTGTACGCGAGCTCGATGCCCGCCTGGCCGCTGATCTCGCCGCTGCCGTTGACGTTGGTGAAGCCCACGACGTTCGCGGTCGCGTTGCCGTCGGGGTAGGCCCGCGTGTACGACTGCTGCTCGTAGATGCCGGTGATGCCAAGCTTGACGATCGCCGCCTCGTTCGCGGGAGAGATGCTCTGGCCCAGCAGGACGTACTGGGGCGAGGACGGGTGCTCGAGCAGGTTCAGGATCTGCGGCGCGGGCATGCCGAGCGGCCCGGCGAGCTGCTGCGCGACCGTGGGCTTGGGCGCGGTGATCTGCGGCGGGTCGGCGGTCACCGTGTAGGTCGTCACGGTCATCGCCAGGACCTGGCCGTCCGCGCCGTAGATCGTGCCGCGCAGCGCGGGCAGCGTCTGGGTCGTCAGCTTCTCCGCGCGCGCCTGGTACCGGTAGTAGCCGGACTCCACGCCCTGGATCTGCACCAGGCGGCCGGCGAACAGGGTGAGCATGAACACTATGGCGAGCAGCGTGATGCCGATCCGGCGCCCAGGCTCGCCGCGCCGCATGGTGACCCGGCGCGGCGGGCGGCGCGGCGGGGGGTAGCGCGCGGACGCGCGGCCTCCCGGGCCGCGTCCGCGCAGGGGGGACTGCACGCCTTGCCGCGGCTGGACGCGGGCGCGGGGGGTCCTGGCCGCACCAGGCGCGCCGCCGTAGTCCGCCCCCGGCTGGCTGCCTCTTTCCCGATATCCCGAACGGGCCGTGCCGTCTGCGCCAGCCCGCGTGCTGCCCGAGGCGGGCCGACCGTCGGCGGGGCGGCGGGCGCGCGGAGAACGGCCTGGGGGTCCAGGCTCGCGGTCGCGAAGCGTCACGGGGTGAATCCGGGAACGCTGATGCCCGCCACCGGCCCGCTGCCCGCGTCGGTCTCGATCTTGCCGTTCCTGAGGTCGAGGAAGCGGAGCTGGCGTACCGGGCGCATGCCGAGCTGCAGCGCGCGCTGCTCGATCACCTGCGCGGACTGCGCCGCCGCCACCTCCTCCTGCAGGACCTGACGCTGCGTGGTCAGCGCGCTGTTCGCCTGCTGGAGATTGGTGATCTGATACGACCCGGCGGCCAGCGTCGTGGTGATCACGAGCGCGGAGATGAGCGCCCCGCCGAGCAGGCAGCACAGCACAAGGAAGAAGGGCATCCGCTGGGTACGCCGTGCCACGCCGCGCGCCGCGGCGCGGCCCGCGGCGTCGGCGGCGCGGCGCGCGGCGGTGTCTGGGCGGCC
>DAHVAN010000170.1 GCA_027314595.1 Actinomycetota bacterium | reverse complement strand
TGCCGGTCCACTTCTCGGCCGCCGCCATCGAGCGCAAGCAGCGCGTCAAGGAGGCGCTGCGGGAACGGTTCTGGCTGCGCAAGACGGCCGGCCCGCTGGTCGCCTACGTGGGCAGGCTGGACGAGCAGAAGGGCATGCACCTGGTGCACCACGCCCTTTTCTACGTCCTGGCTTCGCTTCTTGCTGTTATCAACTTCAGTCCCGGCTCCATCGGCGACGGTCACGCTGGCGCGGTTCAGGCGCGCTCGCGCGCCGCGTCCCTGATCGCCTCGGGCAGCGCGCTGGCGGCAGCAGTTCTGGTTCGAGGGTCAGCGCCCGGAAGACCACGGCGACGGTCACGCCGTGACCGGGCCGGTCCTCGATCAGGACCTGGTCCCCGGCCCGGACCTGCCCAGGCGCGGTCACCCGCAGGTACGCCCCGGGCCTGGCGGCCTCGGTGAACCGCTTGATCCAGCCCGCCCGCGCCAGCCATCCCTGGAAGGTGGCGCACGGAATCCGGGGGCAGCACACCTCGAGGATCGCGTCCTCGCCCACGCGCCAGCGCTCGCCGATCAGCGCGCCGGTGACGTCGCCGCCTTCGGTGGTGAGGTTCTCGCCGGACGCGCCGCTGCGCAGCGGGATGCCGAGTCCGGCTTCCCACCAGCTGAGATCCTCGCGGGCGTACGCGTAAACCGCCTGGTCGGTGCCGCCGTGGTGCCGCACGTCGTAGACCCGGTCGCCGGCCAGGCCGACCGCGCCGGTGCCCTTCGGGCCTGGCTCGGTCACCATGACCGGCCCCGTCACGGGCCGCTTGTCTATCCCTGTCAGCCCGACCGGCTTCCACGGATTGGGGCGCGGTTTGCCGACATTGACCGACAGCAGCCGCATGAGCCCACGATAGAGCCGCCATCCGATCGCGCCGAATGGTTTTCCGGTGCGCACGGCCCCGGAGAATCCGGGACCAAAGACATCTGTGCAGCGCGGCGCTCGTTCATAGAGTGAACTGTCGTAGGGTTTCCTCCGCGTGGAGGCGTCGTGGTGCGGTGGGGCACGCTGGCGGCGGCAGCGGCTCTTGTGCTGGCGGCCACCGGGTGCCTGACCCCGCTGAGGTCGCGGCAGCCCCTGACGCCGGTGCCGGTCCCGGCAAGCCCGCTGGTGGGCGTCTACGAGCCGGGAGCGCCCGCAAGCTGGTCCGGAATCAGCGCGTTCGCCGGCGCGAGCGGCGTCAAGCCGAGGATCGTCGTGTACTACTCGCCGTGGAACAACCCGTTCGCCGCGTCGTTCGCGCAGACGGCCTGGGGCCATGACGCCTATGTGCTCGTCCAGCTGGAGCCGCGCGGCGTGGCGCTGGCCTCCATCGCCGCCGGCGGCTCCGACGCCTACCTGCGCTCCTTCGCTGACGACGTCGCCGCGTTCGGCCATCCGGTGATGTTGTCCTTCGGGCACGAGATGAATGGCACCTGGTACTCCTGGGGCGCCGGCCGCACGTCGCCCGCGACGTTCGTGGCGGCCTGGCGGCACATCGTGGGCGTCTTCCGCGCCGCGGGAGCGGCCAACGTCACCTGGCTGTGGACGGTCAACTCCATCGAGGGGGCGGCGAGTCCGCTGAGCCAGTGGTGGCCGGGCGCGGCGTGGGTCAGCTGGGTCGGCATCGACGGCTACTTCTTCCGGGCCACCGATTCCTTCGGCTCGGTTTTCGGGTCCACCATCGCCGGCATCCGCACCTTCAGCAGCGCACCGATACTGATCGCCGAGACCGCCGTCGGCACGACGGCGGACCGGGAGAGCCAGATCGACGGGCTGTTCGCGGGCGTGAGCGCGCAGCGTCTGGCCGGGGTGGTCTGGTTCGACCAGGCCCAGCAGGCCGGCCTTTACCACCAGGACTGGCGCCTCGAAGACGACCCGGCCGCCCTCGCGGCGTTCACCGCGGCGGCAGCCGCGTACCTGGGCGTGCGGGGCTAGCGATGCTTGAGGCACTGGTCATCGCGGGGATGGTCGCCGCACCGCTCGGTTCCGCCGCGCTCTTCCTGCCCGCCCGCCCCCATGAGCGGGCGGCGGGCGCCTGGGCGGCGCTGTGGCGGGTCATCCTGGCCGTCGCCGGGTCCGCGGTGCTCGCCGCCGCGGCGGCCGGCGTGCTGTACCTGCTGAAGGCGACGCAGGACAACGTCATCATCGGGGGGACGGCCGTGGCGCTGGCCTGCCTGATCTGGCTGCCGGTCACCAGGAACTGGTCGCCGCGGGCGCACCTGTGCTGGGCCTCGTCCACCCTGCTGTTCACGGTCTACCTGGTGTACGCGCTTGAGTGGACCTTCGCCAGCCATCTCGGCGCGGCCAGCACCGCCGGCGGCGTGCTGCTGTGGTGCCTCGAGGTGGTCGCCGCGCTGATGTGCTGCGCTTACCTGTGGGAACTGTGCGACGCGCTCGGCACCCAGCGCTGGCACCGCAGGCGCCCGCCCCTTGACCCGCGCCGGCGGGTGCCCACCGCGATGCTGCGGGCGGTGGTACCGCGGCCCGGCAGTGCGCCGCCGCTGGTCAGCGTGCACGTCCCGGCGCACAACGAGCCGCCGGCCATGGTCATCGACACGCTGCGAGCGCTGCTGCGCCTGGACTATCCCCGCGTGCAGATCGTCCTCATCGACGACAACACCGACGACGAGTCGCTGTGGCGCCCCGTCGAGTCCTGGTGCCGACGGCACGACGTGACGTTCAAGCACCTGCAGAACTGGCCTGGCTACAAATCCGGCGCGCTCAACTACGCTCTACGGCACCTCACCCACCCGGACGCCGAGATCATCGGCGTGGTCGACTCCGACTACCAGGTCGGGCCGCAATGGCTGCGCGAGTGCGTGCCGCTGTTCGCCGACCCGTGGATCGGGTTCGTGCAGGCGCCGCAGGACTACCGCCACTGGCGGCACGCCCGCTACTACCGGCGCCTGTACTACTCCTATAAGTACTTCTTCGCCGTCTCCCAGCCCTCGAGAAACGAGCGTGACGGCGCGATCTTCGCCGGCACCATGGGGCTGATCAGGAGGGTGGCCCTCGACGAGCTCGGCGGCTGGGACGAGTGGTGCATCACCGAGGACGCGGAAATCTCGCTGCGGCTGCTCCGGGCGGGCTGGTCCGGCATGCACGTCGAGGAGTCGGGCGGCCGCGGGATCATGCCGCTGACGTTCGAGGCGCTCAAGGGGCAGCGCTACCGGTGGTGCTTCGGCGGCATCCAGCTGCTGCGCATGCACTGGAAATCCCTGCTCCCCGGCGTGAGGACCAGGGGGAACCACCTGTCGGCCGGCCAGCGCTTGTCGTACCTGTCCGGCGCGCTGCAGTGGTACGGCGACCTGCTCGGACTGCTGTTCCTGATCTTCCTGCTGGCCGGCGCGGCGAACATGGCTACCGGCGGCGGGCAGCTTTTCCGCAAGCTGACCGTCTTCCTCGTCGCCACCGTGCCCGTGCTCATCCTGCTCGGCCTGCTCCGCGCGATCGCGCTGCTGCGCCGCAGCACCGGCGCGTCCTGGCGCGACGCGATCGGCGCGTTCTTCATCTGGCAGTCCACCTCGCTCGTCGTGGCCCGCGCCTCGGTGCTCGCCCTGTTCGCCAGGAAGGCCGCCTTCCTGCGCACCCCCAAGACCAGCGAGCGGACCAGCTGGTGGCACGCGCTGCGCGCCAACTGGGCGGAGACCGTCCTGGCGCTCTTCGGCGCGGCCGGCATCGCCGGCGCGCTCACCAGGACAAGCACGCTGAGCGGGCCGCTGCTGGCCGGCCTGCTCGTCGTGCCCACGCTCGGCATGGCGGCCGCGCCGTTCAACAGCTGGGCCGCCCGCCGCGCCGCCCTCCCCGCCTGGCTGCGCGAGCGCCGCGACACCGAGTACCGGCGCGACCGCCGCGCCTTCGCGGTCGGCATCGCGACCGGCGGCGCGATCGCCGTCGGCGCCGTGGCGGCGCTCGCGATCGTGCTGATGCTCACCGGCCGCCTCAGCACCGGGCCCAACCTCGTCCGCCCGATGCAGCCCCCGCCGGTGACGACAACGACCCCGGCGCCGTCGCTCACCCCGGCATCGACCCCGACGGTGACCCCGACCGCCACGCAGACGGTGACCCCCACCGCCACGCCGAGCCCGGCAGTTTCTCCGGCATCGCCGACTCCGGCCACCGGCACGGCCACGCCCACCGGCACCCCCACGGCCACCTCCGCGAGCAGGCCGCCGTCCTCCTCGGCTCCGGCCGCCTCCGGCAACCGGTAGGCGCAGGACTCTGAGCTTAGTCTGTGCTGAGCCGGGCACAGAAGGGGCGGCGGTCAGGCCTGCCGCCGGATGCGGCAAAAGCGGCATAACGCCCGCCCCGCCGGGGCGCTGGCGCGGCATTCCTGGGCCGTCTCCGTCCTGATAACCCGAAGAGTTTTTGAAATGTTCCTGTCAAGTGCTGTTATAACGACAGTTCCGGCGGACATTTACCTTGATGGCCCGGCTAGCCGGGTCCCGCTCGCCCCATGCGCCCAGCGGAGATGTCAGTCCGCCGCACCCTGCTGCCCCTAGTGACCGATCAGAACCGGCAGCCCGGGGGAATGCGCCGGCTGGCGGGCCATGCTCACCCCGCCTCCGCGCCGGACCAGGGATGTCCTGGCCAGTCCGGAGCCTCATGGCAAGTCATTGGCAAATACCGGAGTCGTGTTGTTGCCGTGCGCCGTAATTGCCGGGATGCTGCAACGGAATCTACCGGTCATCATGGGGCTATGGCGCACTCGCACGCGCACTCGCACGCGCACTCATACGCGCACGGCGACGAGGCCGGCGCGGAGGGCATGCGCGTGCTGTGGATCTCGCTGGCGGTGCTCGGCGCGACCGCGCTGGCCCAGGCGGCGGTGACCGCGCTGTCGGGGTCGGTGGCGCTGCTCGGCGACACGCTGCACAACGCCGCGGACGCGCTGACGGCCGTGCCGCTCGGGGTCGCCTTCGTGCTCGGCCGCCGTCCGCCGGACCGCCGCTACACCTACGGCTACGGCCGGGCGGAGGACCTGGCCGGGATCGCGATCGTGGCCGCCGTGGCCGTGTCATCGGCTGCCGCCTGTTACATGGCGGTCAGCCGGCTGGCCCACCCGCGGCACGTCGGCGACCTGGCCGCGGTCGCCGCCGCCGCGCTGGCCGGCCTGGCGGGCAACGAGATCGTCGCCGTGTACCGTGTCCGCGCCGGGCGCAGGATCGGCTCGGCGGCGCTGGTCGCCGACGGGCTGCACGCGCGCGCCGACGGGCTGACCTCGCTGGCGGTCCTGCTCGGCGCCGGCGGCGCCGCGCTCGGCTGGACCTGGGCCGACCCGGCGGCCGGGCTGGTGATCACGGCGGCGATCCTGGCCCTGTTGCGGGAGGCCGCCCGCGAGATCTTCCGGCGGCTGATGGACGCGGTGGACCCCGCGCTCGTCGAGGCGGCCGAACAGGCGCTGCGCGCCGCGCCCGGGGTGCTCGGCACCGGGCAGGTGCGGCTGCGCTGGACCGGCCACCGGCTGCGCGCGGAATGCGAGATCGTGGTCGCGCCTGACATCACCGCCGCGCAGGCTCACCAGGTCAGCCACGGCGCCGAGCACGCGCTGCGGCACGCGATTCCCCGGCTGTCGGCGGCGCTCGTGCACGCCGGGCCGCAGGGGCCGCGCGGCGCGCTCCCTCCGCGAGCGCCTGCGGCGGGGACAGACGCCACCGCTCGTTCGGGGTAGCGTTCGGGTTCATGAACACTTTCCGCCATCCCGGCACCGTGCTGACCGATCACACCTTCGCGGTCCCGCTCGACCACTCGCGGCCTGACGGCGAGCAGATCGAGGTGTTCGCCCGCGAGATCGTCGCCGCGGGCAAGGTGGAGGCGGCCCGCACGCTGCCGTGGCTGGTTTTCCTGCAGGGCGGGCCCGGGTTCGCCGCGCAGCGGCCCGTCGGGCGCGAGGCGTGGCTGGACCGGGCGCTGGACGACTACCGGGTGCTGCTGCTTGACCAGCGCGGCACCGGCCGGTCCTCGCCGGTCACCGCGCGGTCGCTCGCCCGCCTCGGGTCGGCGCGGGAGCAGGCGGACTACCTGGCGCTGTTCCGCGCCGACGCCATCGTGCTCGACGCCGAACTGATCCGCCGCGACCTGACGCAAGGCGAGCCGTGGAGCGTGCTCGGGCAGAGCTTCGGCGGATTCTGCGCGGTCAGCTACCTGTCGTTCGCGCCGCACGGGATGCGCGAGGCCCTGATCACCGGCGGGCTGCCAGGCCTTGACGCCCGCGCCGAGGACGTGTACCGGCTCACCTACCCGATCGTGGCGGCGCGGAACGCGGCGCACTACGAGCGGTACCCCGCCGACGTCGAGCGGGCCCGCGCGATCGCGCGGCACCTGGCCTCGCGCGAGGTGCTGCTGCCCGGCGGCGTGCCGCTGACCGTGCAGGCGTTCCAGTCGATCGGCGGCATGCTCGGCTCGAGCACCGGCAGTCACGAGCTGCATTACCTGCTGGAGAACCCGTGGGACGGCGGCAGCCGGGACGCCGGCCTGTCGGACGCGTTCCTTTACGGCCTCGCCCCGCGGGTGTCCTTCGCCGCCGCGCCGCTGTACGCGGTGCTCCACGAGGCCTGCTACGCGCAGGGCGCCGCGACCGGCTGGGCGGCGCACCGGGTCCGCGCGGAGTTCCCCGCCTTCGACGCCGCGGCGTGCCTGGACGGGGACGCCCCGCTGCTGTTCACCGGCGAGATGGTCTACCCGTGGATGGTTCCCGCGGACCCGGCGCTGGCGCCGCTGCGCGAGGCCGCGGACCTGCTCGCGGAGCGTTCGGACTGGCCGCCGCTGTACGACCCCGCGCGGCTGGCGGCCAACGAGGTGCCCGCGGCGGCCGCGGTCTACCACGATGACATGTACGTGCCCGCGCCGCTGTCCGTCCGCACCGCGTCCCGGATCCGGGGGCTGCGGCCCTGGGTGACCAACGAGTACGAGCACGACGGGCTGCGGGTCAGCTCCGGCAACGTCCTCGGCCGGCTGATCGCGATGAACCGCGGCGACGCCTAGCCTGGCGCGTGGTCCCTCGTGTCGGTAAGGAGCCCGGATGTCCGCTGCTAAGCCGGGCCGGCCGCCGTCGGGCTGTGGTGCACGGGGCTGGTGCTGTAGCTGATGATCACCACGCTGATCCTGCTGCGCTGGCTGGCCGTCCCCATGACGCCTGCCGCCCTGGGGCCGCCGTACTGGATCCTGATGGGCGCGACCGCGATCTCCGTGCTGGCCGGGGGGTTCACCTTCGCGCTGTGGGCGTTCGGCACCTGGTGGGTCCCGCTGCTGGTCATCCTGGGCCTGTGGGGTCACGTCCGGCGGCACTGGCCGCTGGCCTACGAGCCCACGCTGTGCAGCGCCGTCTTCCCGCTCGGCATGTACAGCGTCGCCACGCTGTCTTACGGCAAGGCCGCGCACCTGGCGTTCATGGAACCGCTGGCCCGGTTCATGCTCTGGGTCGCCGTCGCCGCCTGGGCGCTGGTCGCCGCGGCGTTCCTGGCCCGGATCGCCCCTCATCGGGAAAGACGGGCCCGGGTTTGAAAGCGCACAACCCTGTCAGCCGATGGCATACCCGGGCCGGCTACGGCCCGCTTATGCGGCGGCTGATCTCGGCGGCCGCCGCGACCACGCGGGACGCGATGCGCGCCACGCCCGGGCCGTCGACCTCGGCCCCGGGGAACGTCACCGCCACGCCCGCCTCCGGATGGCCGGCGTGGTCGAGCACCGCCGCGGCCACCGACCGCAGGCCGGGGGTCACGTCGCCGTCCTCGGCCGCGTAGCCGCGCCGCCTCACCTCGGCCAGCAGCGCGCGCAGGTCGCGCAGCGTGCGCGGGCCGCGCTCGGTGCGCAGCACGAACGAGCCGGGACCAGGGAACAGCGCGCGGACATTGGCGGCCGGGAGGGCGGCCAGCATGGCCCGGCCGCTGGCCGTCAGCTGGGCGGGCAGCCGCACCCCGACGTCGGTGACCAGCGGAGCGCGGCCGGGCGCCCGCTCCTCGATCACGTAAAGCACCTGGCTGCCGTGCATGACCGCCAGGTGCGAGCTGTGCCCGGTCTGGTCGGTGAGCTGGGACAGCGGCACCCGGGCCAGGCGCTGCAGCGGCTCCTGGCGGACGTAGCCGGTGCCGAGCTCGTAGGCGCTGACGCCGAGCCCGTAACGGCGGTCGTCGGCCAGGTGCACGACGAAGCCCGCCGCGATCAGTTCCGCCAGCAGGTGGTAGGCGGTCGAGCGGGGCAGGCCGAGGTCGCGCGCGATCGCGCTGGCCGGCGCCGGCCGCGGCTGCCGGGACAGGTACCGCAGGATCGCGAGCACCTGGCGTGCCGCCGGCACCCCGGTCACGGGCCCGCTTCCGGCGCTTTCGCGGGCATACGCCGCATGTGCGCTCCCTCGCTGTCTGGTATCCCAGACGATACGAGGCCGGCGGTCCTAGCGCCAGCCGCGCGCATGGGGTGCCATGGAAGACGTGGAAGACCTGGAAGACGCGGAAGACGCGAGCACCGTCATCGTGGGCACCGGCCCGCTGAGCCCGGCCGGCGTCATCGCCGTCGCGCGCCGCGGCGCGGCCGTCGAGCTGTCCGCGCGGGCCGAACAGGAGATCACCGCGAGCCGCAAGGTCATCGAGGCGCTCGCCGGGGACGACCAGCCGCACTACGGCGTCTCCACCGGTTTCGGCGCGCTGGCGACCAGGCACATCCCGGTGGAGCTTCGCGCCCAGCTGCAGCGCAGCCTGATCCGCTCGCACGCGGCCGGCTCGGGCCCGCAGGTGGAGACCGAGGTGGTCCGCGCGCTCATGCTGCTGCGGCTGTCCACCCTGGCCACCGGCCGCACCGGCGTCCGGCTCACCACGGCGCGCACCTACGCGGCCATGCTCAACGCGCACATCACCCCGGTCGTGCGCGAGTACGGGTCGCTCGGCTGCTCCGGCGACCTGGCGCCGCTGGCGCACTGCGCGCTCGCCGCGACGGGCGAGGGCACGGTGCGGGACCGGAACGGCCGGGCGCTGGGCGCCGCCGCCGCGCTGCGCGCGGCGGGCATCGAGCCGCTCGTGCTGGCCGAGAAGGAGGGGCTGGCGCTCGTCAACGGCACCGACGGCATGCTCGGCATGCTGGTGCTCGCGATCGCCGACCTCGAAGGCCTGCTCAAGACCGCCGACGTCACCGCCGCCATGAGCGTGGAGGCGCAGCTCGGCACCGACGCGGTGTTCGCCGCGGACCTGCAGGCACTGCGCCCGCACCCGGGCCAGGCGGCCAGCGCCGCGAACCTGCGCGCCCTGCTCGCCGGATCGGGCATCATGGCCAGCCACCGAGGCCCCGGATGCACCCGCGTCCAGGACGCCTACTCGCTGCGCTGCTCGCCGCAGGTGCACGGCGCGGCCCGCGACACCCTCAGCCACGCGCAGACGGTGGCGGGCAGGGAACTCGCCGCCGCCATCGACAACCCCGTGGTCACGCCCGACGGGCGGGTGGAGAGCAACGGCAACTTCCACGGCGCGCCCGTCGCCTACGTGCTGGACTTCCTCGCGATCGCGGTCGCCGACCTCGCCTCCATCGCCGAGCGCCGCACCGACCGCTTCCTTGACGTCGCCAGGAGCCACGGCCTGCCCGCGTTCCTCGCCGGCGACCCGGGCGTGGACTCGGGGCACATGATCGCCCAGTACACCCAGGCCGCCATCGTCAGCGAGCTCAAGCGGCTGGCCGCCCCGGCGAGCGTGGACTCGATCCCGTCGAGCGCGATGCAGGAGGACCACGTGTCCATGGGCTGGTCGGCGGCCCGCAAGCTGCGCCGCGGCATCGACGGGCTGACCCGGGTGATCGCCATCGAACTGCTGACCGCCGCCCGCGCGATCGACCTGCGCGCGCCGCTGGCCCCCTCGCCCGCCACCGCGGCGGTGGTGGCCGGCCTGCGCGAGAGCGTCGGCGGGCCGGGCCCGGACCGCTTCCTCGGCCCCGAGATCGACGCGGCGGTCGGCTACGTCGCCTCCGGCGCGGCGGTGCGCGCCGCGCAGGCCGTCACCGGACCCCTGCCGTGAACTCCTGAAGGGACTCCTGACCATGGAAGGCGCCCGCCCCGTCCGCGCACCGCGCGGCACCACGCTGACCGCCCGGTCCTGGCAGACCGAGGCACCGTTGCGGATGCTGATGAACAACCTCGCCCCCGAGGTGGCCGAACGACCCGACGACCTCGTGGTCTACGGCGGCACCGGCCGGGCCGCCCGCAGCTGGGCCGCCTTCGACGCCATGGTCGCCACGCTGACCGCGCTGCGCGAGGACGAGACCATGCTCGTCCAGTCCGGCAAGCCGGTCGGGGTGCTGCGCACCCACGAGTGGGCGCCCCGCGTGCTGATCGCCAACTCCAACCTGGTCGGCGACTGGGCGACGTGGCCGGAGTTCCGCCGCCTCGAGCACGCCGGGCTGACCATGTTCGGCCAGATGACCGCCGGCTCGTGGATCTACATCGGCACCCAGGGCATCCTGCAGGGCACCTACGAGACGTTCGCCGCCGTGGCGGCGCGCCGCTTCGGCGGGACCCTGGCGGGGACGCTGACCGTGACCGGCGGCTGCGGCGGCATGGGCGGCGCGCAGCCGCTGGCGGTGACGCTGAACGGCGGCGTGTGCCTGGTCATCGACGTGGACCCGGCGCGGCTGGCGCGGCGCGAGCAGACCCGGTACCTGGACGTGGTGGCCGGCAGCCTCGACGACGCGCTGGCACTGTGCCTGGCCGCCAGGAAGGACCGCAAGGCGCTGTCGGTCGGCCTGGCCGGCAACTGCGCGGCCGTGCTGCCCGAACTCCTGCGCCGCGGCGTCGACGCCGACATCGTCACCGACCAGACGTCGGCACACGACCCGCTGTCGTACCTGCCCGAGGGCGTCGATCTTGCCGGCTGGCACGACTACGCGGACAGCAAACCCGCTGAATTTACCGAACGGGCCCGGGCGTCTATGGCCCGCCATGTGGCTGCCATGGTGGGGTTCGGCGACGCGGGCGCCGAGGTGTTCGACTACGGCAACTCCATCCGCGACGAGGCGCGGCTCGGCGGCTTCGCGCGTGCCTTCGCGTTCCCCGGCTTCGTCCCGGCCTACATCCGGCCGCTGTTCGCCCGCGGCAAGGGCCCGTTCCGGTGGGCGGCGCTGTCCGGCGACCCGGCCGACATCCGGGCCACCGACGAGGCGGTGCTGCGGCTGTTCCCCGGCGACGACCACCTGCGCCGGTGGATCAGGGCCGCCCAGCAGCGGGTCGCCTACCAGGGGCTGCCCGCCCGGATCTGCTGGCTCGGCTACGGCGAGCGCGACAAGGCCGGCGCGGAGTTCAACTCGATGGTGGCCTCGGGCGAGCTGTCGGCGCCGATCGTCATCGGCCGCGACCACCTCGACGCCGGCTCGGTGGCGTCCCCGTACCGGGAGACCGAGTCGATGGCCGACGGCTCCGACGCGATCGCCGACTGGCCGCTGCTCAACGCGCTGGTGAACACCGCCTCCGGCGCGACCTGGGTGTCGTTCCACCACGGCGGCGGCGTCGGCATCGGCAGGTCGCTGCACGCCGGGCAGGTCACCGTGGCCGACGGCACCGAACTGGCGGCCCGCAAGATCGAGCGGGTGCTGAGCAACGACCCCGGCACGGGCGTGCTGCGGCACATCGACTCCGGCGACGCCCCGGACGGCGCGTGCCTGCTCGCCCACCCCGAAGGCGGGGTACGGCTCCCGTCGTGAACCAGCATCTCAGCGTGTCGATCTTGACGGTGGCGTGCTGCATCGACCCAGGACGGGACGTCGCTGTCGGCGGCCGGGGGGTGGCAGCGCTGCGATGGGGCCCCGCCTGCATGCTGGCCACGGCCGGGGCCGGGGCGGCGGTGCTGGCGCTCTCTTCCGGGGACTCAAGCCTCGTGCTGACAGGCACCATCGGCAGCGAGAAGGTGACGGCCGAGTTCCCGTACGCGAACTTCCTCGACAACCCGGAGTTCCCCGGCTTCCCGAACGTCCAGGGCCAGCATGTCGTCACCACCGCGACCCTGACGGTCACGCAAGGATAGGACCGAACCGCATCTGCCCCCCCGGCGCTTAGCCGGCGCGCAGGGTTGGCGGGGCGTGACTGCGGAGGATCTGCCCGTGAGGGCCGCGCGCCTCGGTGGTGCCGTCGGGGTGGAGGATTATCCGCCAGCCCCAGCGGTGGATGCAGACGTCGTGGTGGAACTGGCAGAGCAGGATGCATTCGGTGGCACTGGTCTTGCCGCCGTCTTTCTTGTGCGTGATGTGGTGCACGTCGCACCAGGCCGCGGGCTTGCCGCAGCGGGGCCAGGCGCAGGTCTTATCCCGCAGCAGGACGGCGCGGCGGATGTGGGCGGGGATGGTGTCTGAGTAGCCGATGTCCAGCGGCAGGCTGGGGGTGTTGTACGGGGCCGGGAGCAGGCTGGTGCGCAGTGCTGAGGCGAGCCCGGCGGGGCCGGAAACGAAGTCGATGGCGAGCCGGGCGATGGCGTACTGCAGCGCGGCCCAGGCCTGGGGGGACAGCCCGCGGCCGCTGCTGCCGTCGTCGTCGTCGGCGCCGGCGTGGGCGTGGGCGTGGGCGGCCAGGGCGAGCTCGATCATCTGGCCGATGATGGTCATGTCGGCGTGGCCGGTGACGACCGGGACGATCATGGCGTCGCAGGCGGCGGCCTGGGCGTCGTTCCCCGTCAGGTAGCCGGGCTGGCCGGGCAAGACGCCGAGCCAGGCCTGTTCCACGGCCGAGCCGCCGGGCATCTGGCGCAGCCAGCCCAGCGGGGCGTGCACGATGACCTGGGTGTCGGCGCCGGCCCGGTCCGGGACCATCCTGGCCCGGATGAGGAGCTCGCAGCCCAGCTGCAGGGCGTCGTGGAACCGCTGCCCCTCGGTGCGGGTGTCCTCGGGGCCGTGCCGCTTGCCGAGCGCCTCAAGCACCGCCTGCACCGCGGCACCGCATTCGGGGGTCAGGTTCCCGCGGATGCAGCCCGCCCCGCCGAACGTCGTGCCGACCGCGACGAACCGGTCATCGAACCCGTCGTCGTCGGGGTCTGGGTGTTGGGCCTTCCACTTTTCGAGCGCGGCGGTGGCGATGACCGTCAGGTCGTCCAGGTCCGCGCCGGCCGCGGCGGCATCGAGCAGGATCTGGCCGGTCCTGGCGCGCAGCTCTGCCGGGAGCTTGCGGGTCAGCCCGGTGATCTCCAGGCCGTAGGAGCGGGAGATGCGCCCGGCGGCCAGCGCGGCTGCGACGGCGGGGTGCTGCCCCAGGCGGCACATGTCCCGGACCGCGGCCCGGGCGTCCTTACGGCTCATCTGTGTCATCGCCGCCAGCCAGGCCCCCGAGCTGGCGTACCCGTCACCGTCGTGGGCGCCGGCGGCGTCGAACCGGCGCAGCAGTCCCGCGTGCGCCGCGGTGAACTTCGCCTCGATCTTGCCGAGCGCGGCCAGCACCTCCCCGATAGCGGCCACCTCAAGCTGCCCGCTCGCAGCAGAGTTGAGGTAGTCCAGTCCAGCGCCGGTCATCCGCAGCGCCTCGGCGGCGCTGCGCGGCACAAGGCCTGCTCGCGTCATGCCGCCGTCCTGGCCGCACATCCGGACCACCTCCCTCCAACGTCACCAGTCAGCGCCAACATCCAACTGTCTAGACAAGAATAGCATACATATTCTATGTAGCACAATAAGAATCAAACGATCGCTGCTTTCAGCGAGGGCGGATCGGCTCGTACCTGATCTGCGGGCGCGCGGGCTTGGCAAGGTGTACGGCGTGCTGGTGCTGCTGGGAATGCGCCTGACCGCGCGCAGGCCGGTCCGCACCCTGCTGCACGCGGGCGGCATATAGGGCCCTGAACTCTATGCCATCAACTCCGCCGGCCCGATGATCATGCCACCCGCCTGGCTGATCCTCACCGCCACAGCCGGGATGGTCCTGGCGGTCGCGGCACTCACCACGGTTCCGGCCCAGATCGCGGCCCGCAGGCCACCGGCGCAGGCTTTCAGCTCCTCAGCCACCTAATCCCCGGGCTCCGTAGCCGGAGGCAAGGACCGCGCCATCATCCCCATCGCCGCCGGCGCCCTGTTCTACCCTGTCGATACCGGGTTGTAGCCGGACAGGGTCAGGTGGCCCGCGTCCACGGGAAGGGTCACGCCGGTTACCGCGGCGGCAAGATCGGAGTTGAGGTAGAGCGCGGCGTCGGCTATCACCTGGGGGTCCAGGAACGAGGTGCCCTTGAGCAGGGTGTAGTGGTGGCCGGCCTGCGTCATGTCGTCCTCGGTGCCACCGGGGTGGCCGGCGAACATGTCCAGCGCGCCCTGGTGGCTGGTCATCGGCGTCTTGATCGCGCCGGGGCTGATGGCGTTGCAGCGGATGCCATACGGGGCGAGTTCCAGCGCGATGTTCTTCATCAGGCCGATGACGCCGTGCTTGGCGGCCACGTAATGCGCGGTGTACTGCCCGGCCTCCAGGCCGTTGACCGACGCGATGACCACGATCGACCCGGCGCGCCGCTCGATCATGTGCGGGGCGACCGCCCTGGCGGACTTCCACACGCCGGTGAGGTTGACGGCGATCATCTCCTCCCACTGCTCGTCGGGCAGCTCCCAGAACGAGCCGAGGGTCCAGATGCCGGCGTTGGCGATGAGGATGTCGATCCCGCCGAATTCCGCGATCCCCGCCGCCACCGCCGCGTCGAGTTCCGGCGAGGACCGCACGTCGGCCCTGACGGCCACCGCGCGCCGGCCGTGGGCCTGGACCTGCCGGACCGTCTCGTCCAGGTCCGCCTGGTCCGCGAGTTTGTAGGCAACGCTCGGCAGCTGGTCGAGCACGTCGGTGATGATCACGTCCGCGCCCTCGCGGGCGCAGGTCACCGCGTGCGCGCGGCCCTGCCCCCTGGCCCCTCCGGTGATGAAGGCCACCTTGCCGTCGAGCATCCCCATCGCGGTACTCCCCTTTCGGTGCCCGGTGCACTTTCGCGAGCATGACGCGTTTGCGCCGTGCCGCGCAACCTTCGGTCGGGCCGCGACGGCCGCCGCGGTGTCAGACTGGGCGTATGGCACGAATTCGGCTGGTTCAGGACGACGATGAGGCGGCGCGGATGACCGGTCTCTTCGATACCTTCAAGGACGAGGGCCGCGATCCGTCGGACATCTTCCGGGCGCTGGCTAATGAGCTTCATTCATCCTGAGTTGTCGCAGGGTGCGTGCCGGTTTGACAGGATCGAGCCGGATTCTTTCCGCTGGTTCCGGACACTTTTCGCGCGGCCCTCGAATACGGCCCTGCCGGCCGTGCGAGTGTCCCGGATCG
>DAHVAN010000162.1 GCA_027314595.1 Actinomycetota bacterium | reverse complement strand
TCCTGTGGCACCACCCGCACCGGGGCCAACGTCCCCGTGGTGATCAAGGTGGCCAAGGGGACCGTCGACTGCACGACCGTCATGCACGTGGAGCAGGGCTACGCCGCGATGATCAAGGACGGCGCCGTGCCCGGCAACGGCGGCGGCGCCCCGGTGATCGTGGACGGCTGGACCTGCCAGGGGTACCCGACGCCGCAAGTGCTGCAGACTGGCGACGCTTCCGAATGTCACACCGCGAGCGCCGAGGTGGTCGCGATCCTGCAGTTGCCGTCGACGGGCAGCTGAGTGCCTTCGCGATGAGCGCACGGCAAGTGGCAGTACTCGCCGCCGTCGACGGGCAGCCAGTTCCGGCCGCCGCCGGCGATATGACATCGCCCTCCCCCGTCGCCGACAGGTCCTGGGGCTAACCGGCGAGGTGCCTCGATGTCCACGTCAGCCTTCGCGTCCGACGGGGACCCGTGGGCAGGCAGGCGAGGCTGGTGCGGTGGCCGCTCGGGGCGCCTTGGTACTGCAGACCGAATCAGATCAAGGGAGCCGCCGGCACTCCGCCGTCCGTCAGGAGCATGCCAAGCGCGAGCGAAGCTATCATACTAATCA
The DNA here is from genome assembly GCA_027314595.1 of Actinomycetota bacterium. GTDB lineage: Bacteria > Actinomycetota > Actinomycetes > Streptosporangiales > Streptosporangiaceae > Trebonia. The sequence goes on along the minus strand of DAHVAN010000162.1, from coordinate 2,693 downwards.
ATTCATAAGTTTCCGTACTTCTACTTGTCCTCATGTGACATAATTATGCCATGGCTAAGAAGGGTCGACGGGCCACGGAAGAAGAGCGCATCCTGGCCGTTCAGCTTATCGAAGCAGGGCGCAAAATCGATGAAGTCGTCGAGATCATGGGCGTTGGAAGAACGACGGTCCTTGAATGGTGGGCAAATTATCGCCGCGGCGGACTCGCCGAGCTTTCAACAAAATTCGCCTCCGGGCGGCCAACGGCATTGTCGGACAAGGAAATGCTGGAGCTGCGCGCGATCATAATCGGCGTCGATCCGCGTCAACTCAGCTTCGGATTGGCGCTGTGGACACGCGGGATGATTCAGGAGCTAATCTGGCGCAGATTTCACGTAACGGTATCGATGATCACCGTGGGAAGAGTGCTTAAAAAGCTTGGAATGTCGCCTCAGCGCCCTCTGTATCGAGCGTATAAGCAGAATCCAGAGAAAGTCAAGGAATGGAAGGAAAATTCTTATCCGGCGATCCGCAAGGCGGCGGCCGAGCGCGGGGCTTCCATCTTCTTCGCACATGCCCGGGGTTCCGGTCCGGCCCGCCACCCCGGTGCCGACCGGCCCGGCCTACTCGAAGGCCCGGGCGCGGCACGGTGAGGCCCCGGCCCGCGCCATGTTCGAGTCCGACGCGGCACGCGGCGACATTCCCGCAGGCCAGGACGGGACCGCGTTCGGCCTGGAGATCACCCAGATCGACGGCACCACCCTGGAACTGTTCGGTGACCCGCTGCTCGCGGAGGAATTCGGGGTCCCCGCCCCCGGCGCGAGGCCGCTGCTGCGCCTGGTCGGGCTGCTGCACTCCGGCACCCGCCGCTGGAAGGCCGCCGTCATCGGCCGCTACCTCGACGGGGAGAACGCCCTGGCAGACCAGCTGCAGGACGCATCCGGCCCCGGCCAGCTGAACCTCGCCGACCGCGGTTTCTTCTCCATGGACCGCTTCATCCGCTTCTCCGGCGCCGGCGCGCACCTGCTGTGGCGCGTCAAGAACGGCGCAAGGTGCGTCCCGTTCAGGGTCCTGAAAATACTGAAAGACGGATCGGAGCTGGTGCTGCTGCACGAGAGCACGTCCATGCGGGCCCGCCGCCCACGGCGGCCGGCGACCCCGCCCTGCCGTCCCTGCCGGACACCGCCGCGCGGCTCGTCTGCTTCACCGTGCTGACCCGCACCCGCGGCGGCCGCGTGAAAACCACGCAGGTCAGGCTGCTCACCACGCTGCTGGACCCGGACCTGTGCCCGGCCGCGGAGCTAGCGGTGCTGTACCAGAAACGCTGGCTAATCGAAATCGCGTTCCTGCACTTGAAACGGACCGTCCGCGGCGCCGGCCGTACCCTGCGCGGGCGCTCCGCGGAACTCGTCCGGCAGGAAGCCCGGGCGCTGCTGCTCGCGCACAACATGATCGCCGGGCTCGCCGCCCGCGCCGCCGCGACCGCCGGCCTGACTCCCGGCGAGATCACCTTCGCCGCCGTGCTGTCCCTAGCCCGGGCCGCCATCATCTCCGACACCTGCCGCCCGCACTGCGGCAAACGCCCGACCAGTGAAAACGCCCCTCACACTGGCCTCGACGCCGCCATCCTCGCCGTCCCGCCCGGCCGCGCAGACCGCCAGCGGACCTCCGGCCGCACCGCAGCCGAACGACGCAAATGGACCAGCGAGCCAGCCGAATACACCCTCACCATCGTCCCGTCAAATCTCCCCAAAGCAGACGTAAGTCCCGGAAGTTAAGGGCAGTGCGTCGCGGTCATGGTTCTACGAATGGCGGAGCGCACCGGAATCGGCGACGGCGAAAAGGCGCGCGGACCTCGCGATTTACATCCAGAAGTCATTCGACGACTCGAATGAGACGTACGGGTACCGGCGCGTCCACGCGGACCTCGCGGCCTGGGGCGTGCCGTGCGGGCCGGAGCTCGTCCGCTCGATCATGCGCGAGCTGAGCCTGGAGCCGTGCCAGCCCAAGCCGTGGCGTCACAGCCTGACCGAGGGCGACGGCCAGGAGCACGACATTCCCGACCTCGTGGACCGCGACTTCACCGCGGACGCGCCGGGCGAGAAAATGGTCGGCGATATCACCTACATTCCCACGTGGCAGGGCTGGCTTTACCTGGCGACGGTTATCGACTGTCACACGAAGGAACTGGTCGGCTGGGCGATGGACGATAACTACAAGACACCGCTCATCCAGCAGGCGATCGAGATGGCCGTACGCAACCACGATCTCGCCGATAAGGCCATCTTCCACTCCGACCGCGGAAGTAACTACACGTCGGGCGAGTTCGCGAAGACGCTCAAGAAATATAATCTCAGGCAGTCCGTCGGGCGTACCGGGATCTGCTACGATAATGCCATGGCCGAATCGTTCAACGCTGCGCTGAAGAACGAGCTGGTCCACCGTACCCAGTATCCGACTCGCGAGCGCGCCTATCGTGACATTGCGAGGTATATCGAATTCTGGTACAATTCAAGACGTCGGCACTCCGGACTCCAGTACAGGACCCCGCAACAGGTCCGCAATGAGTTCCTGGAGGCTAATTCATTCTTCATTGCAGTATTTGGCGAAGAAAAGCAGTCCGGTGACGGCTGCCAGCATGCTCTCGAACTTCTCAATCGGGCAGCGATAGCGACCGCCTTCGCGGCTGAGCATTCGCCAAGTCTTTACCTTCG
>DAHVAN010000157.1 GCA_027314595.1 Actinomycetota bacterium | reverse complement strand
GGGCGCCGGCCTCGCCGGCCTGCCGGGCGGCGCGGCTGGCCGCGCGGGCGTTGCTGGCGGACCAGGTCAGGCCCGCGCTGATCGCGCCGAGCAGCACGCCGAGGCCGATCGCGGCGAAGAGCCGGTCGCGGCTCATCACGTAGCCGAGCCAGAAGGCGAAGCCGGTGATGGCCAGGGCCGGATGGGTGAATTCGGCCAGCGCCCGCAGGCCGGGCAGCGGCTCGCTCTTGGCTCGCGCCAGCGACGGCGGATCGAAGCGGTCCTTGGCGCGGGCCGGCCTGGGCGCCGCCGAGGCGGGCGCGATCACCGGCTGCTGCTGCGGTCGCGGCACGGCCGGCGGCACGGCCTGCCTGGCGCGGATCGCCGATACGAGCAGGTAGCTGCCCGCGGCGGCGGTGCACATCCAGAGCAGCAGTGCGGCGATGGGCATGCCTATCTCCTCTCGTTACGGGTCGAATCTACCCGTACCACCCCTGAGCTGCGACGACGACCCCGCCCAAATGGGCCGGAGTTCCAGGTCGAGCGGCTTTTTCGCTTAGACTCCTGCCGCCAGGCGCTCCTTCGGGCAACGAGGGCGAACCGATGACAGGAAGCTGGCGAGCATCGTGAATATCGAAGCGCTGCGCGAGGCAGTGCGCACGCAGGAGATCGACACCGTCGTCGTCGCCATGACCGACATGCAGGGACGGCTGCAGGGCAAACGCTGCCACGCCCGGTTCTTCCTCGACGAGGTGCTGGCGCACGGCACCGAGGCGTGCGCCTACCTGCTCGCCGTCGACACCGACATGAACACCGTGGACGGCTACGAGCTCACCTCCTGGGACGACGGGTACGGCGACCTCATGCTCGTCCCCGACCCGGCGACGCTGCGCGCAATCCCGTGGCAGCCTGCCACCGCGCTCGTGCTCGCCGACGCCGTCCACCTCGACGGCAGCCCGGTGCGGTCGTCGCCGCGGCAAGTGCTGCGGGCCCAGCTGGAGCGGGCGGGCGAGCTCGGCTGGACCTGCCTGGCCGGCACCGAACTCGAGTTCCTCGTCTTCGAGGGCAGCTACGAGCAGGCATGGGACGACGGCTACCGGAACCTCGTCCCGGCCAACCGGTGGAACGCCGACTACTCGGTGCTCGGCACCGGGCGGATCGAGCCGCTGCTGCGCGACATCAGGAACTCGATGGCGGGCGCGGGCCTGCCGGTCGAGTCCGCGAAAGGCGAGTGCAACCCGGGGCAGCACGAGATCGCGTTCCGCTACGCCGGCGCGCTCACCACCGCGGACCAGCATTCCCTGTACAAGACCGGCGCCAAGGAGATCGCGGCACGGCACGGGTATGCCCTGACGTTCATGGCCAAGCCGAACGAACGGGAAGGCAACTCATGTCATATCCACCTGTCGTTCCGGACACAGAAGGGAGAACCGGTGATGGCGGGAGACGGTCCGTACGGCCTGTCGCCCGCCGGAGCCCGGATCATCGCGGGGCTGCTCGACGGGCTTGCCGAGCTGACCCTGCTGTTCGCTCCGACGATCAACTCCTACAAGCGGTTCGCCGACGGAAGCTTCGCCCCGACCACGGTGGCATGGGGGCCGGACAACCGGACCTGCGCGCTGCGCCTGGTCGGGCACGGGCCGTCGCTGCGCGTGGAATGCCGGGTGCCCGGCGGTGACGTCAACCCGTACCTGGCGCTCGGCGGGCTGATCGCGGCCGCGCTGTCCGGGGTGTCGCGGCCGCTTGAACTGCCCGAGCCGGTGACCGGGAACGCGTACGCGGCGCCGGGGACGCCGCGGGTGCCCGGGTCGCTGGACGAGGCGCTGTCGCTGTGGTCGTCGTCGGCGCTGGCGGCAGGGGCCTTCGGCGCGGATGTGGTCGAGCACTATGCGACGATGGCGCGAGTGGAACTGGCCGCCTACCGCCGCGCGGTGACCGACTGGGAGCTGCGCCGGTATTTCGAGCGGATCTAGCCGGACGGCCGCTAGTCCTCGATGGTGCGCAGCCGGATCGTCACGTCCATGGCGTGCAGCTCGTTGAGCACCTCGTCGCTGTAGGTGGTGCCGATGTCGGTGATCACGTAGCCGTACTCTTCGCGCGTGCGCAGCAGCTGGCCTTCGACGTTCACGCCGTGCTCGGCGAGCACCCGGTTGATCGTGGCGAGCACGCCCGGGACGTTCTTGTGCATGTGCACCAGCCGGTGCGTGCCGGGCACCGAGGGCAGCGCGATGTTCGGCATGTTGACGCTCATGGAGGTGGCGCCGCTGGCCGCGAAGTCGACCAGCTTTCCCGAGACGAACTCGCCGATGTCCTGCTGCGCCTCCTCGGTGGAGCCGCCGATGTGCGGGGTGAGGATGACGTTGTTCAGCCCGCGCAGCTCCGAGACGAACTCGTCGTTGTTGCCGCGCGGCTCGGACGGGAACACGTCGATCGCCGCGCCCGCGATGTGCCCGGACTCGATGTGCCGGCGCAGCGCCGCGTGGTCGACCACGAACCCGCGGGACAGGTTGAGGAACAGCGACCGCGACGGCATCCTGGCGAACTCCGCCTCGCCGAAGAAGCCGCGGTTGCCCGCCCGGCCATCCACGTGCAGTGTCACGGTCTCGACCGATTCGAGCAGCTCCTCAAGCGAGGAGCAGCGGCGGGCGTTGCCGATGGCCAGCTTGTCGGCGATGTCGTAGAAGTACACGGTCATGCCGAGGCTCTCGGCGATCACCGAGAGCTGGGTGCCGATGTTCCCGTAGCCCACGATGCCGAGCTTGCGGCCGCGCACCTCGTGCGCGCCCTTGGCCGACTTGTCCCAGACGCCGGCGTGCATCTTCGCGTTCTTCTCCGGCAGCCGCCGGGCCATCGAGATGATCTCGGCGATGGCCAGCTCGACGACGCTGCGGGTGTTGGAGAAGGGCGCGTTGAACACCGCGACGCCGTGCCTGGCGGCGGCCGTGAGGTCAACCTGGTTCGTGCCGATGCAGAACGCGCCGACGGCGAGCAGGTCGGGCGCGGCGGCGAGCACCCGCTCTGTGACATGGGTCCGGGATCTGATACCGAGCAGACTCACGCCGCGCAGGGCCTCGATGAGCTCGTCCTCGCCGAGCGCACGAGGGATCGTGCGCACTTCATAGCCGGCCTTCGTCAGTCGCGCCGTCGCGTCCGGGTGAATGTTCTCAAGCAGCAGCGCGCGGTTGAGCGTGTCCAGCGTCAGCACCTCTCCCCGTCAGACTATCGACCACCGTGAGTAACCCTACAGCATTACCCGGAACGAACCGTCGGGCCGCGGTCGCGGCATGGCCCGCGGTCGCGGCGGCTAGCTGGTCAAGCCGGCCGCGGACCGGGCCGCGGTCGGCGCCCGGGAGCAGGGACTGCGCGGCCAGCGCCCGCTCCCAGCTGCGCCTTGCCGCCGCCGGATCCCCCGCCCCAAGCTGCGCGTCACCGAGCCGGACGAGCGAGCCGGCCTCGCCGCAGGGGTCCCCGATGTTCCGGTAAATGTCGAGGGCCAGCTCGTAGTGCGCGATGGCCTGCTCGTAGTCGGCGAGCCCCAGGTAGGTGAACGCGATGCTGTCAAGCGTGTCCGCCGCGCCGCTGCGGCTGCCCGACTGGCGGTGCAGTTCGAGCGCGCGCGCGCAGTGCACCAGCGCCTCGTGGTGCTCGCCCAGATGGGCGTAGATCCAGCCGACCGCGTTCTCGGAGTAGGCGACCGACGCTATGTCGGCGAACGTCCGGCGCAGCCGCAGCGCCTCCATCGTGTGCCCGAGCGCCTCGGCGTACCGGTCCTGCTCGATCAGCAGCAGGCCAAGGCCGTGCCGCGCCTGCGCGATGCTGAGCCGGTCGCCGAGCTGGGTGAACAGCTCGAGCGCGTGTTCGAGGTGCGCGTGCCCTTCCGCGAAGTCGCCGAGCCGCCCGCTCACGTGGCCGAGCTCGTAGTGCACGTGGGCGAGGCCGGCGGTGTCCCTGATGCGAAGCGCGGCGGCAAGCGCGGTCCGCTGCATCGCCATCACCTCGGGCAGCTGCCCGCGCCGTTTCAGGATCGCCGACCAGTACCAGGCGAGCGTCCAGCAGTACTCCTCTAGGCCATGCTCGGCGGCGATGGTGAGGACGGAGTGCAGCACGCGGTGCTCGGCGCCGAACCAGGCGAGCACGACCTCATAGGATCCGAACTCCTCGGGGGTGACGTCGGGCAGCGGTGGCGGCTGCGGCACCCGGCCGCGCGCCGGGTACAGGCGCGCGGCCCCCGCGCAGGCCGTCCGCGTGTAGTGGTCGACGAGCCGGCGGCGCGCCGCCGCCTGGCCGCTGTCGCGGTCGGCGGCGGCCGCGCGCTCGGC
>DAHVAN010000156.1 GCA_027314595.1 Actinomycetota bacterium | reverse complement strand
GAGCTGGCCGAAAAGCTCGAATACCTCATCGGCGATCACCTGAACCGCTGACCGCTCACCGACGCCGGCCAGCGGCGGCGACTCCCCGTGGCCTGGCAGGTCCACGGCGAACACGGTGCGGTGCGGCGCCACCAGGTCCATAATCGGGTCCCACGCCTGGCGCCGGTGCCCCGCCCCGTGCAGCAGCACCAGCGGCGGCCCGCTCCCGTGGCGCTCATAGGCCAGGGCCACACGACCTCCTCTTATCGACAGGACAGCCTAAGCTTACGTTTTAACCTTTGACCTGAGGTTTTGTGTTGCCCCGGTTGGACTGTGGTGCCGGTTTTCTTCGGGACTGGGTGACGGGGTGCTGGGCCTTTGGCGGAGCCTTTGGGTCGTCCTGGTCCTGGCCGGGCGGGTTTAGCGACATGGGCGGGAGTGCCCAGGTGGGCGCGGATGTTTGCATACCCGCGGCGTACCCGGCCAGGGGGTAGTGGCCGGCTGTCCGGGGGCCGTGTCTCCCAGGGGTGGCGCAGGTCCGGGGCGAGCGGGCGGGCGAGCAGGAACTGGGCGAAGGCGGCCATGGCCAGGCGGACCCACCGGTCGGCCTGCTCGGGAGTGCGGACCCTGGCGGCGGTCAGGCCCAGCGTGCTCTTGGCGGACTTGAAGGCATGTTCTTCATCGAAGCGGGCCAGGTAGGCGCGCCACAGCTCGTCGAGGGCTGGCTCGGGGTTCGCCTTGCCCGGGTCGTTGTGGCAGGTGACGGTCATGGCGTGCTTGCCGGGACGGCCGGATCGACCAAGACCCGTTCTGGGTTGCGGTCACCTCGTAGCCGATCGCTCATCGCGGGTGCCCGCGTGTCCTGTGGTCACACGCGGGCACCCCATGGCAGGATCGGGCGGAGGAGGTCGCGATGACTGAACCCGATGCCGGGCCGGTCACGCCCTGCTGGGACTGGATCCCTGAGGAGTACCAGGACGGGGTGGGCCTGATTTTCGTGCGCGGGGCCACGCCGGAACGGCTCATCGAAGCACTCGGGACGGATCCGGCCACAGCTCTTACGCTGACCGCAGAGGTCGCCTATCAGACGCCTAACTACCCGTGGGTCCGAGTCGGGCAAGCCGGCGAGTGGGCATTCGCGATCAACTACAGTTTGCTTGACCTGGAGGGACCGGCGCTTGAACTCTCGGCCGGCTCCGAGGTCGCCCGGTTCGAGATAGGCCCGAACCTCGACTACTTCTACTTCTACGCCGACGGGGTAGAAGTAACCTCATTTGAGCCACTGATGGCGTACGACCGGGGGGGAACCGAACCCGACCGATTCCTCGCCTCGATGCGCCAGGCGGGCCTGGACGTGGACCGGCCGCCGGACGTAGATGATGATGATGCTCCCATCATCGAACTAGGCTGGGACCCGCGAATCGCCCTTCTTGACATGCTCACCCTCGCCCTGGGCATCAAGGTACCCCGCGAGGTCGGCCTCGGGCCGTTGCCGACGTTCCAGCCGGACCGAGCCGGACCAAACCGGTGAGCTGTGCGCTGAAAGGACGGCTTCGGCCCGGAGTCCGCGGCCGTCATTTGACGCTCGGGACAAATGCTGCCAGGCTGCCGTAAGCACCTGGCACACGGACAAGCCGGACGTGCTCGCCAATCCTGGGGGCTATGTACTGTAATACTAAACGCGGAACTGGCTGGCCGGATTCTGACGCGTTCTACGGGGTATGCGGCAACCGGCTCCCCGCCGCGAACGCTGGACGACGGGCACAGGCGGAGCAGCCACCGCCAGCCCGCTCCCCAGCCGCAGGCGGACTACGTGCCGGCCGCCGCGCCCGCTCCCCAGCCGTCGCCGCGGTACCCGCCGCCCCCTCCCCAGGCCGCTCCGCAGGCCGGGCCGCGGCAGACGCAAGCAGGCTTCCCGGCGCGGACGCCGCCGGAGCCCGAGGCGCCGGGTCGCGCGTCGCGGATGCTGGGGCGCCGCAGGGTGATCACCGTGGCGGCGGTGCTCGTCGTGGCGGCCCTCGGGCTGACCGGCTGGCGCGAGCACTGGCCACCGTCCTGGCTGTTCGGCACCGCGCCTGCCCCGGCCCTGGCGTGGACCGCCGCGCAGGCGCCGCTCCCAGCCGGCGCGACGCGAACCTCTGCCCAGGAGGCGGATCTGAACGACGTGGCCTGCCCCGGCGTGGGCAGTTGCGTCGCGGTCGGCCTCTACGGCAGCGGAGGAAGCAGCGCGAACGTCACCCGCGGCCTGATCGAGACCCTGTCCGGCGGCACCTGGACCCCGCAGCCGCGCCTTTCAGCGTGCCTGGCGCGGGCCAGGTCTCCTTCGTCAACCTCGACGGAGTCTCATGCCCATCGATGGCCACGTGCGTGGCCATCGGCGCCTACGACGGCACCCAGAACATCCTTGGGCCCCTGGTCGAGACGCGTTCGGGGAGCACCTGGGTGTCGGCCAGGGCCCCGCTTCCCGGCGACGCCGATCCGGGCAAGGGCGCCCTTCTCAGCGAGGTCGCCTGCCCGGCGCCGGGCACGTGCGTGGCCACCGGCTGGTACGTCGACCGCAATAACGACAGCCAGGGCCTGATCGAGACCCTGTCGGGCGGAGCCTGGAGGGCGGAGCGGGCGCCCCTGCCCGCAGCGGCCGGGGCCGCCGGTGCTGCTCGGCGGCATGTCACGGGCGGCGATGGAGCGGGCGGGGCGGATCGCCGACGGGTGGGTCACCGCGAGCAGCGCGGACCTGTCCACGATCGCCGAGGCGGCGAAGGTGGTCCAGGA
>DAHVAN010000154.1 GCA_027314595.1 Actinomycetota bacterium | reverse complement strand
GGGCGCCGGCCAGCGAGGCCGGCGCCCGCCGTCGTCGTTCTCGTGCGTGCCAGGCGCAGACGCGGGGACCGGCGGGAGGAGCTGAGGCAAACTGGCCGGCGAGCGCTTTTCGGATATCTGGACACGCATGGTGTCTTACTGGCAACCTAAAGTCGATGCCGGCTGAGATGGTGCCAGGGGCGGGTGCGATGCCACGGCGTGCCCGTCACCTGATTCCGACACAGCTTCCCCGTCGCGGGGAGGTTATAGCCGCGTGCTCCGTGCTCGTGCTGCTCGCCCACCTGCTGTTCGCACAGCTCACCTTGATCTTGGCCATCGCGTTCGCCGGCGTGGGAAAGGCGAGCAGGTGGCGCAGGTGGTGGCTGGCCGTCCCCGCGGCAGCGGGGCTGGCGTGGACGCTGGCGGTGGGGCCGCGGGCCGCTGTGGCGGGGTTCACCGCCGGACCGGACCAGATCCTCGCCTACCTGGGCGCAGGGCATCCGATCAGCCGCCTGCCGCAACCGCATGGCGCCTTCGCCGACGTCGGCGGCTGGCTTCCGCGGCAGTTCCCGCTCGCGCTCATCCTTGGCGCCGGCGAGGCAGCGCTGGCCGCCTGGCTTGACTGGGTGCACACCGATGAATGGGCGGTCCCGCCGCCGCGGCCCGGTGCGTTCGCGGCGGCCAGGAGCGCGGTGAACAGGCGTGCCACCACCTCGGGCGCCCTGGTCACGAGGGATGGTCTCGTGCTCGGCGTCGCGCCGGCGACCGGCGCCCGGGTAGAGCTCGGCTGGACGGAGGCCGCGGGCGGAGTCCTGGTCACCGGGGCGACGGCGGAGGTCGTCACGGTCGCCAGCTTCCAGCTGGTGCACGCCGCGCTGCGCCGCCGTAAGCCGGTGATCGTGGCCGACACGACAGGGGACGCGGTGGTCGCCCGGGCCCTGACCGCGGTGTGCGCCTCCGAGGGCACCCCGCTGCGGGTGTCCGGCGCCGCGGAGGGCTGCTACGAGCCGTTCCGGCATGCCAACCCGGCGCGGCGGCTGGCGATGACGCAGGCGCTGCTCGACGCCCCTGGCGCCCCGGCTAGCCAGTCCGCTGACGGCGTCCGGACCTATCTGCGTGCCTTGTTCGAGCTGATGGACGCGGTGCCGGCCGATCCGAGGACCCCCGTCCTTGACGACGTCACGCACCTGCTCAACCCGCTGGCCCTGCAGGCACGCTTCCGCTTGGTGCCGGCGGACAGCCCGCGCCGGCCAGCGCTGGCTGAGCTCGTCGAGGCGTCTGCGCGGATGGCCCAGGCAGACCCGCAGCCCCTGATGTCGGCAGCCCGGCAGCTCGCGGGCGCGCGCCGGCCGGCCGGAAACGGCGCGGCGGAAGGCGGGGTGGACCTCGCGCGCGCGGTCAGGGAGCGCTCGGCCGCGCTCCTTCGCGTCGAAACCGCGAGCCTGGCCCGGCTGGTCTGCGCTGACCTGGCCGCGCTAGGGGAGGACCTGCGCAGGATCGGTGTCGACGGCGACGGGCTGATCTGGCTGCACGGCTGGGACCCGCACTCCGCCGGAACGCTCAGGGGACTCGTGGCCAGCGGAACGGCCGCCGGGCTGCCCGTGCTTGTCTCGTCCACTTCGCCAGCCGCCGCGGACCTGGCGGGCATGATGAACGCCGTGCTTATCCACAGGGTCAGTGACGGCGCGGCAGCGGCCTGCCTGGCGGCCCGCACCGGCACCAGGATGGCTCCTGGCTCCCAGAGCGCACCGGGCGCACCGGGTGTCCCGGGCGCTCAGGGCGCACCGGGTGTCCCGGGCGCTCATGGCGTTCCGGACGCGGCGGCGGGCAGGCCTGGCCTCATCCCGCGCCCGGCCGTGCCGGCGCAAACGTTGATGTCGCTCCCACCCGGGCGATTCGTGCTCGCGGTGAACTCGCCGAGGCCCCGGCTTGTGCACCCCGCACAGCTGGTGCCCGCAAGGCTGCCGCGCGGAGCCGGGCAGTGACGCCGCCGCCGGGTCTGCCACGCCCGTCTCCGGACCGGCTCTACCTGGGCTGGCAGTACGCCACCCCGCAGCCGGATCCGGGCCCGCCGCCGCGGCGGCCGGTGCCTCCCGAGCGCGAGCAGCTGTCACCCGAATGGCTGGCGGCGCAGCGCCGGGAGGAGAAATCGATCAGCAGGCCGCTGCGGATGGCCTGCGGAGCGGCCGCCGTGGTGCTGGTGGCACTCGCGATACCGGCCGCGGCCGGCTGGCTGCCCACCCTAGCCGCGCTGCCGGCCGTCGCCGTGTGCGCGGCGGCAGCAGGGCTCACCGGCTACGCCGTCTGGCAGGGTCAGCGCGCCCTGCACGCGCGTATCGCGGCCGAGCGGCGCCGCGTCGAGCGGTTCCGCGCGGACCAGGAGAGCCGCCTGTTCGCCTCGCAGGCCGAGCACGCGCGGCAGGTCGCCGAATGGCAGCGCAGGCAGTTCGCCTACGAGAGCCAGAAACGCTGGTACGCGGTGTCGCTCCCGGCGGGCATCGACCGGGTAGACGTGGCCGGCGGCACGCTGGCAGGCTGGTCGGCGCTCGTGACGATGACCGCCGTTCACCGGCTGGCCGGCGGCGGTGAGGTGACCGTCCTTGACCTGTCGGGCGGAGCGGTAGCGGCTGACCTGGTCACGGTGGCCCGCGGCTGCGGCATCGAGCCCGCGGTCTGGGTGCTGCCGCACGACCTGCCAAGGCTCGACCTCACGTCATCGCTGCGCACTGAGGACCTTGCCGACGTTCTCGCGCTCGCGGTCAGCGTTGCCGAGGACAAGGGTTCCACCGCGTCGCTCGCGGTGGACAGTTCGATTCTCGAACGGGTCATGAGCGTCCTCGACCTGCGTGACGGCGTTTCGCTCGCCACGCTCGTGGCCGCGCTGCGCGGGCTGGCTCAGGTCGGCGACCCGCGAACCGACATAGCCGCGGGGCTGCTCACCGAACGGGAGGCGGCCCAGGTGAGCACGCTCTTCGGCCAGGGCGCGACCGACCGGGTGGTGCTGGAACGGGCCCTGAGCATCGAATCCCAGCTGCGCAAGCTTGCCGCTACGGGCAGCGAGCCGGTGCCGGTGCCGCGCGGCGGGCTCCGCGTGGTGGCGCTGGACAAGCGAGTCGGCGCGCAGTCGGCGAAGATCCTCGGAAGCTTCGTGGTCACCGCGCTCACCCACCTGCTCAGTTCGGCGCCGCCCGGGCGGCCGTGGCGGCACACGCTCATGCTGCTCGGCGCGGAACGGCTGCGCGATGACGTGCTCGACCGGCTGACCGACGCGTGCGAAAACGCCCGGTCCGGGCTGCTGCTGGGCTACCGCTCGATCCCGTCCCAGGTCCGGCAGCGGATCGGCAGGGGAAACGCCGCGGTCGCGTTCATGCGGCTCGGCAACGCCGAAGACGCGAAGGCGGCAAGCGAGCAGATCGGGACCGAGCACCGGTTCGTGCTCAGCCAGCTCACCGAGACCGTGGGGACTTCGGTGACGGACACGGCCGGTGTCTCCTACACCAGCACGGTCGGCGACTCGGTCTCGTCGGCCGCGTCAAGTTCAGACAGCGAGTCGGTGTCCCGCGGCAAGGGGCGCGCCCGTTCGGCGGAAAGCAGCTTCCTGCCGTTCGCCGGCACCAGCAGGTCCCGCTCCGGCGAGACCAGCCGGTCGCGCGGGACAACCGAATCGGAGTCCCTCACGGCGGGGATCAGCACGAGCACGGCGTGGGGCGTGTCCACCACGCTGGCGGCCGGTGACAGCCAGTCGCTTGCCCAGTCCCTGCAGCGCTCCAGGGAGTTCCTCGTCGAGGCGAGCGAACTGCAGCGGCTGCCGGCCACCGCGATGATCGTCAGCTACGCGACGGCGGCCGGCCGCCAGGTATTCCTCGCCGACGCCAATCCGGCGATCGGCGGCCTGCCGGCCGCCACGATGACGCCGCTGGGGGAGGCGGGCATGTTCCGGGCCACCGACCCGGGCGGGCAGCCGGTGCCGGGCAGCGGCCAGGCGGCCGGGCCGGGCAGGACGCAGGGGCCGCAGCCCAACCTCGGTCCGCCGTCTGCCCGGCTCGACTGGCGCAAGCGCTGACCATCTCTCGTCACGGTCTCCGGGCGGCCGGCGACGGGATAGCATCGGCGCGATGGACACCAGCAACCACCGTTCCAGGCTGCCGATCCGGGCCAGGCTCGCGACCACGGTTGGCGGTGCGGCAGCCACCGTTTCCCGACTTGCCGGGAAGGGCGACGGGTCGGTCATCGGCGGCATCATCGGGCTGCGGCTCGAGCCCGGCCTGCTGTCGCTGCTCGCCGCGGGTCGCAGTGTCGTGCTCGTCACGGGTACCAACGGCAAGACCACGACCACCCGGCTGATCACCGCGGCGCTGAGCGCGCTCGGCCAGCAGATCGCGTCGAACATCTACGGCGCGAACATGGAGGCCGGCCTGACCTCGGCCCTCAGCCGCGCCCCTGACGCGCCGCTGGCGGTGCTCGAAACGGACGAGAAGTACATTCCCGCGATGGTCGCGGCGACCAACCCGCGGGTCGTGGTGCTGCTCAACCTCAGCAGGGACCAGATGGACCGCGCGGCCGAGATATGGCTGCTCGCGCGCCGCTGGCGGGAGGCGCTCGGCAACGCGCCCGGCTGCCACGTCGTGGCCAACGCCGACGACCCGCTGGTCGCGTGGGCGGCCGGAGCGGCACGCCAGGTCACCTGGGTGGCGGCTGGCCAGCGCTGGCGGGACGACTCGTGGTGCTGCCCGCATTGCGGCGCCCACCTGGAGCGGCACGGCGATGACTGGTCATGCCGCGAATGCGTCAACCGCCGGCCGCCGGTGACCTGGGTGCTGACCGGCGACGAGGTGATCGACCCGTCCGGGCATGCCCAGCCGCTCCAGCTCGCGCTGCCTGGCCGGGCCAACCGGTCCAACGCTGTCGTGGCGCTCGCAGTCGCCGGCGCCTTCGGCGTCGGCATCGCCGACGCGCTGCGCGAACTGCGCGGCGTCACCTCGGTGGCCGGCCGGTACACGCAGGTGAGCCGGCGTGGCTGCGACATCCGGCTGCTGCTCGCGAAGAACCCGGCCGGCTGGCTGGAGGCCCTCGACGTGCTCGCGCCGCCGCCGGCGCCCGTGCTGCTCTCGGTGAACGCCCAGGGCCCAGACGGGCGCGACACCTCGTGGCTCTGGGACGTCGACTACCGCTCGCTGCGCGGCCGTGTCGTGCTCGTCGGCGGCGAGCGAAGGCTCGACCTCGCCGTCAGGCTCGAGGCCGACGAGGTCCCGTTCCGGCTGGTGAGCAGCATCGACGAGGCGGCAGACCTGGCCCGGGCGGCAGCAGCGCCCGGGACGGCAGGCGAGCCGGGCGCGTCGGGCGCGCCGGGCGCGCCGGGCGCGCCGAGCCTCGAAGTGCTCGCGAACTACACCGCGTTCCAGCAGTACCGCGCCGTCCTTGGGAGGACCGAATGAGGCCGCTGCGGCTGGTGTGGATCTACCCGGACCTGCTCAGCACCTACGGGGACCGCGGCAACCTGCTCGTGCTCGAGCGCCGCGCCCGGCTGCGCGGGCTGCAGGCGGAAGTCACCGAGGTGAACTCCGACCAGCCGGTGCCGCCGGACGGGCACATCTACCTGATGGGCGGCGGCGAGGACTTGCCGCAGACGCTGGCCACCCGAAGGCTGCAGGCCGACGGCGGGCTGCACGAGGCGGTGCGGCGGGGCGCCGTGATGTTCGCGGTCTGCGCCGGCTACCAGATGCTCGGCGTGGAATTCGGCGGCGCTGAGGATCAGCCAGTCGCCGGGCTTGGCCTGCTCGACATCCGCAGCGGGCGCGGCGAGTGCCGTGCGGTCGGCGAGATCGTCGCCGAGGTGGACCCGGAGCTCACCGTGCCCCTCCTCACCGGGTTCGAGAACCACCAGGGCGTCACCAGCATCGGCCCCGGGGCCAGGCCACTGGCCCGCACCACGCTCGGCACCGGGAACGGCGACGGCACCGAGGGCGCGTACGCCGGCCACGTGCTCGGCACCTACCTGCACGGGCCCGCGCTCGTCCGCAATCCCGGGCTGGCCGACCTGCTGCTGTCCTGGGCGGCCGGCCCGCTCCCGCCGCTGCCCCCGCAGGCCGACGAACTCGCGCGGCGGCTGCGGGAAGAGCGGCTCCGCGCCGTCGGCGCCGGTCAGTAGACCAGCGCCTGAGTGTCGTCGGCCATGATCTCGGCGACGAACGTCGCGGCGCCCGCGATCCTGATGCCGGTTATCACGTCGTCGGGCGAGATGTCCCGCCGGGCGGCGCACTGAGTGCACACCGTGATCATGCCGCCCGCGAGCACCGTGGCGAGCAGGTCCTCGAGCGGTGCCGCGTGCGGCAGCGCGAAGTCCGACGCGCGCCCGGGCAGCGCGAACCACGCGGATTCGCCGGTCAGCCAGAGCGAGACTCGAAGGCCGCCGGCCACCGCCGACGCCGCCACGGTGAACGCCTGGTTGCAGCGTTCGGGCCCGTCCTTGCCTGCCGTGACCTTGATCACCAGAGTGCCTGCCACGACTGAACTCTAACGCCAGCGGGACGCTACGGCGCGCCGTGCGGGCCGAACTGGACACCGCGCACTAGGCTGACGTGCTGTGCACGGGATGGCAAGCGCGGCGATCATGATCCTCGCCTACGCTATGGTCGCCGTCGCCGCCGGGTACGCGGCGGCGAAGGTGATCAGGGGAGGACCGCATGAGCGCTGACGGGCCGGACGAGCATCCGGCGATCGCGCCGCTGAGCTTCTTGCTTGGGCGGTGGGAAGGCGCCGGAAAGGGCGACTACCCGACGATCGAAGCCTTCGGCTTCATCCAGCAACTGACGTTCACCCATATCGGCAAGCCCTACCTGATCTACACGAGCCGGTCCTGGCGACTGGAGAAGGACGGGGACGGGCGGCCGGCGAAGGGCGCGCCGCTCGCCGTCGAGGCCGGCTTCTGGCGCCCCCAGCCGGGCAACCGCGTCGAGGTGCTGCTCACGCACCCGACAGGGATAACCGAGATTTACCTCGGCGAAGTGTCGGGCACCAAGATCGAGATGGCGACCGACGCGGTGGTCCGCACCGAGTCCGCCAAGCCGGTAACCGCGGGGAAACGGCTGTACGGCCTCGTCGACAGCCTCACGCGCCCCGGAGAGAAGGATCTCGCCTACGCCTACGACATGGCCGCCATGGGCCAACCCCTCCAGCCCCACCTGTGGGCCGCCCACCTGCAATGGCAGTGGACCGAGTAAAACCAGGCCCCGCGAGCCGGCGGGCGCGCCGCCGGATGACCGGGGACAACAGAGCAAATTAAAACCCCCGGGCGACTCACGCTTGCGCGGGACCGGCTGGACAAGGCCGGTCAGCCCGGGGGGCCGGTGTATGCCTTAGAGTAGCCCGCCGCCGCCCATCTGGGCCGGGACCTGACAGCAGGCCCACTCGGCGGGGGCGGCGGCTAGCTGACAGCCACCTCGCAAGTCCGATGACTATGCATACTTCGGACCACCTCCTTTCCGCGTATCTCGCACGCTACGCGGCGTCCCCCGGACTGCGCAAGGGGATATCGGGCCCGGCGGCGGCGCAGCCCCGGGAAGCGCCTGACAGTCCCGTCAGGCACGCGCCGAACTAGACTCAGGACCATGGAGCAAGACCTGCGGCGCACGTGGGACGAGGAGCTGCGGTCCCATGGCTACCGGGTGACTCCGCAGCGGCAGCTCGTGCTCGAGGCGGTCGCGAGGCTCGACCACGCGACCCCCGAGGAGATCGCGGCCAGCGTCCAGGAGACGGCGAGGGGGGTCAACATCTCGACGATCTACCGCACGCTCGAACTGCTCGACAACCTCGGCCTGGTCAGGCACACGCACCTGAACCACGGGGCGCCCATCTACCATCTGGCCAGCGACGCGGACCACGTGCACCTGGTCTGCCAGGACTGCGGCCGGGTCCTGCAGGTGAGCCCGGAAGCCATCCGGCCGCTGATCACCGCGCTCGACGAGGGGCATGGTTTCGAGACTGACGTGGCGCACCTGACCGTGTTCGGGCGCTGCAGGGAGTGCAGGGGAAAGAATGCTTGACATCGCAGGCGCCGTCGAGGCGGAGTGGCCGGACGAAGGCGTCGCCGCGCACTACGGCGACCCGATGCGCGAGCAGCGTGCCATGACCGAGGGCCAGGTGCTCGTCGACCGTTCCAACCGCGGCGTCGTGACCGTCGCCGGCCCGGACCGGCTGACCTGGCTGCACAGCCTGACCAGCCAGCACCTGGAGCGGCTCGCCCCCGGCGTGACCGCGGAGGCGCTCATCCTGAACCCGCAGGGGCAGCTCGAGCACCACCTGACGCTGACCGACGACGGGACCACGGTGTGGGCGCACGTCGAGCCCGGAACGGCCCCGGCCCTCGTCGCCTACCTGAACTCGATGCGGTTCATGCTGCGTGTCGAGGTGGCCGATGTCACGGCGGAATTCGCGGTGCAAACACTGGCGGGTCCGGTTCCGGCTGAAGGCGGATTGGTCTCCCGAACGAATCCGGCCGGCTCTCCAGCGGTCATCCCGGCCGCGGCGCGGGGGCTGGCGCGGGCGGTCACCACGGGCCCGTTCGGGATAGATGTGATCGTCAAGCGGAGCGCGGTCGGGAAGCTCCCGGCGACCCCAGCCGGGATGTGGGCCTTCGAGGCGGCGCGGATCGCCGGCCGGGTGGCGCGGCCGGGGCTCGACACCGACCACAGGACGCTGCCGCACGAAGTGGGCATGATCGAGAGCGCGGTGCACCTCAGCAAGGGCTGCTACCGAGGTCAGGAGACCGTCGCCCGCATCCACAACCTCGGCCGCCCGCCGCGGCGGCTGGTGTTCCTGAACCTGGACGGCAGCGCTGACCGGCTGCCCCCGCACGGGTCGGCCATCGTGCTCCCTGACGGGACCGGGCCCGTCGGGGGCGTGCGGGTCGGGTTCACCGGGTCCGCCGCACGCCACTTCGAGCTCGGGCCGATAGGGCTCGGGCTGATCAAGCGCACGGTGCCCGTGGGGGCTACGCTGCTGGCGGATGGGATTGCAGCCGCGCAGGAAGTGGTAGTCTCGCCGGACGCGGGCGCCAACGTGCGCGTCACGCTGCGGCGGGACGCCGTGCCGCCGCCTCCGGCCGGCCGCAAGCTGCTTTGACGGGTCCTGACAGGGAGGGCTTAGTGCTGCGCCGGGCGCTGCTGGCGGCTGCCGCCAGCGAGCATATCCGCGGGTTGGTGACGGCTACGCCGGCCACCCGCGCCGTCGTCGACAGGTACGTCGCCGGGGAGAACATCGGCGACGCGGTGCGAGTGGCCAGGTCGCTGCGCGAAGCCGGGCTGCTCGTGTCGCTCGACTACCTGGGCGAGGACACCACCGATTCGCTGCAGGCGGCCGCCGTCGCCACCCAGTACGTGCATCTGCTCGGCAAGCTCGCCGCCGAGGGGCTGACCGAGGACGGTGCCGTGGAGGTGTCGGTGAAGCCGACCGCGGTCGGGCTGCTGCTCGGGTCCGCCGAAGGCGCGGGCGGGGGCGCCGGGTCCGCCGAAGGCGCGGGCGAGGGCGCCGGGGTCAGCGTGCTCGGCGAGCGGGTCGCGGCCGGGCACATCGAGCGGATCGCGATCGTCGCGAAAGACGCCGGAACCACGGTGACGCTTGACGCGGAGGACCACAGGACGACCGACGCCACGGCGCGGATCGCGGCCACCCTGCGGTCCCGGTTTCCCCAGCTCGGCACCGTGGTCCAGGCCGCTCTGCGGCGCACCGAGGCCGACGTGCGCGAACTCGCGGCGCCCGGGGTGCGGGTCCGGCTGTGCAAGGGCGCCTACGCCGAGCCGGTGTCCGAGGCGTTCGCGAGCAAGCACGACGTCGACAAGTCGTTCGCGCGGTGCCTGCGCGTCCTGCTCGACGGGCCGGGATACCCGATGATCGCCACCCATGACCCGCGGCTGATCGCGATCGCCAGGTCCCTGGGCCTGCGGCGCGCGCCTGACAGCTTCGAGTACCAGATGCTTTACGGGGTGCGCCCCGACGAGCAGCGCCGTCTGGCGCGGACTGGGGCGCGCGTGCGGGTGTACGTGCCGTATGGCGGCGACTGGTACGGCTACCTCGTCCGGCGGCTGGCCGAGCGCCCGGCGAACCTCGCGTTCTTCCTCCGTTCGCTATGGTCGTCTTCATGATTGGGTTCTCGTCGTGATCGCGATACTCGGCGCCGGCAAGATGGGCGAGGCGCTGATTTCCGGGCTGCTGCGGGCGGGCCGCCCCGTGTCCGGGGTGGCGGCGGTCGTGCGGCGCGAGGCTCGCGCGGAGGAGTTGCGCACCGCCTACGGCGTGCCCGTGATCACCGCCGAAGAGGCGGCCAAGACCGCGGGCACGCTGGTGATCACCGTCAAGCCGCAGGACATGGCGCGGATGCTCAGCGAGATCGCCGTCTTCGTGGACTCCTCGAAGCTGGTCATCTCGGTCGCCGCGGGGATCACGACCTCGTTCATCGAGCGGCGTTTCTCTGTCGAGGTGCCAGTGGTGCGGGTGATGTCCAACACCCCGGTGCTCGTCGACGAGGCCATGTCGGTGATCTCGCCTGGCGCGTTCGCGAGCGAGCGGCATCTGGAGGCGGCCGAGGATCTGCTGCGACCGGTCGGCAAGGTGCTGCGGATACCTGAGTCGCAGCAGGACGCCGCGACCGCGCTGTCCGGCAGCGGTCCCGCCTACGTGTACTACCTCGTCGAGTCGATGGTGGACGCGGGCATCCTGCTCGGGGTGCCGCGCGCGACCGCGCTCGAGATGGTCATCCAGGCGGTTTATGGCGCGGCGACGATGCTGCGCGACTCGGGGGAGCATCCGGTGATCTTGCGGGAGGCCGTGACGTCCCCTGGCGGCACGACGATCTCCGCGATCAGGGAACTGGAAAAGCACCGGGTGCGCGCGGCGTTCCTGGCGGCGATCGAGGCGGCCCGCGACCGCGGCAGGGAGCTTGGCAGCTCCTGACGGCAACTCCGGGAGGTACCGATGACCGGTTCGATGGCGATGGCGTGGGACGACGCGCTAACGCGCTACGATTTCGGGCCCGGACACCCGCTTGCGCCTGTGCGGGTGGCCCTGACGGTCGCCCTCGCCCGCGAGCTCGGGGTGCTTTCCGCGCCGTCGGTCTCGCAGGTCTCCCCTTCACCCGCCACGGACGCCGAACTGGCGACGGTGCACGATGAAAGTTACATCGCCGCCGTCCGGCAGGCGGGCCGGTCGCTCGCCCCCGATGTGCGGTACGGGCTCGGCACTGCCGACAACCCGGTCTTCGAGGGCATGCACGAGGCGTCCGCCCTGGTGGCCGGGGCGACGCTGGCCGCGGCGCGCGCCATCTGGTCCGGGGCGGCGGCGCACGCCGCGAGCATCGCGGGCGGTCTGCACCACGCGATGCGCAGCTCGGCGAGCGGGTTCTGCGTCTACAACGACCCGGCGATCGCGATCACCTGGCTGCTCGCCGCCGGGGCCGAGCGAGTCGCCTACGTCGACACCGACGTGCATCACGGCGACGGCGTGCAGGCGGCCTTCTATGCCGACCCCCGGGTGCTGACGATCAGCCTGCACGAGCATCCGGCCACCCTCTTCCCCGGCACTGGCCTGCCCGGGGAGACCGGCGAAGGCGCTGGTGCCGGGTACTCGGTCAACGTCGCGCTGCCGGCCGGCACGGGCGACGCGGGGTGGCTGCGCGCCTTCGACGCGGTGGTCCCGCCGCTGCTGCGTGCCTTCAAGCCCAC
This sequence comes from Actinomycetota bacterium, assembly GCA_027314595.1. GTDB lineage: Bacteria > Actinomycetota > Actinomycetes > Streptosporangiales > Streptosporangiaceae > Trebonia. The sequence goes on along the minus strand of DAHVAN010000154.1, from coordinate 16,733 downwards.
CATGCTCGTCAGCCAGCACGGCTGCGACAGCCACCGGCTGGACCCGCTCGCTCACCTGGAGCTGAGCGTCGACGCGCAGCGAGCCGCCCAGGTAGCGCTGCACGACCTGGCGCACGAATTGTGCGACGGCCGGTGGCTGCTGACCGGCGGCGGCGGTTACGCGCTCGTCGAGGTGGTACCCAGGACCTGGACGCATCTGCTGGCGATCGCGGCCGGGGCGCCCGTCGACCCGGTAATGGAGACGCCCGCCCGCTGGCGTGAACTCGCAAGGTCGCTGACTGGTGAAACGGCGCCGCTGACGATGACCGACGGCGCGCCTGCGCGCTATGTTCCTTTTAGTTCCGGTTTGGATCCCGACGATCCGGTTGACCGCTCCATCATGCGAACCCGCAGTGCGGTGTTTGCGGCGCATGGGCTCCTAGCGCACCCGTGACGTGCGCCTTTCTGTTTTTTTCATAGAATCGGCAGGAGGCCTGCGGGGCGCCGGTTCTGCTTGAGGCCGAAGAGTGACAACAATGAGGCTATTCGGGGGACTTGCTCTTTTCTGTACGAGACTTACCCTGGGATACGTACGTGACTGGTGCGCTGAATCCGGTCAGGCGTGCTCGACTTCGCGCGGAAGAGGGCAAGGATGGCAACCGAAACTCCCCTAAGCGACGTGAGATTCCTAACCGTCGCCGAAGTAGCCACCATCATGCGGGTATCTAAGATGACCGTCTATCGGCTGGTCCACTCTGGCGAGCTGGAGGCAATACGGGTCGGTCGTTCTTTCCGGGTTCCCGAACAGGCGGTCAACCAGTATCTGCGAGCCGCGTTCGTAGGTACCGGCTGAGCACTGCCGCTGGCGCTGACTGCGGGCAGACCGGAACCGCCGCAGCGCCGGGGGCACGTGTTCTGTCAGCCTTTTGATCCGGTTCGTCCGGTTCGTCCGGCATCCGGGAGTCTGCCGCCTCTAGCGGCCGGCGCCCGGATGCCGGACAGCCGCACCTAGGGCGCCGGCTGGCCGCGGCGGCCGTCGCGATGACGGGCGGCCGGCCGCCGGGACCTCGGAAACGGACCAGGGGCGTAACACCGCTGAGTTGCAGCGGGTAGGCTAGAGGACTGCGTGACCGGTTGGCGTTCACGCAGTCTCTTTACTTTCGGGCGTGTGCCCAGCCTCCCGTTCCGGGTGAGCGTGATGGCGTGCCCGTCTGCCGTTGTGCCGAGGAGGGTGGCCTGATGGGCTCAGTCATCAAGAAGCGCCGCAAGCGGATGGCCAAGAAGAAGCACCGCAAGCTGCTCAAGAAGACACGGATCCAGCGCAGGAACAAGAAGTAGCGGCTCTTGCCGCTCGCCTGTCCGCTGAGCGCGTCCGCGCCCGCCGGCGGCCCGCTTGGCCATGTGACGCGTGTTGCTGATCGGGCGACCTTAGCGGACAAATGCGTGAGAATGGTACAAGCGGGAGAGCCCTACCCCAGGGGGGAACCACATGAGGGGAAGACGGCGGCGCGACTACGGACGGGACGAGGGCGACCAGGACGGCCTCGACGGTCAGCAGGACAACTGGTCCGACGGCCTGCCTGACGACTGGGCCAGCCGTACTGGCGACTTCGACCGGCTTGAGATGCCCGGCCCCGGCGGTCCGGGCGCCTTGGGTGGGCCGGGCGCCTTGGGTGGGCCGGGCGCGCTGGGTGGCCCGGGCGCGCTGGGTGCCGCGGGAGGCGACTGGCCCGGCGGCGGCGACTGGCCCGGCGTGACCGGCTATCAGCGGGCGAACGGCCAGGCTGGAACCGGAGGCGGCCGTGGCGCCGACGGATTCGGCGGCGGGCTGCCGGGCGGCGGGCTGCCGGGCGGCGGGGCACCGGGATTCGCCGGCCCTGCCTACGGCACCAGGGCGTTCCCCGCGGAAGGGCAGGGGTACGGCGATGGCTCCTATGGAGTTCAGGCCTCCGGTGTCCCTGCTGTCCCCAGCGCCCCACGAGTTCCGGGTGTTCCGGGTGTCCAGGGGGCCCTTGGCCTCCCCGGCGGGCAGGGTTTCGGCCAGGCCGCCTACGGTGCTCCGGCCCTGGGCCCAGGGCCGGGCGCCGATGCGGGATACGGGGCCAGGCCCGGCGCGGCCTTGGGTGGCGCCGGACAGGGATCGCACGACGGGGGGTACGCGGATCCCGGCCATCGGGGTGACCGCCACCTGGGTACCGGACATGACACGTCCGCGTACGGCGCTTCCGGCGGCTACGGCGGCCCTGGCGGGAACGGCGCTTCGGCGGGGTGGTTCGGGCCTGCTGGCGAGCGCGGCGCTACGGACAGTTACGGCTCGTCGGGAAGTTACGGCAGTGCCGGCGGTCCCGGCGGGTACGGCGTTCATGGCGATCGTGGCGGCTACGGACAAGCCGGCGCGGGATTCGGCGATGCCGGTTACGGCGGACAGGATCAGCCCGGCGGCGGGTATCAGAGCCGGGGCTATGCGCAGCCGGACTCCCGATTCGGCGAAACTTCCGCCACCGCTCAGTACGGGCGGCTGCCGTTGGCTCAGGCGCCCGATCTCGCACCCGCGCAATACGCCGCGTCCGACTGGGACGCGCCAGCGAATGACGGCATCGCGGCCACTCCGCGTCCGTACGGAAGGCTTTCGATTTTCACGCTGCTTGAAGATAGGGCGGCGGAATTCGACCGGCTCGCCGAACAGGCCGCCGAAGGCGTCCGCACGACGGAGCCCGACACGCTCGTATATGTCATCCACGTGGTCCCCAAGGCGCCAATGCAGCGAATCATATACGAGATTTACCGCGATCGCGCTGCGCTCGAGGTTCATGAGCGGCAGTCCCATATCCAGCGATTCGCCGCCGAGCGGAAAGGTTGCGTGCTCGCAACTAACATTATCGACCTAAGGCTGAAATACGCCAAGGTGGCGGCGCTCGTGTCCCCGGCGGGAGCCGTGCCCGCGCCGGAAACTCAGTCGGCCTGGCCATCCGGTGCGCCGGGGGCGCTAGGGGCCCGTGGGGCGCTGGGGGCGCCGCGCGCCCTGGAACCCGCGGCCATGGCACCGTCCTTCAGCCCGCATGCCAACGGCCAGTACTCCGGGCCGGGCGCGGACGAGTACGGCCTGTCCGGCAACGGCCGGATCGCTGACGGCCCCGGCGGCCGGCATGCGGGAGCCGATTACGATCGCTTCGCCGGACCGGACGGCCGCTCGCCCCGAGCGCCCGCCCAGGACTGGGATCAGCCCTCCTACCAGGGCGGACGGTACGGGGCAGCGAGATGACCGCGCCCCGGATCACGCTGCTCGGCCGGCCCGGCTGCCACCTTTGCGACGACGCGCGCGAGGTCATCAGCCGGGTGGCCGGCGATCTCGGGGTCGGCTGGGAGGAGCGTGACATCACGCGGTCGGAAGACGACCTGCGTGAATACTGGGAGAAGATCCCCGTCACGCTGGTAGACGGCGTGCCGCACGACTTCTGGCGGGTGTCGGAAGACCGTCTCCGCGCGGCGCTGACCGCGGCAGAGAGAGCCACCCCATTAGAGGAATTGCGGCAACGCCAGTCCTGTGGTTAATACCGCGAGGTTCCCGGGATTGCCGGCGCGTGTGAGCCAATGCGTTCCCCTGGGCGCGTTACCTTTGAGCTTAGGCGCACGAGTGCTGCACTGGCGAGTCGGGTGATAACCGGTGATAGCCGCAAGGCGCCTGCGACGAGCGTTTCTCAAATTGACAGCCCCTGCTTTCCGGGACGCTGCCCTGCCCGCGCCGCCTGCACCGCCATTCGCCCGCCGCTGCGTGTCCGGCCGCCTTCGCTCAGTCACGAACTGTCGCCCGCCTGCGGCCAGTCCCAGCCCCCGCCACTGCCGAGTTCGGTGGTCACGGGTTCGGGATTGACTTTGTGCATTGATTCACAAACGACGTATGGTGTAAGCGGCCACGAGCGACCGCCGAGGTCGGCGCCGGCCTGACTTACCCCGATACGCCATATCTGCGCGGGCCGCCGATGAGCGCGAACCCGTCTCAGCGCCGATCCGCCCCCGGGAGCGCCGCATGTCTAATGCCGCCGAGTTGCCCAGCCGCCACGACGTCCCCCGCGGCCGGGCGCGGCATGATGTCGCTGACGAGGCATCACGGGCCCGCGACGTCGCCGCCGGCGCGCGGATGATCAGGGCAGGCGCTGTGCGGCGCGCCGCCGGCCGGCCAGGCGACGAGGACCCGGCCGGGCAGTCCGCGGAGCGCCCCTGCCCGGCGGGCATTCCCGAAGCCACCGTGGCCAGGCTTCCTGTCTACCTGCGCGCGCTCTACACGCTGGCGGACCGCGGCGTGGGCACCGTCGCGAGCGAGGAACTGGCGGCCGCGGCCGGGGTGAACTCCGCCAAGCTGCGCAAAGATCTGTCCTACCTGGGCTCGTACGGGATCAGGGGAGTCGGCTATGACGTTGACTATCTTGTGTACCAGGTCTCGCGCGCGCTGGGGCTGACCCAGAACTGGCCAGTGGTCATCGTCGGCGCGGGTAACCTGGGCCGTGCCCTGGCGAACTACGGCGGCTTCGTCACCCGCGGTTTCCGGATAGCGGCCGTCCTCGACAGCGACCAGGCGATGGTCGGCCGCGAACTTGGCTTGGTGGTGGTCGGTCACGTCGGCGAGCTGGAGGCGGTCGTGGCGAGCGGCGGCGTCGCGATCGGCGTGATCGCGACACCCGCCGGCGCGGCTCAGGCGGTGTGCGACCGGCTGGTGTCGGCGGGGGTGACGAGCATCCTCAACTTCGCGCCGGTGGTGTTGAATGTGCCTGAGGGGGTGGATGTGCGTAAGGTCGATCTATCGATCGAGCTGCAGATCCTCGCTTTCCACGCCCAGCGGCGGTCCGCCGAGCGGTTCGGGCAGGTAGCGAGCCAGGCAGCGACGGAAGCGTAGGCGGTGCGAAGGTGAGCGTCCTCGTCGTCGGCCTGAGTCACAAGAGCGCGCCGGTCGCGACGCTTGAGCGTGTCGCGGTCAGCGGGGACACGCTCGGCAAGCTGCTGCACGACGTCGCCCACCTGCCGGACATCGCCGAGGCGTTCGTCATCTCCACCTGCAACCGGGTCGAGGTCTACGCCGAGGTGCACCGGTTCCACGGTGCCGTCACCGGAGTGTGCGACCTGCTCTCCCGCTATTCCGGCATCCAGCCCGGTGAGCTGACCGGAAGCCTCTACGTGCACTACGAGGACCGGGCGGTCCAGCATCTGCTCGCCGTGGCGAGCGGGCTCGACTCGATGGTCGTGGGCGAGGATCAGGTACTCGGCCAGGTGCGGACGGCCCTCAAGGCGGCGGGCGAGCACGGGACGCTCGGCAGGGCGCTGCGCGACCTCGGCAGGCTCGCGCTGCGCGCCGGGAAGCGCGCCCGCTCGGAAACCGGGATCGACCGGCTTGGCGTCAGCCTGGTGAGCGTGGGCATCGAGCTCGCCACCTCCGCGTTCGGGGTGCCCGCCGGCTCGGCGCGCGATCAGCTGCTGGTCGGCCGCGACGTCCTCGTGGTCGGCGCGGGCGCGATGAGCGGCCTTGCCGTGGCGACGGCGGCCCGGTCGGCCGCCGCCCGCATCGTCGTCGCCAACCGGACCGTGGAGCATGCCGAGCGGCTGGCGGCTGGCGTCGGCGGCGAGGTGGCCGACCTGGCTTGCCTTCCCGACGCGATCGCGGCCGCCGACCTGGTCATCTCATGCACCGGGGCGTCCGGGCTCGTGATCAGCGAGCCAGTGGTGCGCGCCGCGGCCGGGCGCCGCGGGGCACGCCCGCTGGTCCTGCTCGACCTCGCCATGCCGCACGATGTGGACCGGTCGGCCGCGTTCTTGCCAGGCGTCAGCGTGATCGGGCTTGACGAGCTGCGCGACAGCGGCGGGGTGGCGGTCGGCGCCGGGGAGATCGCCGCGGTCCGCGCGATCGTCGAAGAGGAGTACGCGGCCTACGGGTCCGCGGTGCGAGCCGCTCGTGTCGCGCCCACCGTGGTGGCGTTGCGCGCCAAGGCCGCCACGGTCGTCGACGCGGAGCTCACCAGGCTCGCGGGACGGCTCAGCGAGGACGGGCTGAGCGGCCGGGCACTCGAGGAGATAGCCCAGACGGTGCGGCGAGTGGTAGACAAGCTGTTGCACGCACCAACGGTCCGGGTAAAAGAACTTGCGTGCTCGCCGGGCGGCGAGGATTACGCCGCCGCGCTGCGCGTGCTGTTCGATCTTGACCCGCGTGCGGTCGAGGCAGTGACGCGCGCCGAAGTCGAGGCCCTGAACGTAGCCGATCAGGAGGGGTGTCAGTGAAGGCTGAGCCCGGGAAGCCAGGCACGCTGCGGCTTGGCAGCCGCCGCAGCCCCATGGCCGTGGCGCAGTCAGGCGAGGTGGCCCGGCGGATCACCGAGCGGACCGGCCGCCAGGTGGAGATCGTCGGCGTGACCACGTTCGGCGACGTCAGCAGGGAGCACCTCACCCAGATCGGCGGCACGGGGGTTTTCGTCAGCGCATTGCGGGAAAGCCTGCTGCGCGGGGAGGTGGACTTCGCCGTGCACTCACTCAAGGACCTGCCGACCGGGGCGGCGCCCGGGATAACGCTTGCCGCGGTACCGGTCCGCGACGACCCGCGCGACGCGCTGATCGCGCGTAACGGCGCCAAGCTCGCCGACTTGCCCGCCGGGGCGCGGATCGGCACGGGATCACCGCGCCGCGCGGCGCAGATCGCGCTGCTGCGCGCGGACCTGCGCTGCGTGCCCATCCGCGGCAACGCGAACACCAGGCTCGGACGCGTTCGCGACGGCGAACTCGATGCCGTGGTGCTCGCCTATGCCGGGCTCGCCAGGCTCGGCCTGACAGAACTCGTCAGCGAGATCTTCGAGCCCGACGACATGGTGCCCGCGCCCGGCCAGGGAGCGCTCGCCGTCGAGTGCCGCACGGAAGACACCGGGCTGACCGCGCTGCTCGCGACCATCGACGACCCCGCGAGCCGTGCCGCGGTGACCGCCGAACGCAGTCTGCTTGCCGCGCTCGAGGCCGGCTGCAGCGCTCCGGTCGGCGGCTACGCAGTCCTGAGCGCGAGCCGGGCCCGTGCGCTGCATCTGCACGGCGTGGTGCTCGGGGTTGCCGCGGTGAACCGGGACGGCGGCGGACTGGACGCGGCGGCGGCGGGTGGCACGGCAATGGTGGTGCGCGAGCGCGGCGAGGGGGACGTGGCGAACGCCGCGCTCCTGGGGCGTGAGCTGGCGGCGCGGATGCTTGCGCTCGGCGCGGCGGACCTGATAGGCGCGACGACCGACAGGGATGATGCGCATGACTGACATGGATGGCTGGGTTGCGTTTGCCGGCGCCGGCCCTGGAGACGACGGCCTGCTGACCATGCGCGCGGTGCGACTGCTCGGCGCGGCCGGCCTGGTGGTGGCCGAACCGGAGGTGGCCGGACGGGTCAGGGACCTGATCGCCGGGGACACCCGGGTGGTCGAGCCGGCTGACCCGGCGGGAACGGTCCGCACGCTGCTCCAGGCGGCCAGGGACGGCCGTCTCGCCGTCCGGCTGTACCCGGGCGACCCGCTGCTGAACGGCGCCGCGGCCGAGGTGGAGGCATGCGCGAAGGCGAAGGTACGGTTCGAGATCGTTCCCGGCGTGCCGGCCGCGACCGCGGTGCCCGCCTACGCGGGCATCCCGCTGACCAGCGAGGGCGCCGGAGAACTGCGGGTGATCCACGCGAGCGAGGCCAGCCAGGTGTGCTACACGGCGGGCACCCTGGTGGTGCTCGGCGCGGAGACGGCGCCGCAGGACCTCGGCAAGATGCTGATCGCCGCCGGCTGGCCCGACGTGACGCCGTTCGCCATCACCTGGGACGGGACGACCACCGATCAGCAGACCGTCGTCACCACCCTGGGCCGGATCGGGCTCGACCTCAAGGCGGCCGGAGTGACCGTCGCGACGACGCGCGGCGGTGCCGTCGCGGTCGTCGGCGATGCCGCGGCCGCGCAGGGCCGGTTCTCCTGGTACGAGACCAAGCCGCTGTTCGGCTGGCGGGTGCTCGTGCCGCGGACCCGGGAGCAAGCCTCGGTCGTCTCCGAGCGGCTCCGCGAGTACGGCGCGGTTCCCGAGGAGGTGCCGACGATCGCCGTCGAGCCGCCGCGCACGCCGCAGCAGATGGAGCGCGCGGTCAAGGGCCTGGTCACAGGCAGGTACCAGTGGGTCGCGTTTACCTCGGTAAACGCGGTCAGGGCGGTGCGCGAGAAGCTCGAGGAGTACGGCCTGGACGCGCGGGCGTTCGCCGGGGTCAAGGTGGCGGCGGTGGGTGAGCAGACGGCGGCCTCGCTGCTTGACTTCGGCATCCGGCCCGACCTGACGCCGGACGGCCAGCAGTCGGCCGAGGGCCTCGCCGACGCGTGGCCGCCGTTCGACGACCTGCTCGACCCGATCAACCGGGTGCTGCTGCCGAGGGCCGACATCGCGACGGAGACTCTCGTGGCCAGGCTGACCGACCTGGGCTGGGAGGCGGAGGACGTGACCGCGTACCGCACGGTGCGCGCCGCGCCGCCGCCGGCCCCGATCAGGGAGGCGATCAAGGGCGGCGGGTTCGACGCGGTCCTGTTCACCTCCTCCTCCACGGTCAGGAACCTGGTCGGCATCGCGGGCAAGCCGCACGCCGTGACGGTCATCGGCGTCATCGGCCCCCAGACGGCCAAGACGGCGGCCGAATTCGGGCTGCGCGTCGACGTGACGGCGCCCAGGGCCTCGGTCACCGCGCTGGTCGACGCGCTCGCCGAGTTCGGCGCCGCGCAGCGTGACGCGGCCGCGGCGGCCGGCGAGCCGCTGCGCCGCCCCAGCGAGCGCCGCCGCGGCGCCCGCCGCCGGCTCCGGTAGCGAGACCGCATCGGCGAAGACGGGGAGAGGACCACATGAGCGCTGGATTTCCTGAGGTCAGGCCGCGGCGGCTGCGCGGCACAAGGGCGCTGCGCGCCATGGTGGCCGAGACCGTGCTGCGGCCCGCCCAGCTTGTCCTTCCGGTGTTCGTGAAGGAGGGCATCGTCGATCCGCGGCCGATCGGCTCGATGCCGGGCGTGGTGCAGCACACCAGGGAGAGCCTGCGCAAGGCGGCCACCGAGGCGGCGGAGGCCGGAGTGGGCGGCGTCATCGTGTTCGGCGTCCCGGCGGAGAAGGACTGGGCCGGCAGCGGCGCCGACGACCCGGATGGCATCTCCCAGGCGGCGATCTCCGACGTCAGGGCGGAGGTCGGTGACGACCTGGTCGTCATGGCGGATCTGTGCCTGTGCGAGTACACCGACCATGGCCACTGCGGCATCGTCACCGACGCCGGCGACGTGGACAACGATGCCACGCTCGAGCGGTACGCGAGCACCGCGGTCGCTCAGGCCCAGGCCGGCGCGCACATGATCGCCCCGAGCGGCATGATGGACGGCCAGGTCGGCGCCATCAGGAAGGCGCTGGACCGGGCGGGCTTCGCCGCCGTCCCGATCTGCGCCTACTCGGCCAAGTACGCGTCGGCGTTCTACGGCCCGTTCCGCGAGGCGGCCGAGGGCGCGCCGAAGTTCGGCGACCGCGCCACCCACCAGCAGGACCCGGCCAACGCCATCGAAGCGATCAAAGAGGTCGGGCTCGATCTCGCCGAGGGCGCGGACATGGTGCTGGTCAAGCCCGCGCTGAGCTACCTGGACGTCATCAGGCGGGTCGCGGACACGGTGCGCGTGCCGGTGGCCGCGTACCAGGTCAGCGGCGAGTTCGCGATGATCGAGGCGGCCGCGGCGAACGGCTGGGTGGACCGCGACAAGGCGATCATGGAAACCCTTACCGCGATCCGCCGGGCCGGCGCGAGCGTCATCCTCACCTACTGGGCCACCGAGGTCGCCCGCCGCCTGCGCTAGTGCCCGGCAGCGGCGCCGACTCGCGGCGTGCGGGTGCCGCGTGGCGCCAGGCGTCACCGGCATAGTGGGAAGAGTCACCACGGCCTCGTTCGGAATGATGCCTTGAGGCGGAGTACGATTTCGGCTATCCCACCGACCGGTATGAAGCGGGTGTTTGGCATTCCCCGGGCGCAGTCGGTGCTGGGGCGGCGGTGGACGAGCAGGACTGCGGGGCCGGGATGGTGACGATAATGCGGCGACGGGGCCATCGCCGGGCGGCACAGCGGCCGCCCGCGCTTGGCGAGGCGGCAAGAGAGTATGCCGCGATGGGCTGGCCGGTATGCCCGGGTGCGCACTCGAGCCGGGGAATGGACGGGACGCCCGAGCGGGGCCGGGCGTGCTCCTGCGACCGGGTGGGGTGCCCGGCGCCGGGGGCGCATCCGGTGTCCCCGACCTGGCAGATGCAGGCGACCGTGGACAGCGAGACGATAAGGCAGTGGTGGGAAACCCGCCCGGAGGCGAACGTGATACTCGTCACCGGGCGGGTTTTTGATGTTCTGGACGTCCCAGCGCTGGCCGGCGCTTCGGCGCTGGCCGCGATGTCGGCGCAAGGCGTGGCGACCGGGCCGGTCGCGATCGCGGGCACCGGCCGCATGCTCTTCTTCGTCGCGACGAGGGGCGCGCCGGCCGACGAAGAGGAGTGGTGGTCCTGCGGCCTGGACAGCTCGCCTGACACGTCCGACCAGACCGAGTCGCTGCGCTGGCACTGCCGTGACAGCTATGTGCTCGCCCCGCCTTCCCGGTTCGGCGCGGGGCAGGACGTACGCTGGGTGCGGCAGCCAGCGGGGCATCCGCTCCCGGACGCGCTGCGCCTGCTCGAGTTCCTTGTCGACGCCTGCGAGGAAGAAGGCCGCCAGCCGTGACCGACCGCTCCGCCGAACTGTTCTCCCGTGCGATCAAGGTAACGCCAGGCGGCGTCAACTCACCGGTCCGCGCGTTCGGGCCCGTCGGCGGGGTGCCCAGGTTCATCGAGCGCGGCGCCGGCGCCTACCTGTTCGACGTCGACGGCCGCCAGTACGTGGACATGGTGTGCTCATGGGGGCCGATGATCCTCGGGCACGCGCATCCGTCGGTCGTGGCAGCCGTCTGGGCGGCGCTCGAGCGCGGGACGTCGTTCGGGGCGGCCACGCCCGGCGAGGTCGAGCTCGCCGCGGAGATGGTCTCACGGGCGCCCGTTGAGCAGGTCCGGCTGGTCAACTCCGGTACCGAGGCGACGATGTCCGCGCTCCGCCTCGCCCGCGGCTACACGGGCCGGTCGCTGGTGGTCAAGTTCGCCGGCTGTTACCACGGGCACGTGGACGCGCTGCTCGTCGCGGCCGGATCCGGGGTGGCCACGCTCGGCCTGCCCGATACCCCCGGCGTGACGGGCGCGTCGGCGGCCGACACCGTGGTGCTGGCCTACAACGACGCTGCCGCGGTCGAGGGCCTGTTCGCCGCCCGCGGCGGACAGATCGCCTGCGTGATCACCGAGGCGTGCCCGGCGAACATGGGCGTGGTGCCGCCTGCCGCGGGATTCAACGCGCTGCTGCGCTCGCTGTGCGACGCCACGGGAGCGCTGCTGATCATGGACGAGGTCCTGACCGGCTTCCGGGTCAGCGCGTCGGGATGGTACGGGATTGACGGGGTGCGCGGCGACCTGGTGACGTTCGGCAAGGTGATGGGCGGCGGGCTGCCGTGCGCTGCGTTCGGCGGGCGCGCGGAGATCATGTCCCGCCTCGCGCCGGTCGGCCCCGTGTACCAGGCGGGCACGCTGTCGGGAAACCCGCTCGCCACGGCGGCGGGCCTGGCGACGCTGCGCGCCTGCACGCCCGAGGTGTACGCAGCGGTCGACTCGTTCGCCGGCGCGGTGTCCACGCTGGTGTCGTCGGCCCTGGCCGAGGCGGGGGTGCCGCACTACCTGTCGATGGCGGCGAACCTGTTCACGGTCTACCTCGGCCGCACCGGGCCGGTGGCGAACTTCGCCGACGCCAGGGCCCAGTCCACCGCCGCGTACGCGGCGTTCTTCCACGCGATGCTCGACGGCGGCGTCTACCTGCCCCCCTCGGCGTTCGAGGCGTGGTTCGTGTCCGCCGCCCACGACGACGTCGCGCTATCCAGGATCGCCGGCGCGCTGCCCGCTGCCGCCCGGGCCGCCGCGCGCGCACTGCGGTCCTGAAACGCCGGCAACCCTGAGCATCAGGCCCGCCAGCATCTCCCCGCATGTGCCAGGATTGAGGTGGATTGCGCTGGCTTTAGGCCCGCGCGTTACGGGAGGAGAGCCGCGATGGCGGTCAGGAGCGTTATCAGCACGCTGAACCCGGACGGGACAGAGGTCATGGGGCCGGGGATCCTCATGTACCACTACCCGGGGAACGACATCATGAACGGCAGCCTGCTGACCGTCGAGAGCAACCACTTCTGCGTGCTGAAGTCGCGCGGCGCCATCCTGAACGTCTACGAGACAGGGCAGTATCCGGTGGAAACGCCGCAGCGGCCGCTGCTCGGCAGCATGCAGCAGGCGTTTTACGGCGGCCAGTCGCCCTGGCAGTACGAGGCGCTGTTCATCTCACGGGCCAAGAGCGTGGCCAAGGCCAAGGGCGTCGCGCTGTCCCGCGAGCTCGCCGAGCTCGTCTACGACGTGGACTACTACGTCCACGTGGACAGCAAGGAGGACGCGGTCAAGCTGGTCACGCACATGCCGTACTCCGGGCACGTGCTGACCACGGACGCGCTGAACGCCTATGCGGGCCCGGTCGTCGAGCAGGCGGTCAACCAGCTTGTCCAGCTCACCCCGCTCGAGCAGATCAACGAGCGGATCCACGAGATCACCGAGCTGGTGCGCGGCCACATGCAGGACTTCCTTGCCATCTACGGCGTCATGCTGAACGACGTGAAGGTGCTGATCAGGCCGCGGGACGAGCGGATGCGCGAGCTGATCTCGCTGCGCGCGTTCGGCCTGTCCGAGCTGGACGCCGTCCGCTATTACGTGGCGATGAAGATGGCGGAGCACGGCCTGGTGTCCGCGCCGAACATGGCCGTCGGCGCGCCCTTCAACATCGGCCTCACCGGGTTCGGCCCGGCGGGAACGCCCGGCGTGAGCACCGGCGCCGCCATGCCCACCGTCGCGGGCCAGTGACCGGCACCGTAGCCGACCGGCTGCGCAGCCTGCTCGCGTCCGACGTCTACACGGCGAAGGGCAGGCTGCGCGCCGACGACCTGCTGGTGAGGGAGCGGGTCTGCGGCAGCCTGGCCGCCGCGACGGCCAGGCTGCGCGAGCTGGCCAGCCAGTGGCGCGCCTCGCGGGTGCCGCCGTCCACGAGGGAGAACCCGTTCCCGTCCGCCGAGGCCTTGGCGCCGCTGCGGCAGGCCGAACGGCTCGGCCGGGACATCGGCGACGTGGCGACGGCCGTCCGCGGCCTGCCGCTGCTGCCCGAGGACAAGGTCTGGGACCGGGTCCGCCGCGGCGGGCTCGACGAGCTGCTCCAGTTCGACTGGACGCTGGTCGGCGAGGCGGACGAGCTGGCCGGCCTGCTCGCGGACGCCGCGGACCTGGCGGCGGTCGATGCCGCCGCCGTCCAGCAGCGGCTGCGCGCGCTGAAGGGCGTGATCGCGGACCGGCGACATTACGTCGAGGTTCTCGCCTGAGCCGGTAAGCTGGCGGGGCCATGGCCCAGACAACCGTCGTTCACCTGCTCAGGCACGGTGAAGTTCATAACCCGGGCGGTGTCCTTTACGGACGCCTGCCCGGTTACCACCTGTCCGCGAAGGGCAGGCAGATGGCGGCCGCTGCCGCCGATTTTTTCGCCGAACGGCCGGTGGCGGCTCTGTTCGCCTCACCGCTCGAGCGCGCGCAGGAGACGGCGCAGCCGGTGGCCGAGCGCCTCGGCCTCGAGATCGTCACCGATGACCGGCTCATCGAGTCGTCGAACGTGCTCGAGGGCAAGACCGTCACCCTCTCCAAGCTGGCGCTGAACCCGGCCAACTGGCGGCACCTGTGGAACCCGTTCGCGCCATCGTGGGGCGAGCCATATCAGCAGGTCGTGGCGCGGATGAGTGCCGTCATCGAGCGGGCTCGCGAGGCGGGGCTCGGCCGCGAGGCGGTATGCGTCAGCCACCAGCTGCCGATCTGGGTGAGCCGGCTCGCGGCCGAGCGCAGGCGCCTGTGGCACAACCCGAACAGCCGCCAGTGCGCGCTCGGGAGCGTGACAAGCCTCAGCTTCACAGGCGCCGAGCTCACCGGGGTTTCGTACGCGGTGCCGCCCCGGCGACAGGTCCGCGACCCCGATGCGGCACAATAGTCGGCGTACTACCCCCTGTAGGAGAACGTTAGGAACCGCTGGTGTTCAGAGCCAAGCGCCGGACGCTCGTCACGGTGGCGGGCGTTTCAGCCGCGCTGCTGGCAAGCGTTCTGGCGGTGACCCTGACGCAGGGGAGCGGGCAGGCGAGCGGCGTCACGTACATCGACGGCAACACCGCCCAGATGGTGTACGCGGTGGGACACCGCCCGCTGGCGCCCGAGTTCAGCGGGACCTCGCTGACCGGGACGCCGATCAGGCTCGCCAGCTACCGGGGCAAGATCGTGGTGCTCAACTTCTGGGGTTCGTGGTGCCCGCCCTGCCGCGCGGAAGGCCCGACGCTCGCCGTGCTATCCGAGCAGTACCGCTCGCAGGGTGTCTGGTTCCTCGGGGACGACGTCGGCGACTCCGCCGCGAACGCGCTGGCGTTCACCCGCGGCATCGGCATCACCTACCCGAGCGTGAACGACTCCAGCTATGCGATCGTCCAGGCCTTCGACAGGGTGGCGCCAGTGGGGTACACCCCGACCACGGTGGTAATCGACAAGACCGGGCACATCGCGGGGGTCGTGATCGGCAAGGTCACATACCAGGTGATGGCGACGATGCTGCAGGATGTGGTGACGGGCCGATGACAGACGTGCACGCGCCGCATCCAGCGGGTCCATCGGCCGTCGGCGGGGACGCCGACGGCCCGTCTCCTGTCGTCAGGGGGACGGTCCCCGCAGCACCCGCGAGCGGGGAGGCCCGGCCCGCCGCGAGCGGGCGGGCCCTTTCCCCCGCACCCCGCTGGGGCTGGCTGCGCTGGGGGTGGCGGCAGCTCACCTCCATGCGGACGGCGCTGGTCCTGCTGTTCCTGCTCGCGCTGGGCTCGGTGCCCGGTTCGGTGCTGCCGCAGGAGGGCATCGATCCGGCGCAGGTGCAGCAGTACTTCGCGTCGCACCCCGCGCTCGCCCCGTGGCTGAACCACCTGGGCCTGTTCAACGTTTTCGCGGCGCCCTGGTTCGCGGCCATCTACCTGCTGCTGTTCACCTCGCTCGTCGGGTGCGTGGTGCCGCGCGCCCTCCGCCTCGCCGGATCGGCCCGCACCCCGCCGCCGCGGGCGCCGCGGCGCCTGGAACGGCTGCCGCACTCGGGCTCCTACCGGTCGGCCCTGCCGCCAGAGGCGGCCGTCGCGCTCGCGGCGTCGGTGCTGCGCGGGCACCGGTTCCGGCTGCGGCGCTCTGGCGCCCCGGACGCTTCGGGCGCCCCGGGTGCCCGGGGTGGCTCGGGCGCGCGGGATTTCGGGCACTGGGTGTCGGCGGAGAAGGGCTACCTGCGCGAAGCGGGCAACCTGGTTTTCCACCTCGCGCTGCTCGGCGTGCTCGTGTCGATCGCGCTTGGCGGCCTGTTCGGCTACAAGGCGGACAAGCTGCTCGTCCAGGGGCTGGGGTTCCACGACACGCGCGCCGCTCTCGACGAATTCAACCCCGGCCGGCTGGTCTCGGGGTCCGACCTCGCGCCGTTCTCCATCAGCCTGAACTCCTTCTCGGCGAGCTACCTGGCGTCCGGCCAGCCGTCCGCGTTCCACGCCTACGTCACGTACACCGCCTCGCCCGGCGGCCCCGCGAAGTCGTTCGACCTGCAGGTGAACCACCCGCTTTCGGTGGACTCGACCCAGGTCTACCTGATCGGGCACGGGTACGCCCCGGTGTTCAAGGTGACGACCGCCACCGGCGAGGTCGTGTACGACCAGGCCACGCCGTTCATTCCGGCGAACACCAGCACCTTCCTCTCCGACGGGGTGGTCCAGGTCCCCGCCGCCGCGCCCTCGCAACTGGGCTTCATGGGCGTGTTCGTGCCCACGCCCGCCCTGGCCGGCGGCACGCTCGAGTCGGTCTTCCCGGCCGCCGCCAACCCGGTCGTGTCGCTGATCGCCTACGCGGGCAACCTCGGCGCGCCGCAGTCGGTCTACCAGCTGGACACGACGGGCATGCGCAAGCTGAGCGCCGAACCGCACGTGCTGTTCACCGGGCAGTCGTGGGCTCTCCCCGGCGGGAACGGGAAGATCGCCTTCCTCGGCTACAAGCAGTGGGTGAGCCTGGCGATCACCTACGACCCCGGTCAGCTTCCCGCGCTGGCCTGCGGGATCCTCGCGCTCGGCGGCCTGGTGCTTTCCTTCCTCGTCCGGCGGCGGCGGGTGTTCGTGCGGGCGGCATCCGCGCCCGGCGGCGGGTCCGTGGTGACGGTCGGCGGGCTGGCCCGCACCGACGCGAGCGGGAGCTTCGAGGACGAGTTCGCCTCGCTGTCCGCCGAACTGGCCGCCGCGGACGCCGCCGGCGCTACGGGCCAACGTGAGCCTAACAACCAGTCAGAACCGGGAGCGTGAAGCTCGTGACCGTCAACATAGGCTTGGCGCATATCAGCGGCGACTTCATGATCGCGGCCCTGATGATCTACTCGCTGGCGGTGCTCGGCTTCGCCGGCGACTTCGCCTTCGGGCGGCCGCGCAGGTCGGCGAAGATCACGGCCGCGGCCGGCGAGGCGAGGGCGGCCAGCGCGGCCGTCGCCGCGGAACCGGCGGCCGAACTGGCGGCCGTCGGCGCGGCAGGCG
>DAHVAN010000152.1 GCA_027314595.1 Actinomycetota bacterium | reverse complement strand
GAGCTGGGCGCCCGCCGGCGCCGGAGCACCTGGCGCGGGCCAGGCGGGGGCGCAGGGCGCGTGGCCGACGCAGCCGCCACCGGTTTCGGCGCCGGGCCGTGCCGCGCCCGGCACGTCGTTCAGCAGCCGGGGGGCGCGGCGGCGGTGGCGGTTCTGGGGGCAGCCGGGCCGCCGCGGACGGCGGATAGCGCTGATCGCGGGAACGGTCGTGGTCGTCCTGATCGCCGGGGTGGCCGGCTCGTACTTCTGGCTGAACAGCAAGCTGAACCGTTCGGTCACGCTGCCGGCGTTCACCGGGCAGTCGGCCGGGACGAACTGGCTGATCGTCGGCGCGGACACCCGCAACGGGCTCTCCACGCAGCAGATCATCCAGTTGCACGTCGGCTTCGACTTCGGCACGGCCAACTCGGACTCGCTGATGCTGCTCCACATGGGCAGCGGCAAGCCGGTGCTGATCAGCATCCCCCGCGACTCCTACGTGCCGATCCCGGGCCACGGGAAGAACAAGATCAACGCGGCGCTCGGCTTCGGCGGGCCGGCGCTGCTCGTCCAGACCGTGGAGGACGTGACCGGGCTGCGCATCGACCACTACATGGGGATCGGGTTCGGCGGGCTTGTCAGCGTGGTCAACGAGGTCGGCGGCGTGCGCATATGCCTGCCCGCCCCGCTGCGCGACTCCGCCTCGGGCGTCAACCTCAAGGCTGGGTGCCAGAACGTCGACGGTCCGCAGGCACTCTCCTTCGTTCGGGATAGACATTCTTTTGCCACTCAGGACCTGCAGCGGATTCAAGACCAGCGCGCGTTCCTCAAGGCGCTGCTGTCCAAGGCGACAAGCCCTGGCGTGTTCCTTAACCCGTTCGTCGCGCTGCCGTTCGCCTCGACGGCGGCGAGCTCGATCTCCGTCGACAAGGGCACGAACCTGTACGACCTGTTCCAGGCGGCGCGCGCGCTGCCAGGCGCGATGACCGGCACCGTGCCGATCGCCACCGCCAACTACATAACGTCCAACGCGGGCGACGCCGTGCTGTGGAACCAGAGCCAGGCCCTGGCGCTCTTCAGCGCGCTGCAGAAAGGCAAGCCCGTGCCGGCCGGCCTGCTGAGCGGGACGAAGATCGGATAGGGACCGGTTTGAGCACTGACCTTTTGGTGTATCTGTACCTATACGACAAGGTCTTGACACAATGACGTAACCGTGCTGCACCGCGTCCGGCCTGCTACCGTCCGTCGCGGCGCGCGGCTCGCTTGACCGGAGGTCTCATGGACCGCGACGAGGTTCCCGGACTAAACGGTGAGGCAACCGGACTAAACGGTGAGGCAATAGGACTCAACGGACACGCGGAAGGAAGGGGCGGCGAGCCCGCGGGCACGGGGCTTTCGGGGCTTTCCGCGCGCGAGCGAGAGGTGATGTCGCTGATCGCGGGCGGGCACACCAACGGCGAGATCGCCGCGCACCTGTTCCTCGCGGAGAAGACGGTCAAGAACCACGTCAGGCGCATCTACTCCAAGCTCGGCGTGGACTCCCGCCCCGAGGCGATCGCGCACTGGCTCGCGACCCGCGCGCCCCGCAATCGCTGCTGCTGAGCCCCGGTCCGCTTGAGCCCGCGTCCCTGAGCCCGCGTCCCTGAGCCGCCGGCCCCTGAGCCACCGGACAACCGGCACGCAGCATACGCTGGGAAGACGACAAGGTATCTCCAGGCAGCCTTCAGGTTGCCTTCAGGAAAGCGGACGACCATCAGGCTATGAACATGCCGATCGCCGAAGCCCGGCAGTCCGACGCGCGGCTGCTGGTCGTGGAGGACGAGCCGAACATTCTCGAGCTCCTCTCGGCAAGCCTGCGCTACGCCGGCTTCGAGGTGATCACGGCGGCGGGGGGCACCGAGGCGGTCCAGGCCGCGCAGCGGCACCGGCCAGACCTGATCGTGCTCGACGTCATGCTCCCCGACATGGACGGGTTCGACGTGATCAGGCGGCTGCGCGGCGGCGGCGCGCGCGTTCCCGTCGTCTTCCTCACCGCCCGCGACGGCACCGACGACAAGATCCGCGGCCTCACCCTCGGCGGCGACGACTACGTCACCAAGCCGTTCTCGCTCGAAGAGGTCATCGCGCGCATCAAGGCCGTGCTGCGGCGCACCCGCGGTGACGGCGTGGAGCCGACCCCGCGGCTGAAGTTCGCCGACCTCGAGCTTGACGAGGAAAGCCACGAGGTCTGGCGCGGCGGTTCGCAGGTGCAGTTGTCGCCCACCGAGTTCAAGCTGCTGCGGTACTTCATGAGCAACGCCAACCGCGTGCTGTCCAAGATGCAGATCCTCGACCACGTGTGGGACTACGACTTCCGCGGGGACACCGGGATCGTGGAGTCCTACGTCTCCGTGCTCCGCCGCAAGGTCGACACCAAGGAGCCCCGGCTGATCCACACGCTGCGCGGCGTCGGATACGTGCTGCGGCTCCCGTCGTCATAGGCAGGCGGCCGGCCATGGTGGAAGCGGGGGTGCCGGAGCCGCCGGGGCGTGCGGGCAGGCGGGTGTTCGGGGGACTGCGGCGGCTTTCTTACCGGATGTCGCTGCGCACCAAGCTGATCACGTCGGCGCTGGCGCTCGTGGTCATCGCGCTGGCGGCGATCAGCATCGCCAGCGTTGCCGTGCTGAGCAATTACCTCACGACTCAGCAAGACGTAACCGTGAAGACCGTCTTCGCGAACTTCTCGCAGCTGCCGAGCAACCTGGAGGCGAACCCGCCCGGGTTCGCCTACCCAACGCATGGCTACCAGAACGTATACGTCGGGATTCAGCTGCCAGGCAGCCAGCTCAATCCCGTCAACTCGACCGGTTCGGGAAGCCTTGGCAGCGGTCCGCAAAGCCCCACGCTCCCCTACGTGCCGACCAGCCAGGCCTGGGTCAACGCCAACAGCGGCAAGCCGGTGACCCTGAACTCCCAGTCCGGCCCGGACAGCTGGCGCGTGATCGTGGCGCCCATGACCTACAACGGTCAGCTCGCCACGCTTGTCGTCGGCTACGACCTCGGCAACGTGAACGGCGTAGTTCAGCGGCTGATCCTGTTCGACCTGATCGTGGGGGGCGCGATCGTCCTCGTGCTCGCGGCCGTCGGCGTGGGCGTCATCCAGGCGAACCTGCGCCCGCTGAACGACATCGAGATGACCGCGGGCCAGATCGCCAGGGGCCACCTGAACCATCGCGTCCCCGAGCACGACCCGCGCACCGAGATCGGCAGCCTGGGCCAGTCGCTGAACACCATGCTCAGCCAGATCGAGACCGCGTTCCACGCCCAGGAGGAGTCCGAGCAGGCCGCGCACCAGTCCGAGGAACGCATGCGGCGGTTCATCGCCGACGCAAGCCACGAGCTGCGCACGCCGCTGACCACCATCCGCGGCTTCGCCGAGTACTACCGCCAGCGCGGCGGAGTCCGGATGGATCAAGACCAGTCATCCCGAACGGAGGGCGGCTGCTCCCCGTCCGCGAACGGGCACGCCGTCGAGGGCATCCCCCCCGGGGACCTCGACCGGATCATGAGACGGCTGGAGGCGGAGGCGGCCCGGATGGGCCTGCTCGTCGAGGACCTGCTGCAGCTTGCCAGGCTGGACCAGCAGCGACCGCTGGACGTCGGCCCGGTGGACCTGCTCACGCTGGCCGCCGACGCGGTCCAGGACGCGCGGGTGGTGGAACCGGACCGGCCGGCCGACCTGACCGTCGCGCCGGGCACCGCGTTCATCGTGGACGGCGACGAGGCAAGACTGCGGCAGGTGATCGGCAACCTGGTGAACAACGCGCTCACGCACACCCCGCCGGGCACGCCGGTGCGGGTCCGCATCGCGTCGGGGACGCTCCCGGGGGCGGACGGCGCTCCGGTGCCGGCCGCGGTCCTCGACGTCGAAGACGACGGCCCCGGCATGACCGCCGAACAGGCGCAGCACGCCTTCGAGCGCTTCTACCGCGCCGACGCGGCGAGAAACCGCTCCTCCGGAGGCACCGGCCTCGGGCTCGCCATCGTCGCCGGGCTGGTGGCGGCGCACGGCGGGACTGTCTCGCTGCGCACCGCCCCGGGCGAGGGCACCGACTTCCAGGTGAAGCTCCCGCTCTCCCCCGACGCCCGCGCGGACGCGCAGGAGCCGCCATCCGACGCCGACAGCGAAGACAGGGGTATCCACTGGTGACGCGGGCGTCCCTCGTGCACCATGGTTTCGCTGACGGCGTAACCGGCATCACGCGTCACGGCAGCCCGCGGCGTTCCACTTCGCCCACTTCGTGACCATTTTGCGTGGTGAAATGTCCGGAATATCCATACGAAAAGTGAGCGAAGTCGCACTTCTGTGACTGGTGAGACGGTCTACGCCTGCCGGCGTGGCCGGGTTGGGGTTCTCAGCAGGCCGGACAGCCGGGTCAACAGGTGCGCCACGCCGGACTCGATCATGGCCAGCACGCGGGCGAACTCGGCGCGGTCGGCGCCGTACGGATCGGGCACGTCCCTGCCCTCGAGGCCGGCGACCTCGCCGAAGAGCCTGATCCTGTGGTCCGGGTCAGCGCCGGCGCAACGCCTGAGCGCGGCGAGGTTGCTCGCGTCCATCGCGAGCACGAGGTCGCGCTGGGCCAGCCAGGACGCGTCGAACTGGCGCGCGCGGTGCGCGGAGCCGTCGTACCCGCTTTCCGCCAGCTGCCTTCGGGCATCGTGATGCATCTGGGCACCCACGTGCCAGTCCCCCGTGCCGGCGCTGTCCACGACCACCCGGCCGCCCAGGCCGGCCTCGGCCAGCCGGGCGCGCGCCACGACTTCGGCCGTCGGGGACCGGCAGATGTTGCCGAGGCAGACCAGGCACACCCGGTACGGCCCGGAAGGGTCCCTCGGCGCCGGCAACGGGGCGGACACTCGCGACATACCACTAAGGATGCCGCACGGGTGTGGGTGCCGAATATCCTGTCACCGAATGCGACCTGGGCATATTCATGGATCAGGCCCCCGAGCCGGTCCCGCCGCAGGACCCGGGCATTCGGGTCCGTAGCGGGCGGATGATCCCGGCCAGCGGGCGAGGCGACGGGTGGGCGATGATCCCGGCCAAGTGCACCCGCCGGGTGCCATGCTCGGCACGGAAGAAGTCTGCCGCCAGGACCGCCTTCGCCTGAGCCTCACTTATGGCCCAGCCTGGGCAACTCGCCGTGGATACGCCGGTAGACCCGGAGCGTTGTCGCGGGCCAGCGGCCCGCCGACCATAGACCACCGGTCTAAACCAACCGTGACCCGTGCGGGCTCCTGCTCCCTCGGATGTTCCGGTACGGCACGGCACGACCCGGCACCCGCCGGCACCCGCCGGCATGACCGCCCTTCCAGTGCCCACCGGAAGGGCTTACCGATGCCCTACCGATGCCCTACCGATGATCAAAGACTTTTCGTCAACAACTAGCGCAAGCCGTGCGCGCGCACGACGACTGCCGCGCCGTGTCTTCGCAGGCAGCGGTCCAGGGCCGGCGGCAGCCATCCCGGGAGGCACGTCCGATTCGCGGGAGTGGCCGATCCTTGCTAACATCTGCACGTTGCTAGCGAGCGCCGCTAGCTCAATTGGCAGAGCAGCGGACTCTTAATCCGCGGGTTCGGGGTTCAAGTCCCTGGCGGCGCACCCAGTATGACCTGGGGTTTCATCGCTCCAGGTCATTTTTCATGTGTCCGTTTTGTCCACATGTTTGCTCCGTGGTTGCTCGGGCGCACGGGCCCAGCAATCCGGGTCTTGTCAAAAACGGCCGATCCGGCGCCGGATACGGGGTCACGCGCCACCGGATCCGCGCCGCACCGCCCGGCCGGCGCCGCACCGCCTCCGCCCAGGCTCCGGCCAGGCTTCACTAGACCAATGGTCTAGACCTTAACGGCGGGTACCGGGAGCAGGACCGGAGTCACCTATTCCGATGCTGTCACGCAGCGTGAAACCTGCTGCTAGTGCCCCCTGGCGGCTGCCGCGCCGGCCGCGCCGGGCATGGCACGGCGGCAGGCTCGTCCAGGTTCGCGTGGAGGCGGCAGGGCGTTGTCCCGGGAAACGCGGACAGCGGCCGGCCTGGCCTGATTCGGCAAGTCCGCTGGGTACTCACGGGCGCGGCCCCGCTGCCCGAAACCCTGCGAGGTGGCGCGTGCGCCCGCTGGGTAGCGCGCCCAGGCTGTCCGCGCCCGCTCGCCGGGTTCCCGGGTTCGCGGAGACAGCGGCCGGCATCGCCATGCGGACGCGCCGGGTAGGGCGGCGCGAGGGCGGCCACAGCCGGGCCGGCCGCCCCGGGGCGGCATGATTCCCGGTCCGTGCGGCGGTCGCGCCCACGTGGCGGCCGTCTGGGCGTTCTACGGCGGCGCCGTGCCGGCCCGGGGCCGGCTAACCGCCACCCCGGCGTCCTCGGTTGCGTGACCGCACGGCGGTCGGTAGGGATGTCAGCCGTCTTGATCAAGGGGTCCAGGTTCCTGATGACCAGCTTCCCGTGCCGACGGGCCGCGACCCCGCGCGACCGCCACTCCTTCAGGGCCGTTTCGACCGAACTGCGCCGGGCTGCGGGCCTCTCCATGCCTCGCCGGGCGAGAGGGCAGCAGGAGCGCTGTGACCGCCGGCCGTCGGCAGCCGCGGCTTATGCTCCTGGCAGGCGCACAACGGGCACCGGGGTTCTTCGTCGTAGACCGGATGCCCGCACGCGCACATGCGCGGAGCGGGCAGGAACAGCAGGGCATCGGTGTTGTCGGCCGGTCGGGTCACGGTCGGCCACTGTACGCCGGGCGTCTGACTTTCCATCCGCGCCGCACCGCTCGTCTGCCCCAGGGGCCGCTGGCCCGCCGCGCAGCTAGATTCCCAGCCGGAAGTCCTCGATCTTCTGGCACACCAGCTCGGCGGGGTCACCGCCGCCCGTCTTGATTCTCACCATCTGGACGACGTCCTCGTCGCTGAGCCCCACGATGAGCTTGCTGTAGTGGACCCACTGCTCCCGGCAGGTCCACCCGGCCGCCTGGTCAAGGTCAGTCCGGGCGAGGATCAGGGCGAACAGCCCGGTGCCGCGGGGGTTCACGTAGTTGGCCACTTGCAGGATCTCGTTCTTGCCGGGTCCCCGGCTCAGGTTCTTGACATCCGCGACGACAAGGTGCGCTTCGTAGTGGGTCCGCATGAACTGCCAGAAGCCGCCGTCAGCCGACGATGCAGCGGAACGCAGCGCCCCCACCTGCCTCGCCGCCCAGCTTGGCCAGCTGCGGACACGGCTGTGTGTCTTCTGCCGGGGCAACACGTGTCTGTGAACTTAGTCAATACTGGCTGATGATCTATGATGCATGGGTTGCGGCGATGCACGCTGCCGCTAAGCCCTGGGAGCCTAATGCCTGACCCTGCTGATGCACACGTCACCCTTGCGGAGGTCGCAAGGATTGCGGGTGTAGGTCGCGCCGCGGTGAGTAACTGGAGACGTCGACATGACACCTTTCCGGCACCGGTCGGCGGATCCGACACAAGCCCGCAGTTCTCGCTGACCGAGGTGGAACAGTGGCTGCGGCACAACGGGAAAGTTGAGGGAGTGGGGTCCCGAGAGCGTCTATGGCCTCAGTTCGAAGCACTTGGTGACCGCACGTTGGTGGGCTTGGCTGTCGCGGAAATCGGCAGACGCGTGCTGGCGGGAGACGTGATCATGCCAGGGCCGGCGGGGGGCGAGCTTCCAGAAGACGCGCAGCGGCTCATCGACCGGACCGCTGGGAGCACCAGACAAGCTGACAGTCAGGATATCTTCGAATTCTTGCTCGCTCGATGGCTTGAAACGCATGTCCGCCAGATCAGTGTTACTCCAGCACCTCTGGCAGGGCTGATGGCTGTCATCGCAGACGTGTTTTCCCCCAAGTCGGGAGTACCGGAATCTGTCTTGGACCCCGCCTGCGGGGCCGGCGGGCTGCTGATTGCAGCCGTCCGGCAGTGGGCTGCGGCCGATCGGTCGCCGGGCGTTGTTCTTGCGGGCACTGATCGGGATCTGGCCCTTGCCTCCCTGGCTGCCGCGCGTCTCGGCTTCGCGAGTGCCGAGCATGGCGGGTCTCTACGGGGCGGGCGGCGGGCCGCGGAGGCCGGAGCGCACATCGCCGGAGTCGACGTGCGCGTCGGCGACTCGCTGCGTGCTGATCCGCACGGAGAGTTTCGGGCTGACGTGGTCCTGTGCAATCCGCCATTCAACGAGCGGGACTGGGGGCATGAAGAGCTGGCGACCGATCCCCGCTGGACCTACGGCTTGCCGCCGCGAACGGAGCCCGAGCTGGCATGGGTTGAGAATGCTCTTGCACGGCTGAAGCCCGGCGGTGTGGCCGTGCTCCTGCTGCCTCCGGCGGTCGCTTCACGACGGGCAGGACGCCGGATCCGGGGGGCGCTGCTTCGTGCGGGCGCGATCCAGGGCGTGATCGCCCTGCCGCCCGGCACGGCTGCACCATATAGCGTCTCGCTGCATCTTTGGGTGCTCCAGGCCCCGGTTCCTACTACTGTCGCAACTCGCCGGGAAGTCCTCCTGGTGGATGCCGCAGCATCAGGTCCGCGCCCTGGCGGGGGGCCGCAAGGCATTGACTGGCCGGAGCTACGTGAGCATGTCGTCTCTGCCGTGCGTTCTTACGTGGCGCGCGGTGAAAGCCAGGCGGGCGGGCGCGGCAGGCCGACTGCAGTGCTGCCGGCAGGGTGCGTGGCTGTGCCGGTCGTGGACTTGCTCGACGAGCAGGTCGACCTGACGCCGGCCCGTTACGTCCCGGGTGCGGGAGTCTCGGGCGGAGTTCAGCTACGTGAATCCTGGCCGAAGTTCGAGGATCTTCTGCATACCCTAAGCGAGCTGGCCGACCTGCTATCGCGATTTGACCTGGCGAGTGGGCACGGTACGTCGGTGACGACTACGGTGGGGGATCTCGACCGTGCCCAGGCCCTGACGGTTCACGCCGGCCGGGACACCTCTGCGGGCCTGACGCGCCTGGAAGTCCCGTCTGAGGGGGCTGTGCCCATGCTGACCGTGCCTGACCTGCTGAGCGGCGGCAAACCCCGTAGCTGGCTGCCCGCTGATCAAGTCTCCCGCACGGGAGGCGCGCTGACCCTTGCGGAAGCGAACGACGTTGTCGTGGTTGGCGTTGAGCGCGCCTACCGGGCCTGGGTACAGACGGATGGCCCCGTTGTGCTCGGACCTCAGCTCTACTTGCTGCGCGTCGACCCGGCGCTGCTGGATCCCTGGTTCATAGCCGGCTGCCTTCGCGCTCCGGCCAACGCACGCCAGGCCAGCACCCACACCTCCAGCTCGTCCAGGATCGATGTGCGCAAGCTCCAGGTCCTGCAGCTGCTGCTGGCTGAGCAGCGTCGTTACGCACGAGCCTTCCAGCAGCTGGCGGCGATGGAGGAGGCCTTGCTCAACGTTCAGGCTGTTGGCGCGGATCTTCTCCGCAGTCTCAGTAACGGACTTGCTGCGGGGCAGTTGAAGCGGGAGGCAGCGGGCTCGGCGAAATAAGCTGCTCATGAGAAGGGTGGCACCGGCAGACGCATCCTGATGAATTCGGCAGTCCGCAGTTCACCCGTTTCGGCGTTCCCAGCCGTCTAGCTGACCGAGAAGCTCCTCGACTGATTGGCCGTGTCCCAGTTCGGCGAGTTCCAGCCCGACTTCCCTGCAGCGCCCTGCAAGATGGGGAGCAGCTCCCGGCGGAAGTTCGGCGAGGACACGCAACGCGAAGACGATAGCGTCCGTAGCTGGGGCGACGTCCCCGAACGGGATCCGGCACTCGGCCGCTCCCAGCAGCCCCTCCGCCAAGTCGACCTGATCAGCAGGGTCATCGCTGCCCTGAACGATATCGGCGAGCTCCTGGTAAAGGATCCCCGCCCGGCCGCAGTCGCCGGCCACCCGTAGGCTGTCCGCAGCCTTCCTGCGGACCGCGCGGGCAAGCGGGTCTGCCCGGCCCCACTGGCGCTGCGCCGCAGGGACCAGCTCGACAATCCGGGCGGCGCCGGTGCCGAGATCTCCCGATGCGAGCTCATCCTCAGCGGCCTGAAGGGCGGCCTCGACCTCGCGCCGGCTGAGCCAGGCGGCCCCTCTCCTGCTGCGGGCAGGGCTAGGCGCAGGATCTGGAGAGATCTGCGGCACAGGGGGCCACCGCTCCGCCCGCTCTCGGAACGGGCGGGTGGGGTCGGGATCAAACCGTGGGGAAGGCGCCGGGTCGCCTGGCTGCGGGAGATATCCGCTCAGCACGTCGCGCACGACCGCGGCGTTCGCGGGCCGCATGTCCGGCTCCTTTTCCAGGAGCTGGAGGGTGATGTCTCCCAGCTCATCCGGGAGATGGGGAGCATGAACCAGCAGCGGTAGCGGGACCTCGTGGAGGTGCTGGTCCGCGAGACTGTCGCCGGTGAACGGCGGGCGCCCGGCCAGCAGTTCGTACAGGACGCAGCCCAGGGCGTAGAGATCGGTTTTTGGGGTGACCTGGCGCTCGAGGATCTGCTCTGGAGCCTGATACCCGCGGCTGCCCACAGTAGACCCGTGCCGGGTGTAGGGGGTGGCGTGCCTGCTGACCGGCTTGGCGATTCCGAAGTCGATGAGGACGACAGTGCCATTCTGGGCTACAAGGAGGTTGTAAGGCTTAATGTCGCGATGGACTACAGGCAGGGAATGGACATGTGCAAGGGCGTCTGCGATCTGGGCCGCGATCGCCGCCGCAGCCCCGACAGTCGGGTTGTGCCGTTCCAGGAAATGGTGCAGGGAGACGCCCTCGATCAGCTGCATGACGATGTAGGGGTCAGTTCCGTAGGAGCCCTGGCTGAAGAGCTCGGGGATGCCCGGGTGCCGGAGGCGTCCCAGAAGGGCGCCTTCGCGGCGGAACCGGCCGCGGAGCGCCGTAAGGTTCTCGAACCACCCCTCCTCGTCCTCAATTCCGGCGGGGTTTTGGTCAGGGCGCAGGAACTTCACGGCCACCCGGCGCTGGACCTGCAGGTCGCGTGCTTCCCAGACCTCGGCCATGCCGCCTTTGCCGATGAGCTTCGACAGCTCGTACTGGTCCCCCAGGACATCCCCTGGCTTCATCCAGCCCCCTCAGGTGCTCTGCGGGGCCTGCCAGGCCGCCGGCTCGGAGAGTAAGAACAGACTAGCGTGAAAGCAAGCCGGGAAGCTTCGTGTGTGGACTCAGTTTACAGATAATCTGTGGCATGCTTGAGTAGTCCGAGGTTCGGATGGATCCACGTCAGGACTCAGCCGCCGCGTCAAGGGGAGCAGGATGGCCTACTGGGCAAAGCCCGCAGGTACCGCTGGTGATATGAGGCTGATCCGCACCAACCTTGCGGCGGCACGCGGGGATCCGCGTGACTGCCCTCTTGGAAGCGCCAGCAAGGCCCGGCCGTTACTGCGCCCGGATCCCAGTCCAGCGAAGGCTGAGAAACCGCTCCAGGGCTTCACCCTGAAGGTCCTCATGGACGCCCTCGACCTGATCGAATGCGACCGCCGCCCGGTGCAATGGGTGATGGAGCAGCTCTGGCGCACCAAGGGCACATTCGGGCGCCGGCGCCCCCCTGCCCACCCCGGCCTCCTGGAGTGGACGGCGGGCGTGATCCCCCGCTACCTGGCAGCCCGGGAAGCAGACCAGCAGTCTCTGCGGCTGGCAAAGATGCCGCCCACCCACCCGGTCAGGGACAACTGGATTGCCCAGGACCGGCTGCGCCAGCCCGATTCCCGCGGTGCCGTGGTCTACGAGCACACCGCCTGGGGCCGCCGCTACGTTGCGGTTGACGGCTCAATGCGTGACCTGTGGCTGCTGTCGTTCGGCAGCGCCAAGGAGGAACGGCCCGCAGCGGAAAAGGCGGCCGCGGCCTACACCGCCGCCTGCGGCACTCCCTGCACCGGCGGATGGGACGCTCCGTACGAGCCCGTAAAGGACGGGGAGCTTCATCCTGGCCGGATGGCCCGCCCGGAACGCGTGCGCATCATGGAATTCGGCTGCGGCGACGGCGGCTTCACGCTCCTGCTGGACGGCGACGACGGCTCCACGCTCCTGCTGGGCTGGGATCAGGAGGAGACCGCACGTCATTTCACCGCTGACGCCCGCCCCGTGCTGGCGGAGGCGGTCGACGGCATCCGCGCCGTGCCTGGCTCAGGCTGCGTGGAGTGCAAGGCGCTGGGGGGCTGCACGGCCCTGATCCGGACCGAAAGCCTGCTGCCGCTGAGCCCGCCGGCCCGCCCCGCGGGACGGCGCAGTATCTCGGCGTCTGACCTGCGTACCTATGACGAGTGCCCGGCGAAGTTCCACCTCACCCGCCAGCTGAAGCTGCCCTCTGCGAACCCGGAGCGCGCGGAGATCCAGCGCGGGCGGGCCGTGGACGCGTGGCTGAACGAACGTCACCTCGCCCGGCCCGCTGGCGGCTGCCGAACACTGCCCAGGCCGGCGAACCCCTCCGCGTGGTCCGCCGGCGAGTGGCCCGTCTCCGGCCAGGAGGCCGAGGACGGAGCCGGGATGCTCGCCCAGCACGCCACCGTGTGCCCGCTGGAGGGCCTCGACGCTCGCGAGCGCGTCCTTGTCCAGCCCCAGGTCGCCTGCTATGACCCCGAGTTTGATCTCGTCATCATTGCCGTTCCCGACCTGCTGTATACCCGGGACGGAGGCTGGGTCTGGCGAGAGACCAAGACCTCCTCCAGCCGCTTGTACGAGGGGAAGCCGCTGCTGAGGAGCTACCCGCAGCTCGCCCTGGCCCTGGTAATGATCGCCGCCGGGGCGCTCGGAGGGGAACTGTCACGGTCCCGGGTCGAATTCGAGTTGCTGCACGCCGATGACCTGTCCTTTGAGGAACTGGATCCTTCCCGCCCGCAGGTCGTTTCCGACGCCCGGGAAGTGCTGGCAAGCCTCGCCAGGCCCTGGGCCGAGGACTCCCTGTACCAGGCGGCCCCTGGCCGGCACTGCGGCGGCTGCGAAGCCCTGCAGTGGTGCCAGGTGGGCCGTGACCACCTGCACCCCAGCACCATCCCGACCGAGGACCACTGATGCCCGCTGCCGTCTCAGACCCCGCCGACTGGTCCGCCTACGCTGACGTGCCGCTGCTGCACACCATCGCCAGCGCCGTCATCGGCCTCGCTGACGTTGAAGGCCTGGCGTCCTTCCACCTCCCCTACCCGGCAGAGGCACAGCGCGCCCTGGACCGGCTGGTCCTCGCCTGCCTGCTTCGCGGAGTCGAGCAGGTACCCGCCGGCGTGCCGGACATGCTCTCCTGGTGCCGGACCCGGCCGCTGGAGGACTGGCCCCTGGAGCTTCCCCCGGACGCCTTCGGCCCGGACGACTTCCTCATCGACCCGGCAGCGGCGGTCCCGACCCAGCTCTGCCACGAGTGGTGGGTCCAGGCCAGGGACACCGCCGCGGCCCAGTTCGACCGTGCCGTACTGCACACGGCGATCCTGCTCTGCCGGCAGGCGTCCTCACCCGAGTCCTACCGCGCCTTCCGCGGCCTGCTCGTCAACCGGCCGGTCCTGACAGCCGCCGAGCGATTTGAGGTCGCGACCGATCTGTACCTCGACCCTGTCCGCGATCTCATCGACCGCTGCTATCTCCCGGCCCCTGTCAGCTATCAGCGGGACGGCGCCTACACCACTTGCGGCCGCTGCCTGACTCTCCTCACGCCTCTGCCCGATGGAGGGTGGTGGTGCGAACGAGACCGCTGCCGCCGACGGGGCGTCCCCCCGCCGGGCCGCAAGCTGGTCGAGGCGGAAGCCGGGGAAGTCCACCAGCTGGCGCGCCCCCTGCGCCAGTTCGTCACCGGCCCCGGCCGGGCCGAGATCGACCTGGAAGCCCGGCTCCGCAAGCTCGGGCTGGACGTTGAGATGTGGCCAGGGTTCGATGCGTACGACCTCCGGGTCACATTCCCGGGCGGGCATGTCTGGGCGGTCGACGTCAAAGACTGGAAGCACCCCGGCCTGCTCGGCCGCGCAGCCAAGGCCGTCCCCGGCGAGCCGCCGTACGACGAGGCATGCTGGGCCGTCCCCCACGAGCAAGCGGACGCGCACCGCGACTACCTCGGCACTTACTACCGGAACCGCCCGCCCCGGGCCGCGGGCCCGCCCCTGCTCACCGACACCCAGCTCATAGCCCTGGCCAAGGACAGGCTGCGCGGCGACACCTCGGTGCGCCTCGCGACTATCCGATCCGGAAACGGAGCAGCAGATGCGTGACAGCAGCGAGTGGTACCAGCCCCTTGCCAGGGACCTTGGCCGGGTCTGGCCAGCGGAGCACGCGGGCACCAGGCCGTCGCTGCTGTGCCAGGTCGAACTGGGCCTGCGGCTGCTGGAACGGCTCGACCCCGACCGCAGCGCTGCCGGCGTCTACGCCCTTCTCAGCGGCTACCCCTTCGCGACGGCCATGGGCATCGCGAAGACCCCCGAACACCAGGCAATGCTCACCGCCGGCCGCCACCTGCTCTGGAGACTGCGGCGCGGCAGACAGTGGACCCAGGCCCTGGAGACCTACCAGGAGCTGCCCGAGCGCCTGCGAGGCTACCGCATCCCCGCCGGGGGCGGCCCGCCGCGCAGGGTCGAGCCCACGGTCGCAGGTGACAGGTACGCGCACTACGACCTGACGCTGTCCCGCCTCCCGGATTTCGACCGCCGCGCCCTCCCCCTGGCAGGGCCAGGGCAAAGCCGTTTCACCGAGCGCCGCCGGCCAGCCGCGGTGACCATTCCCGAGGAACTGTGCCTGGATCCGGCACCCGGGCACGACCTCGGTGACATCCCGCGCACGACGGGCCGCCCGCTGGAGGTGCCGCTGGCAGAACTGGCTGAGACCGCCCGCTGGATGGACGAGACTGAGCAGAGGGACGGACTCAGGCCCGGCTTCTGGTCCCAGCGGCTGCGGGACATGCGCCTGGACACGGTGTCGGCCGACGGCCTTTCATTCCTGCCCTCCGCGTCCCTGACGCTCAACCGGCTCCTCCACCTCGTTGGCATGGTGGGGTCGGGCAAGAGCACGCTGATGACACTGATCGCAGCGTGGGGAGCCCGCAACGGGCTGCGGACCACCCTGGTTGTCGGCGATGTTGCCGAGCAGCTCACCCTCTCGGCCCTGTTCCGCGGCCTTGGCCTGCCCGCAGCACCGGTGCTCGGCGCCACGACCCGGGAGCAGCACGCCGGGCGCTTGCACCGCCGTCTTGCCGCCCGCGGGCAGGACTCCCTGCTCACCCACGATGACCCCGGCTTCGACTACCTGAGCACCGCCTGCGTGGTGGATGCCCTGCGCGGGCTGGAGGCCACCGACCCGCTCCGCTACGCCGACGCCCCGTGCGCCGGCCTGCACCCCGCCGCCGCGAGCGAGCCAGCGGCATCTGGCGGCATCGCCCTGCCGGAGCGCTACTCCGCCAGTCAAGGTCCAGGCACTCCGGCGCGGCCGGCCATCGCCGATGACAGCCAGAAGCCCGCTCACGGCTGCCCCATCTGGAGCGCCTGTCCCCGGCATGCCGTTGACCGCGAACTGGTGGAGGCGCTCATCTGGGTGGCCAACCCCGCGAGCCTGCTGCAGAGCGCCGTGCCCCAGCACCTGAACCAGGAGCGGCTGCGCCATCTGGAACTCGCGTGCCTGCGCAGTGACATCATCATCGTGGACGAGGTCGACCGGGTCCAGATGCAGCTCGATACAGCGTTCGCCCCCTCTGCGACGCTGGTGGTCCGCGGCCCCGAGTCCTGGCTCGACCGGCTGCACACCCACAAGATCGACGAGCTGGCGCGCGGGGGACGGCTGCAGCTGTCCGAGCGCGATGTCCAGCGCTGGGCGGCGTCCCTGGAGGTGGTGACCACCGCGACCAACAGGTTGTACGGCATGCTCATCGACAACGAGGACCTGCGCGCCTGGGCCGAAATCGAGTACTTCAGCGCCTGGACGCTCCAGGAGAAACTCCTCGCTGAGTGGTACCCGCAGCCTGAGCTCGATGCAACGCCGCCAGATGGCATCCGCGCAGATACCGATGTCTACGACCCTGGGGAGGAGGGCGAGGCAGGCGAGCCCGAACCTGGCGCGGCCGCCGCGCAGCCATGGGCGGAGCACCGCCAGGACGTCACACAGGTCCTGGACAAATTCCGTGACGACCCGCTCGGAGACAACGGCCCCTACGGCACCGACACCGACGACCTGATCCGTGCCGCTAGCGACCTGCTCCACACCCTCAACGAGAAAGGCACCCGAGGCCGCGTCCGCGCAGCCCTGGACCTGCTGCTGCGGCAAGCGCCGATTCTGGATGGCTCGCTCGCCCAGCCCGACGCCCAGAACGGGGAGGGCGACCGGGACAGTGCCGATATCTGGGGAACCGAGGAATGGTACGAGCGCACTGCCACCCGGCTGGAGTTCAGCCTGCTTCTGGCCGTCCTGCATCAGCGGCTAGACCGGATCACTTTCCTGTGGCCCCAGGTTGAGGCCGCGCTCCGCCTCGACAGGAGCGACAACGAGCTTTCCCACCGGCCGCCGCTGGACTACGCGCCGCTCGTGCCCGAGGCTCCCATGGGCAACGTGCTGGGCTTCCAGTACCTCCCCGACGACCCCGAGCCAGGCGCAGCCGATGACCTGCGCAGTGGGACCCTGCGGTTCTTCCGCTGCGCCGGGGTGGGCAGGGAACTGCTCCTGCACCTGCCCAGCCTGGGCGCCGATCCCGCGGCCGGCCGGGACGGCCCGCACGTACTGCTGATGTCCGGCACCAGCTGGGCTGGCACATCCACCCGCGCTCATGTCCTGGTCCCTGTAGGGGCCGTCCTCAAGCCGCAAGAGGAGGCGCTGGAAGCTATCCGCCAGACCAGCTTCCATACCCACTTCCTGTACGACGGCGACGGCAATCCCCTCACCCTGTCCGGGAGCAACGTGGAAACCCGCCCCGCCGTACTCCGGCAGATGGTCAGCCAGCTAGGCAGATCCGGCCCCGGGCAGCCGAGCCTCCTTGACCAGGAGCTACGCCAGATAGCCGACGAGACCCGGCGCAGGGCCCTGCTCCTGGTGGGCAGCTACCCCGAAGCCACCGCGGCCGCCGACCTCCTGGGAGCGATGCCCCGCTGGCGAGGCCGGGTTAAGGTGCTCGCCGCCGACGACGCCGACCTGGATCACGCTGGCCCCGGCGATGCGAACGGCACGGACACCGTCAGCCGGGCGGCTGCCCTGCGCCGGGGCGACCTTGCCTCCTTCGCCGACGACCCTGACGCTGAGCTGCTCGTCGCTCCGCTTATGGCGGTGGAACGCGGCCACAATATTCTCAACAAGCAGCGCAAGGCCGCCTTCGGGACCGTGATATTCCTCGCCCGCCCCCACCCCCGACCCGACGACCTGTCACTTGCCGTTTTCGCCGTCAACGACTGGGTAACGCGCTTCGTCCGAGACCAGCCCGGCCTGCGAGCAGGCACCTTCAGCAAGATGGTCGCCGGCGCCGGAGACCTGGATGCCGCCGCACGGGCCTTCCGGCGCGAAGCCCGCAGAGAATGGCGACGCCTGCTCTGGCGTCCCTACATTTACTCCCGGCTCGACGACGACGAGAAGGAATCGTTCGCGTGGGACCAGATGGTCACCATCTGGCAGGTAATGGGCCGCCTCGTACGCGGCGGGGTACCCGCCCGGGTGATCTTCACCGATGCGGCCTTCGCTCCTGCGCTCGCCGAAGCCACGGCGCCGCCGCCGCCCCCCTCGGGCACGCCGGCAGCTAAGCCTCGCCGCAGCCGGCGCCGCCGTACCGACGAAGGCCTGCTGACCAAGCTGCGCTCCGTGCTCGCGCCCTACTTCGAGGCCCCCGCCGGCCCGGTCGACCCGCATGCCTTCGCAAACCCCGCAGACCCGGCCCTGGTCCGCACCCTCTACCACCCCCTGTACCAGGCACTGTGCCGGCTGCGCAACACGACTCCCGGCGCCCCGATCGACGACCCAGCCAGCAGCGACTGAAGGAAGACTCCCATGGCTGCCCCTTACCACGACATCAGCCGGGCCGCATACGTCATGGCCGCGGGCGCCGCCCCGCTGACCGCCGGCTACCGCGCGCTTGCCTTCCCCGAACACTGGCACCACAGTGTCCTTGGACTGTGCAATCGCGGCCGCCCCCCGGAGTGGGAGCCCTACCGCACCGTACCCACCTACCGCATGGACGGGGTGCTGCAAAGCCTTGCCCCTGACCTCATCGTCCGCGGGCGCCCCCGCGAGGGGCAGCAGCAGGCCGGCGACTTCTGGCTGTACGTCCCAGCCTCAGCGCCCAGCCCGTTCCCAGGTGACACTTTCGACCGGCTCGTGGGCGCCTGGCTCCGCGACCTGCGGCCAGAGCCAGACGACCGCCGCGATGTCCTCGCCACGCTCAGCGAACTACGTACCGCGCCGCCACTGTGGGAGGACATCACCCTGGACTTGCTCGGCAGCCCGCGCACTGACGGCGGCACGGCTGCCCCGCTGGGCTACCAGTACCAGCTGGCGTCCGACGCCATCGCCCGGCAGATCCTCGCCCTCGACCCCTACGACACCGGTGCGGGCACCCTGCACTTCCGCGCCGCGCCCCGGGGACCCCGCCAGCAGGGCGCAGAACTCATCTCGCAGCCGCTGCAGCATGTCGTCAGGGGCCAGGCCTGGTGGTTTTCCATCCTGATCAACATCTCCCTGCACACCGTCCCTTTCGACCCCCGGCCCCGCCTCCACCTGCACACCGGCGTACGCCGCTGGGCCACACGGGTCGACCCCAGAACCGGCCAGATACGCCTGCCGTATACACGGGACACCTCCGTTTACCTCAGTCCCACGGTCCCCTGGCTTCCCGGTGCGCCCACCAGCGACCGGTACGCTGTCGCGCGTCTCACCCGCGACCGGCGCACGCAGCGCTACGGCTGGAAGTACAACGGCCCCGCTCAGATCCTCAGCAACCTGGCTCTCAGCCAGCCATTCCCGCATCCCGAGGAACTGCTCACCGCCCCCCAGAACTGGATCGGGGACGGGCCAGGCGTGCGCGCCGCAGTCATTTACAGCACCCACCTCGGCTCGCACGGTATCGGCGCCGGGCTCATGTCCCACCAGCGCTCCAAGATCACCGCATGGGCCGAACAGGCACTGCCGGCAGGGATGCGCCGGGTGCCCAGCCTGACCCGTGCCACGGCCGGGCCAAGCACGCCCGCCAACCCCCGGCCAGCGCCACAGGGAAAGGCCGCTAAAGAGGCCGAGAGCACCCGGGCGGCCCGCGGCCGCCGGATCGCCCTGGCCGCCGCCGCCCGCTTCAGCGCCGGCGAAAAGCCGACGGTCATCGCCGCGACCTTGAACGGAACAGATACCCCGCCAATCGTCACGGCGCGGCTACTGTGGCAGACGCCTGCCCTGCGGGACGCCGCGATCAGCGCCCTCATCGAAACTCTGGGCCTAGAAGGCGACGGCGGTGCCCCTGCCCGAGCCTTCGCGGAAAAGGCCTACGATTCCGCGCAGCCGGGCAGTCCGCTGATTCTGCAATGGACAGCCCCTGAACTCAGTATCCGGCTGCGCTGCATGCGGTCGACAGGCGGGATTGCCGACACTCTCGGCATCGACCCCAAAGCCCGCCCCAAAGGCAAGGCTCTCGAAGCAGCGATCAGAACCCGCCGATCCGCCCTGGCTGAATTCCTGGCGGCCGACGGTGCCGATCCAGAACGGCCCGAACTGGCCTTGATCGAGATTGACCGCCGCCGCGACTTCGCCCACCCCCTCGACGACCCCAAGTTCGCGATCCGGCTCGGCTGCGCAGACGCCGGTGTCCTCACCCAGTTCGTCCTGGTCCCCAAGAGGGCCAAAGGCTACAACTCCGAGAAGAACCTCGACCACCGGGTACGCTCCGGCTGGCAGGACGGGCTGCGCCAGCTTGGCGTCCGGGTCCTGCCCGAGCACACCATCACCACGGGCATCCCAGAAGGACTCCGCTACGCCGCCCTCTGGATGGTCAAACGCCGGAAGGACGGTCCGACCCGGCTGCCGCGGCACACCCCGGTCGCCGTGATGGTCACCCCGCTGGCGCCCGGGACCGGCCTTGCTGCGGTAACCGGCTGGGATCCGGGGACAGCCCAGTGGATTCCCTACCCGCAGTTCCTGCTGAGACTCATCGAGATCGCCGAGATCCCCGACATCATCGACGACGACCTCGATGACGACGTCCCCGGCAACGACGCCGTCCCGGCCGCCCCCCAGAACGGCCAGGCACCGGCAGGATCACGCCGCCAGGCCACCTACCGCGTCTGGAAGCAGAATATGGACGAGCAGCGCAGAGACACTGAGCGCTACCTGCAGAAGATGCTCCGCTCGCTGCGCGGCTACCCGACGGCGCTCTTGACCCACTCGCAGAACAGCCGGATGCACTGGCCCTGGCTCCAGGACGGCCAGACGGAACAGGACCTGATCAAGACGGGGCACGCGCCCCCGTCCCACCTCGATTCCGACCTGCGCTTGATTCGCGTCCGCAGCGCCACCGGACGGGAAACGCCGCAGTGGTGGGGGAACGCAGCCCCCGGCGGGGTCAATGGCCTGCCGCCCGGGATGTGGACCGAGACCGAAGACGCAGAATTCACTTCCGGCCGTACCTTCTACAGCACCACCGCTAAAGCCGGCACCTTCCGAGACTCCGCCGTCGAGGCCGACAAGCTCGCGTCCCGCCCGCTCCGCCAGGGACCCAATAAGGGTGAGCCAACCATCGACTCCCATATCCCCGCGTGGAATCCGGCCCTGGTCGAGATCGTCGTCCTAGGCTGCCACCCCGAAGCCGGTGACCAACCGGAAGCTCTCGCCCTGGCCGTGCACCAGTTGCGCCAGGCTCCCGATTACCTGGACGCTCTGTCGATGCCGCTGCCCATGCATCTCGCGAGCCTGGCCCAGGCCTACGTGCTCCCCACCCGGGCCGAAGAAGACGGGGAAGCCGAAGAAGACGCCGCCGACACCGGAGAGACGGCCGCCAGCAGCGCAGCCGAAACGAGCCTGGCCTCAGTGCTCGGCATCATCGCCGAGACCACCGCGGAGGACGAAGCCGACCTGGACCACGAGCTTCCCGACGCACCGGGCCTGGCCCAGGCCCCGGAGGAATCCGCAAGCCCACGCGAGGGACAACTGGCCACATCCGGCATCCGCTCTTCCTCACCGTGATGGCATGCGGCGGTGTCGGCCAGCCTCGGTGCCGGACAATATGTCTGGCATCTGGAGTCCCTGCCGCGCAGAGGATGGCCGGAGCAGATCCGCCGGTCCGTGGTGTTCTCCGCGAGCGTCCTGGCGGTGATCCGGGACCACGCCGGCCTGAGCTGCGTGGTGCCCCTCGTGCCGGGCAGCCCGGCAACCCGGGCTGCCCGCGCGGAACTGGACCGGTGCCATGCGGGGATGACGACGATTACGGCAGGCCGGAGAGCGCTAGGTGATGTCTGGCAGG
Source organism: Actinomycetota bacterium (assembly GCA_027314595.1). Taxonomy (GTDB): domain Bacteria; phylum Actinomycetota; class Actinomycetes; order Streptosporangiales; family Streptosporangiaceae; genus Trebonia. The sequence continues at coordinate 5,763 of DAHVAN010000152.1, read as the reverse complement.
TAAGCGCCGAGCCTGCGAACGATGGTGGACATGACCGCGTCGATGCCTTGCCCGTGCTCGACTGCCTTGGCGGGAGCGATGTCGAAGGCAGCCCGGCTCAGGGTTGCGGCGTCGGTGCCGATCACGAGCCGGACGTTGATCGGGGCGGGACTGCCGTCTTGGCCTGGCTGGTGCTCGATGTCGAAGACGTAGATCCAGTCAGCCGGGCTTGCCTCCCGGTCATCGAGAAGCCGCCAGGTGCCGTCGGGCTGCTCGTGCAGCTGGGGGGCGCCGAGGAAGGGCTGCCAGGAGTCCCAGACGGGCTGCGGGAGCGCGAGCACGCACCCGGCTGAGGTGTCACGGCGGGTGATCTGGAACTTGAAGGCGATCTGGTAGAAGGTCCGCTTGAAGACGTTGGAGATGTTCGGCCCCTCGACCTTTCGCCCGGCCCACTCCGGGTTGTCGGCGAGCATCTGGGGGAACTGGCTGCCGTGCAGGTCCAGGGCATTGCCGAGCGCGGTGACCGCCTGCGTGTAGCTGCCGTGCGTGTCCGTGGTCTGCATCTCGATGACGCCGTACTTCCCCACGCGCACGGGAACGCTGCCGTCGTCCAGGAGGAACTCCCGCTGAGCGGGCAGGAGCTCTACCACGGTGATGTCGAAGGAGAGCGCCGGCGATGCGGGCGTTGCCGACAGGCTGATCTCTCCGCCCAGCTTGTCCTGGAAGTACAGGAACACCCGGCGCGGGTCGCCCGGGGCAACTGCTTCCAGCGTCTCCCGCCGGATTGTGGGGTCTTCGAGGGTGATAGCCGGCCGGATCAGCACCGGGACCTGGCTGTCGACTCCGTACAGGCGGCGGACCATGGCGGTGAGCAGGTTATTGTCCAGGGCGCGGTACGGGCAGACCAGCCAGTCCTGCCGCGGTCCGTTGCTGCTGGCGCTGATGGTGCAGACGCCGCTGGAGTTCTCTGCCTTGACGCACGGCGTCGCCGTGGCCAGGGTCTCGGACAGGAAGGGGCACCGTCCCGACTTCTGCTGCCTCACCGCGGCCGGAGAGACGTCGACTATCGGGAACACGCGGTGGCCGTACCACTCGGAGATGTGGGGACGTGATGCCGGGTCGCGCGGCGCGCGGGGCCGCCGTGACCGGGAGGGGGGCTGGGTCACTTTTAGGGGCTTTCGTTCTCGGCGGGACCGGCTGAGGGGGGTGAGTTAACGCGATGAGTTCGCCTTGGGCGCTGATGAGTTCGCCTTGGGTAGTGATGAGCTCGCCTCGCGCGCCGATGAGCGGGACCGGGCGGCGGCGGAACGGGTCGGTCAGCCGCTCGCCGGCCTGCCCGTCCAGGCAGCGCCTGACCTCATGGGCGATCGCCTCGGCAAGCGTCACGGGGACTGCGTTGCCGACCTGGTCGTACTGGCTGGACCGGTCGCCGTGGAAGGCGAACTCGTCTGGGAAGCCCTGCAGCCGCGCTGCCTCGCGGATTGATATGGTGCGGTTCTGCTCGGGGTGGGTGTACTCGCCGGATTTCGGGTCGCGGAACCGGGTGATGACTGACCGGGGAACGCCGTCCCACGTCATCCGCCGGTACCGGCGGGTGTGGTCCTTGCGCAGGGCGCGCTGCATGCCCGGCGGCAGCATGTCGTGCGGCAGGTCCCGCCAGTCCTGTCCGGGCTTGAGGATGGCCAGCCGCTTGAGGTTGGCGTCGGAGAGGCGGGCTGCGTAGTGATTGAACAGCTCCGTGTCCAGCCCGTCCCGCATCACATGCTGGTACGGCCCGGAGGGCACCCCGGTGTAGATGCTCTTCTCCTCGCCTGCCTCGATGACCGGAAGGTCGCCGATCGCCTCGCGGGTCGTGATAAACCCCTTCATCTGCTCCGGTGCGATTGTGCAGTTCGGCAGCAGGTCACCGATCTGGCCCGTCCCCGCAGACGGCGCGGGGAACCCGTAGCCTGCGGGGATGCCGAGGTCACGCCGCCAGGCGATGATGATCAGCCGCCACCGCATCTGCGGCGCTCCGTACTGCGCCGCGAGCAGCTCGGCACACGCGGCCTCGTAGCCCGCATCATCCAGCCCCTGCAAGATCGCCCTCAGGTACGCGCCTTTCGCGAGGGTAACAAGCCCCGGGACGTTCTCGATCACCACGCACCGCGGCCTGGCCTCCCGCGCGAGCCTCAGAACCTCCCGGAACAGGTTGTTCCGCTCGTCCCACACCACCCGGGCGCCGATGATCGAAAAGCCCTGGCACGGAGGCGAGCCCCAGAGCAGGTCCAGCTCTCCCGGCGCCACCCCTGCCGTGGTCAGTATCTTGTCGACGTCCACACCGCGCAGGTCCGCCCCAAGGAACTCTCCGGGCAGGTTCGCCTTGTGGGTCATGCCACACGCGGGATCAATGTCCGCCGCCAGCCTCAGGTCATAACCAGCGCGCACCAGCCCCAGAGAAGCGCCCCCGGCCCCGCAGAACAAGTCAACAGCCGTCGCACCACTCATGCCGCAAGGTTCCCACGGCAAACCCCCGCCAGCTGGCAAATCGGTGCCATCCGCCTACGTGTCGCGGCCGCCCCGCAGTCCGGGCTGCTGCACTCTGCCACTGACCCTCCCTCGCAGTCCGCACTAAGGTATCGGCTGGCGCTGACATTCGGCACCGTGTCGCGGCAGTCGAACGGGCGATTCCCCCGTGTTCTTTCCGCCCGGCGGCTGCGCCTCGACCGGAGTCTGGCCGAGTCGGTCACCGCGCTGGCGATGGTGCGTTGCCCCGGATCGAAACGTTCAGCCGCGTAACACGCACGCGGTGATGGCCGCGGTTTCCTCGGCAGTGAGTTCAAATGCCGCTGCCGCGACGTTGGCCTCGACGTGTGCGCACGACGCGGTGCCGGGGATCGGAAGCATCACCGGCGACATGGCGAGCAGCCAGGCGAGGGCTACCTGGTAGTGCGAGGCACCGCGCTGGCCGGCGATGGCCGCGACCGCAGAGTTGGCCTCGGTTTGCTTCACTGGCGCCCAGGCGATGAATGCCAGCCCCAGGGCCGTGCACAGGTCGAGGACGCCCTGCGATGAGCCGTCAACTGCGCTGTAGCGGTTCTGCACGCTCACGATCGGGGCGGCCCGCTGTGCCTCTAGCAGCTGGTCCACCGTGACCGTTGAGATCCCGATATGGCGGATCTTTCCTTCTGCTTGCAGGTCGGCCAGCGCGCCGACCGACTCTCCGAAGGGGACTCTCGGATCGGGTTTGTGGAGCTGGTACAGGGGGATCTGCTCCAGCCGCAGCCGCTTCAGGCTGTCCTCGCATGCCTTGCGCAGGTGCCCTGGCCGGCCGTCTCGTTCCCATCGGTATGGCCCGGGACGCACCAGCCCGCCCTTGGTGGCGACGACAAGGTCGTCCGGGTACGGATAGAGGGCTTCGGCTATCAGGTTCTCGCTGACCGCCGGGCCATAGGAGTCGGCCGTATCGATGAGGTTGACCCCGAGGTCGACCGCGCGGCGCACTGCCGCGATCGCCTGAGCCCTGTCCGGCGGGTCACCCCAGATCTCCTTGCCGGTCAGGCGCATCGCGCCGAACCCGAGACGGCTGACCAGCAGTTCCCCGCCAAGCACGATCGTCCCGGCCGCCGCCGCAGGCGGCTGCGCATTCATACGATTCCTCCTCCAGTACTTGCTTTCGCGGGCGTCAGCCCTGTATCGGTCAGCACTGCAGCCGTGCCAGCGGAGCCGGCACATTCCGCCGGGCCTGTCGGGTCCAGGCCGTCGGCGGATTGCCGGGAAGATCACCGTCCCAGGACTTCACGCGTGGCGTGTCAAGCGGGGCCGAACAATGTGTCCTGAACGTTCCTTGCGGCGGACTGGGCAGGCCGGGTTGGAAGGTTGATAGCGGCGGCTTCGAGGAGTGCGTCTAGGGTGGCGCCGGATGGCCAGCACCTGGCGATGAGCGCCGGCAGCAGCAGCGCTGTTGCCACGGTGTCCCACAGCGCCCGGTGGGGCTGGCTGTCCGCGGCAAGGCGCTCTGCCTGCGCGGTGAGTCCGAGGTGGGCGGTGAGGGCGCTGAGGCTGTTCTTGCTGTCCAGGTTGAGGCGGCGGGCCAGGCGCAGGGTGTCGATCAGCGCTGCGGGGGCGATGGCCGGGTAGCGGCGGTGCAGAAGGCGCCAGTCCACGCCGACGTTGTGGCCAACAACGGCGTGTCCGTTTACCCGGCGGGCCAGTTCCGGCTCGACCTCGGCCGGGCCGGGGGCGGCGGCCAGGACGGCGGTGGTCAGTCCGGGCGAGATCCACGGGCGGCGGGGGATCTTGCGCCCTGGGTTGATCAGGGTGCTGTAGGAGGCGGAGATGTCCGGCTGCCCGGCGGTGATGGGAACGACGGCGATTTCCAGGATGGCTTCGTCATCGTGGTCCTGGGCTCCGCTTCCCTCCAGGTCAAGGGCGATGAGGGGCGCGGTCGTCCAGTCGCCCTGCGTGCCAGGGGTCATCCAGCCGGGCTCCGTCCGTGTCGGTGGTGTCAGTTGCCTGTATACCGCTTGCCCGGCGGCGGGTGACGCTAGTCGTCATCGAAGCGTGCCTGCATGGCCATCCGTTCGCGTGCAGCCGCCACGTCAGCTAGTTCCTGTTCGCCCGGCTGGTGACCATGCAGGGAGCGGCCGTGGGCGTGGGCGAAGTGCGGCAGGTCAAGGTCCCAGACCTGGAAGCCGAGCTGGTGCTGGATCGGGTAGCGCTGCTGCTCGGTGAGCCCGTTCGTCCATAGGTGCCCGCCGTCCAGCAGGGCCGGCGTGTCATACCCCAGCTGGTCGAGGATCCGCCGGAGCTGGCCAGCCGTAGGGGGCCGGTGAGCGTCGCGGCAAAGGGCGCGCTGGGTCTGGGGGCAGATGTCGCACAGCTCGCTGACGCCCCAGTGGCCGTTGTAGTCGGGGACGCCGTGCGCGAAGCAGACTCCGCAGGAGGTCTTCCGGAACAGCGGCACAGTCGCGCCCGAAGCCCGCCATGCGGCGATCACCTTCTCGTCGACCTCGGCGGGCATGACCTTGCGGCGGTCGTAGCCGTCGGCGTAGGGCACCTCGACCCCGAGGGAGCGCAGGTAGCCGGCGTTCTGCTCCTTGTGGTAGTAGCCGGTGAACACGATTGCGTCGGCGTCGCGGCCGGCGTCGAGCACGCGGGCCATGGTGGCGGGGTCGTCGTTCCAGCCGGGCACGATGGGCCGCCAGTACAAGATCACCTTCGTGCGGGTCCCGGCCCGGCACGCGGTCGCCAGCGAGGTCAGGGTAATCGCACTTTTGGCGATTGGTTCGACCCTCGGGTCGGTGATGCCGGAGTAGGTGAACAGCAGGGTGACCCGCAGGTTGCGGAGCTGCTCCAGGGCGGCCATGTCGGCATCGGTCACCCGGAACCGCGTGATCAGCAGGACCAGGTTCGTCAGGCCGCGCTCGTCAAGGCCGCGCAGCACGTCGAACAGGTGCGGCTTCACCCCGGGCAGGAACGGGTCGGTGGCCTTGTTGAACAGCTGGACCGGGGTCACGTGGGGCCGGAAGCCGGGGTGGCCGGTGAGCATGTCGATGGCCTGCGGGGTGGGGATGAGCAGTTGCGGGGTCTTGACCTCGAAGTTGCCCCAGAAGTGGCGCACGCAGTAGCCGCAGTCCAGCGGGCAGCCGATGATGTGGTTCAGCTGAGGTGCCCCAACGTTCCCGGACAGGGATCCAATAGGATTCCTATCTGGAAAGGAACGGGATCAAGTGCCGGGAAAACCAAAGCATTACACTCCGGAGTTCAAGGAGCAGGCCGTCAGAAAAGTGGTCGACTCCTCAC
>DAHVAN010000149.1 GCA_027314595.1 Actinomycetota bacterium | reverse complement strand
GAGCTGGGCGCGCTGCCTGTGCCGCTGGCCGACGGGCGGCGGGTGCGCGGCCCGCGCGGGCTGCTGCTGCCGACGCCGGGCCTCCCCGAGCCGGCCCGGCTGGCCGTGCTCGGCCTGCGCGTCGTCCACCCGGACGCGGCGCACCCGCTGCTCGCCAGGCTGGGCGCGGTCGAGGCGACGCCGCGCAGCGTCCTGGAGCATCCGGCGACCCGCGCGGCTGTGCAGGCCTCCCTCGACGAGGAGGATCCCGAGCCGATCGCCGGCCTGGTGCTGAGCCTGGTCGCCGCGGCGCGGCCGCGGCCCGGCGAGTACCCGTGGCTCGCCGCGCTGGCACTGCCGGGCGCCGACGGTGACTGGTACGCGGCCGACGAGCTGCTGCTCCCCGGCGGGGAACTGGCCGGGCTCGTGGCGGCGGACGCGCCGTTCGGCGTGGCGAGCGAGGAGATCGTCGAACGATACGGCGGGCCGGCGCTGGAGGCGGCCGGGGTGCTGGCGTCGTTCGGCCTGCTGACCGCGCACGACGTCGACCTCGGCGACCCCGACCTCGACGTGGACGGCGCGGACGACTGGGCGGCGCACGCGCACGGGGACGAGCGGGGCGCGGCGCCGCCGGTCGCGCCCGAGGGGCTGGCCGTGCGGGACCTGGAGTTCGTCGACCCGGAGCGCTGGCCGCGGGCGCTGGAACTGCTCGCGCGGCCGCCGCTGCGGGCGGCGCTCGTCGAGCCCACCCGGGTGCTGCTCCCTGACGGCCGCCACGCCGACATCCCGTCCTACACCGCCTGGTGGCTGCGCCGCCATCGGGTGCTCGCCGGGCGGCGCCCAAGCGAGCTGCGCGCCGCCGGCTCCGACCCGCTGCTCGCGGGCCTGTACGACGAGGCCGGTCCCGCGATCGCCGCCGCGATCGCCGACCCGGCGGTCGCCCGCGCTCTCGGGGTCCGCACCGGCCTGGCCGGCCTGCTCGCCGAGCCGGGCGGCGCGGACGAACTGCTGGACCGCATGGCCGACCCCGCGCGCCTGGTGACGCGCGCCCAGCTACGCGGCCTGTGGGCCGCGCTGGCGACAGCGGCCGGCCCGGTCACCCCTCCTGACCTGGTGCGGGCGGTCCGCGACGCGGAGGTCACGGTCGCCTCCGCCGACGACGTCCTGGTGCTGGACTCCCCGGACCTGTGGCCGCTGGTGGCCGGCTCGCCCCTGGTGCTCGCGCCCTACCACCTGGCGCCGCGCCTGGCCGGCCTGCTCGACCTGCCGCTGGCCGGTGAGGAGGCCGGCGGGTCCGTCGAGTCACCGGGACGGCGCCGCCCGGTGCCCGAGGTCGCACGGGCGGTGCTGCCCGGGGCCCCGGCCTCCTACCTCGCACACGACAGGCTCGTCGTGGACGGCATGGACGTGCCGTGGCGCTACACCGCCGGGCAGGTGCACGCCAGCGGGGCCGCGGGCCTTGCCTGCGGGCTGGCCTGGGCGGCCGGCCAGTGGCCTGTCAGGCACCTGCTCGCCGCCCTGCTGACCGACCCAGGCGCCACGGCTCGCCTGCTGGCCGACGCCGACCTCGACCCGCTCTAGGCACGAAGTCAGGCCTGGGGGGCGCGCGCGGGCCGTCCGCGCGCCGCGGACAGGACGGCGGCGAGGATCATGAAGGCCATGAGCGTGTAGAAGGCGCTGTGCAGGCCGGTGACGAACGCGGCCGCGAGGTGCCCGTGCAGGCTGGTGGTGCCGACGAAGATCGCGAAGGCCAGGCCGCGGGAGATCGAGCGCGACGCGGTGAGGATCGCGACCGCGAAGGAGAAGACCATCCCGACGTTGGCGAAGGTGCGCAGCATGCCGGACGAGATCCCCAGCATGTCTGGCGGGGAGGCCTTCATCACCGCTGAGCTGTTGGCGGGGAAGAACGCGCTGGCGCCTATGCCGTTGACCACGCTGCCCGCGACGACCAGCCACAGCCCGCTGGACAAGGACAGCCGGGCGTAGATGGCCAGGGCGATGACCTGGATGCCAAGGCCGGCCGTCGCCGGGATCACCGGGCCTGTCCGGTCGGCGAGGCGGCCGGCCAGCGGCCCGACCGCCGACCCGATGACGTACCCGGGGATCAGCAGCAGCGAGGCGTGCAGCGGCGACAGGCCCCGGGGTCCTTGCAGGTACATGATGACCAGGAACAGCACGGCGAAGTTGGCCAGCCCCTGGAACAGGGAAGCCAGCAGCGACGGCGCCATGGTGGGGATCTTGAGCAGCGACAGGTCAAGCATCGGCTCGCTTTGACGCCGCTCGACCGCCACGAACAGGACAAGCAGGACCACCCCGCCGGTCAGGTAGCCGGCGATCGACGCGTCCAGCGAGGACGTCGCCAGCTTGGTCATCGCCCAGAGCACCCCGAACAGGCCCAGGCCCAAGGTGACCATCCCGGCCATGTCGAGACGCCGCCGGGCCCGCTCGCCCCGGTCCCTGAGCACCCTGGTGGCCAGCACCACGGCCGCGATGCCGATCGGGACGTTGATCCAGAAGATCCACCGCCACGAGATGTAGGTCACGATCGCGCCGCCCAGCACGATCCCCAGGACCGCGCCCAGGCTCCATCCGATCGAGTTGTACCCGTAGGCGCGGCCGCGCTGGTCGGGCGGGTACAGGTCGGAGATGACCGCGCCGCTGTTGGCGGTGACGAACGCCCCGCCGACGCCCTGCAGGATCCGAAATCCGATGATCGAGGCGTCGTTCCAGGCCAGCGCGCATGCCAGCGAGCCCAGCACGAAGACGAGGAAGCCGGCTTCGTACATCCGGACCCGGCCGAACATGTCTCCCAGCCGGCCCACCTGCGTGGCCAGCACGGTGATGACCAGCAGGTAGCCGATGATGACCCAGATCACCGACGCCAGCGGGACATGCAGGTCCCGCTCGATCGCGGGCAGGGCCAGCACCACGATCGTGGTGTCCACCGCGGTGATCAGCACCCCGGTCATCACCACGATCATCCCCAGGCCCCTGTGCGCGGCGGTCCCGGTCCGCGCGCCTGACCCGCCCGGGGCGCCCGGGGTCTGCCCGGCGTCCCTGCCTTCCGTCACCACGGGCCGCTCCTGGCTGCCGATCGCCGTGTCATGGGCACGTTCGCGGGTCAGTCGGGCTTGCCGAAGCCGGTGACGGCCAGGGCGAGGAAGACCACCGCCAGGGCGCCGGTGATGCCGACGCACGCGGCGTCGGACAGCGCGTGGCCGAACAAGGTGACGGTGCTGGAAAACTTCGCCGCGGCCGCCGGGGGCATGTCCTGGGCGGCGAAGACGACCGAGCGCAGCGGGGCGACGGCGTAGGTAAGGGGGTTGATCCGGGTCAGGACGGTCAGCCAGCCGAGCAGGCCGGTGAGCGGGAACAGGGCCCCGCACAGGAACAGCATCGGGAACAGCAGCAGCTGCATGACGACCGAGAAGCCTTCCATCCGCTGGATGCGGCTGGCCACGAACACTCCGAACGCTGTCATGGTGACCGCCATCAGCAGCTCGACGCCGATCACCTCCGCCACGACCAGCCAGGTCAGGCGAACGCCGATCAGCGGCGCAAGGACGACCGTGCGCAGTTCCTCGGCCAGGCTCTCCCGCTCATCCGGTAGCGGCCGGCCGGGCAGTTCCAGGGCACTGGTCGTGATGGCCGCCCTCCTAACGGCGCGCCATGCGCGCGCGGGCCTGGGCGGGCCTCATGTGCTCGGCAGCCTCGTCGCGGATCTGGCGGCCGGTGTAGTGCAGGAACACGTCATCGAGCGTGGGCCGGTGCACGTGAACCGTGCGGACCCTGACTCCGGCGGTCTCGATGAGCCGGGGCACCAGGGCCTCGCCGTCCTCGGCGAACACCACCAGGCGCTCCTCGCCGCCGCCCACCAGGAAACCGTCCGCCTCCAGGTGAGCGGCCGCGGCCGCGTTGTCCGCGGTGACGATCTCGACGGTGTCCGCGCCCAGCTGGCGCTTGAGCTCATCGGGGGAGCCGGTGGCCACGATCTGGCCGTGGTCGATGATCGCCAGCCGGTCCGCGTACTCGGCCTCGTCCATGTAGTGGGTGGTCAAGCGGTTCTCATGGTGCTCACGCCACCTCCTCCGCGCTGCTCGCTACCTGACGCGGCCACGCCGCAAAGCCCATTCCAGGCTCGTCACTCACGGCCGTCACGGGCAGGGCCGGAGGTCACCTCCGGCCGGGACCACCTGCGGCGCCGCGCGATGAGCGGGGTCTGTGCACCGGCTGCGACAGGCGCCAGCAAGAGCCGGACGTCCGGCCTTCCCGGCCCGCGGCTGGCGCGCCTACGTCCTGCGTCCGGCGGCGCGCGATCCCTATAATCGGCGGCGCGGCCTGGATGACGACAGCGGGCAGCATGCCCGCCCGGCCGCTGGACGTTGCGGGAGGCTGGCTGACCATGGGCACGGCAGGACCGGACGACGGGACCGGGCAGGAACAGGCGGGGTCCGCGCAGGACGCCCGCGAGTATGTGCGGCGGATGCGCTCGCTTCCCGTCGAGGAGGTGATCAGGGAAGCCCTGTTCAGCCTGCTCAATGCCGCCCAGGTCAAGCTGGGGCGGCGGGACGCCCGGCTGCTCATCGACGTGAGCACGGTGGCGCACGAGCATGCGCGGCCCTATCTGCCCGGGGAAGTCAGCAGGCAGATCGACCAGGTGCTCGGGCAACTGCGGATGGGGCAGGTGGGCGCGGAAGGCCGCGCGAGCCCGCAGGGAGGGCCAGAGGAGAACGACCTGGACCGGCCGCCGGCCCCGCCGCCCCAGAGGTAGGCGAGGAGAACTTTCCGGCTCAATTGACAACGTGATCATGGGTGTCGTCGTCTACAGGTCTGGATGTCCGCCCACACGTGAAGAGGAGTCAGATGAGCAGGATGCGCGGGGCCGCTGGGACGCAGCGGAGCGGTGCCTGGCGGGCGTGCCTGATGACGGCCGGGATGCTCGCCGGGCTGGGCGGCGGGGCGGTGGCCGGGTCCGCTCCCGGTGCGCTGGCGTCCGCGGCCGGGGCCAGGGTGGCGCTGGCGGCCGGGGCCAGGGTGGCGCTGCCCAGTCCCGTTCCGACCTGGACGCGCTACGACACCGACGACGGCCCGGCGCGGTCCGCGGTGACGGTGCCGGTCCGTATCTGGCTGGCTGGCCGTGCCCCCGCGGCGGAGACGCGCTTCATCACGGCGGCGTCCACGCCGGGGAACCGCGCCTACGGCAGGTACCTGACCCCGGCGCAGTTCTCGGCCCGTTTCGGCACGACGCCGGCTCAGGTCGCGGCGGTCGAGAGGTGGGCCAGGTCGGCCGGGCTCAGGGTGGTGTCGGCGACCGCGCACTATGTCGCGGTGAGCGGAACCGCGCCGAAGCTCAGTTCGGCCCTGGACACCTCCATCCACGCCTACAGCAACGTCACCGGCGGCAGCGTAACCGGGTACGCGCCGGTGAGAGGCATATCGGTGCCCGCGTCGATCGGCGCGGACGTGACGACGGTGACCGGCCTGGACTCCTACTCCCTGGCTTCCGGCCCGGCGGGCAGCGCGGCGCGCGCGATGCCATCGCCGAAGGCGCCCGCGAGGGCGGGCGGCAGTCCGTGGGCCTCGTTCGCCTGCTCGCACTGGTGGGGGCAGCACGTCAGTTCCATCCCCAGGGCCGACGGCCGCACCAAGGCCCCCGACGCGGTCTGCGGATACACGCCCCGGCAACTCCGGTCGGCGTACGGGGTCCTGGCAGGCAGCGGCAGGGGCGCGACCGTCGCGATCGTCCTCGACGGCAGCCTGCCCACGATGCTGGCGGACGCGAACCGGTTCTTCAGGAGCTACCACCTGCCGGGATACGCCCGCGGCCAGTTCACGGTGAACACCGGGCCCGGGTTCGCCGCGTCCTGCCACGGAGCCTCCGACCTGCCCGAGGAACCGCTCGACGTGGAGACGGCGCACATCATCGCGCCCGCCGCCAAGGTCGTCTACGTCGCCGCCAACTGCTCAGCCGACCCGCAGGTCCAGCAGCAGAACCTGCTCGACGCCGAGACGCGCATCGTGGACAGGCACCTGGCCGACGTGTCGACCGAGTCCTTCAGCATCGTGGAAAACGGCGACTTCACCCAGGCCACCGCGGCGGCGTGGACGAAGATCTTCCAGCAGGGCGCGGCCGAGGGGATCGGGTTCAACTTCGACTCCGGGGACGGCGGGGATGACGGCGGCGCCGGCGTGACGTTCCCCGCCTCCGACCCGTGGGCGACGGCGGTCGGCGGGACGACCCTGGAGATCGGCAGGACCGGCGCGGTGACCGGCGAACTGGGCTGGGGCGACAACGGCGCCCAGGAGAACGCCGCCGGCACCGGATACCAGCAGGCCCCGCCCGGGACTTTCGAGCAGGGATCGACCGGCGGGCGCAGCATCCTGTTCGCCCAGCCCGCCTATCAGCGCGGGGTGGTCCCGGCGTCGCTGGCCACCGATCACGGCAAGCTGCCCGCCGGCCGCGAGGTGCCCGACATCGCCGCCGACGCCAGCCCCATGACCGGCTGGATGATCGGCTTCACCACCCCTGGCAGCGGCTACGGCACGCAGATCGAGGGCGGGACCAGCGGCGCGTCACCGATCGTGGCCGGCCTGGAGGCCGACGCCAAGCAGGCCGCCCGGCACGCCATCGGGTTCGCCAACCCGCTGCTGTACGACCTGCGCGGGACAGCGGGGATCCGCGACATCGTGCCGGCCGCGCCGCCCGCGCTGACGCTGGCGCCCGACTGCTACAACGACCCGGTGAAGCCGAATCCCGCCTGCCTGGTCACCCTCGGCCCGGACAGCAGCCTCACCGAGGCGCGGGGCTACGACGACGTGACCGGGATCGGCGCCGTGACCAGCGACTTCATCGCCGCCCTGGCCCGCCGTTCGATGGTCGCGAGCGGTGGACGATGCGGAACATGTGGTGCCGCAGGACTTTGATCCAGTGCCCGGCGAGGCCGCCTGACATGCGGCTGCCTTATTGTGTGTAGTGTGACCCCGGTACCGGGGTCAAACTACACACAATAAACGCGTCGGCGCGCCTGGAGATCGTCTCGCTGCTCGCGGCGGCGCAATGGGCCGGCTTCACGTACATCCGCGACGAGCTCGGCCTGTCCGACTCGGCGCTGTCCAAGCAGCTGTCCACCCTTGAGTCGGCCGGCTACGTCGAGATCCGCAAAGGATTCGCGGGCAAGTTCCCGCGCACCTCAGCCAGCCTCAGCGCAGCCGGCCGCCAGGCATTCGAGCGCCGCGTGGCGGCCCTCCAGCGAATCATTGCCAGGTCACAGCAGGATGTCGGCGCCAGGCAGCTATGACAGACGCGCGAGCCGGCCGTGCTAGCCGGCCTGCTTGAGGGCGAAGCCCCAGTTCAGGATGCGGGTGGCGTCCTGGGCACCGGAGGCGGGGCCGGTGGGCGGGCTGCCGAGGACGACCCCGATCAGGGTGCGCCCGCCGCGCACGGCCTCGAACAGCAGGCAGTGCCCGGCGCCGTCGGTGTAGCCGGTCTTGATCCCGATCGCGCCGGGGTAGTAGCCGATCAGCTCGTTGGTGCTCCCCCACCAGTAGGCGCGGTGCCCCGGGCCCTTGCTCAGGCTGTAGAACCGCTCGTCCACTATGGAGCGGAACACCGGGGACCGCATCGCGATCTCGCCGAGCTCGAGCAGTTCGGCCGGCGTGGAATACGTGGACGTCTCGGTGGGGTACGGCAGCCCGTCCGGCGACGTGAAGTGCGTGTGCGTCAGCCCGAGCCTGGCGGCGGCCGCGTTCATCTTCGCCACGAACGCGGGTATCCCCGGGCCGTACGCGGTCGCCAGCGTGTAGGCGGCGTCCGCGGCCGACGCGACCAGCAGCGCGTGCAGCAGCGCGTCCACGGTGAGCACGTTCCCCGGGACGAGCCCGCCGCTTTCGGCGCCGTACTCCCAGACGTAGTTGAGCACGCCCTTGGGAACGGCGATCTTCCGGTTCAGGTCCCCAGCCTGGAGGATCAGGTACGCCGTCATGACCTTCGTGATGCTCGCGATCGGCCGCTCGGTATCCGCTTCCCTCGCCCAGAGCAGCTGGCCGGTGGCCGCGTCCGCGAGGATGCCGGCCTTGGCCCTGACACCGCGCGGCGCGCCGGCGACCACGATCGGCGGGCCGGCGGGCATGGTGGCGATCGCGGCCCTGGCCGCGGTGCGCGGCGCCGCGATGGCGGTCGCGGGCCGCGACCCCGGATTGGTCGCGCCGTTGGCGTAGGCCATCCCCGGCGTGGCCGAACAGGCCGCCACGGATCCCCCGGCAAGCACCGCCAGGCTCGCGATGAGCAGCCGGCCAGACAGGCGCATAGGACTCCGATGGGTTAGCGGCGGGGCGACCAGACCCGATCGCGGGTGGCATGTCCATATATACCGGACAACCACCGAACCCGCCCTGCCGGCGCGCCCGGTCGGTCAGCGGACGATCAGGCGCGGGCGAGCACGCCCGACAGCGCGGCGCGAGCCGAGCGGCTCACCTCGGTCATGTCATATCCGGTGAGCGCGCCGGCACGCTTGAGCACCCGGCCGTCCGCGATCACGGTGTCCACATTGCCCGGGTGGGCGGCGGTGACCAGGAGCCGGGCCGGGTCGGTGAGCACGCCGATGTTCGGCGCGTCGGCCGACACGACGATGACGTCGGCGCGCTTGCCCGCCGTCAGGGATCCGGTCACCGGGCCCAGGCCAAGCGTCCGCGCGCCGTCGATCGTCGCCAGCCGCAGCACGTCCCGCGCGGTCATCGCGAACTCGTCGTAGGCCAGCGCGTTCGCGCACGCCTGCGTCACCTTCATGATCGCGAACATGTCGGCGTTGCCGGACAGCATCGTCGTGTCGACCGACAGCCCGGTGGGCAGCCCCGCGGCGAGCAGCTGCCCGGTGACCGGCTGGCCGTAGCCGATCTGCAGCTCGGTGAACGGCGACACGCTGACCGGCGTGCCGTGCTCCGCCGCCAGCGACACCTCACGGGGCGAGGCGTTGTTCAGGTGCACCAGCTGCAGGTCCGGCCCGAGCAGGCCGCCGGCCGCGTACGTCTCGACCTGCCCGGCGGCGGCGCGCGGCCCGCACGCGTGCACCGAGACCGGCAGGCCAAGCCCGCGCGCCGCCGCGATCTCCGCACGGTATAGTTCCGGCGCGACCCGCATCGCCGGGTTGGAGCCGCCGGTTCCCCGCCAGGCCACGCCCAGGTGAATGCGGTCATCGGCGTGGTAGGAGGGCCAGTTGGACCTGATCGCGCTCAGGTCGTCGAGTGCCATCAGCCGGTCGTTCGCGTGACCGCTCTGGTAGCCGTAGGAGAACCGGGCCCGCAGCCCCGCCTCGCCAAGCGCCCGCAGGCCGGCCTGCGCCCAGTCCAGGCCGCGGATGTTATGCGCCCAGTCGTGCACGGTCGTGATGCCGGCGTCGACGGCCTCCGCCGCGGCGA
>DAHVAN010000146.1 GCA_027314595.1 Actinomycetota bacterium | reverse complement strand
GCGTGCGCGCGGCGGACGGCCAGGGCGCCCGGCCGGGGCGCTGCGTCGCGGGCGGCCAGTGCGCAGCGGAGCTGGTACAGGCACCGGGCGGCTTGCTCGGTCCGGACGCGGCGGGTCGCGGCCTGCGCCGATAGGTGCTCGTCGGCGGCGAGCGTCCGCTGCACCCGGAACCGCTCGACGGGGTACAGCCAGCGCGCCGCCCCGATCCGCCGGTCGGCGCGGCCCGCCTTGCGCTCGCGCAGTTCCCGCAGGGTGAACTCGAACAAGACGGCCGCGACGACGGGCATCATCGCGAACGCCTCGGCGGCGCCGGGCTTGTGCGGCGCGTGGCTGGCGTTGAAGGCAGCGGAGGCCGCGACCAGCCCCCAGACGGCCAGGCGGGGGCCGAGCCCCGGCTCGTCCCGCGCGGCCCGGCGGGTCAGCAGCACGGCGCAGACGCCGGCCGCTCCGTCCAGGGCGAGGAACAGCAGGTACGGCCAGGGTCCGGTCAGGCCCATGTTCGCGCGGGCGAACCCGGTCAGGCCCTGGGCGGAGATCCCGGTGGCGACCGCGGTGAACCCGCCGAGCAGCAGGTACTGGAAGGCCGACGCCGCTATCTCCCGCGCCGGCGCCCGCCCGCTCACCGCCGGCCCGCCCAGGTGGCGGCCCGGCCCGTGCCCGCAGCCTGCGACCGGTGTACTGCCATCGTCCCATCTCAGAAAAGTCAAGGACTGAAATAATTCATCACTTTATTCTGAGTCATCACATCTACTCAAAAAGTAGAGCCAGTGTATGTGACGCTGATGGACAGTCATCAACCACGCTGCGTTCGTTAACTGGATGCGCTACCATGAAGTGTTGAAGAGTGTGGATGAGGGAGGCTGAGTAATGCCGGATGAGGCCGGGCAGGGCAACGGGGGCGTGCCGGCCCTGGAGACCCTGGCCGACAAGATCTCCTGGCTCATGGAGCACGCGAACCCGGGGGGCCGCGGGCCGCTGTCGGCTCAGGACGTGTCCTACCTGATGCTGGAGGTCGCGGGCGAGAAATACTCGCCGAACGCGATCTGGAGGCTGGCAACCGGCGAGCAGACGAACCCGGGGTTCCGGATCATCCAGGCGCTGGCCAAGGTGTTCGGCGTCGAGCCGAACTTCTTTTTTGAAAGTTTCGATGAGCAGAAGCTCGGGCTTGTGGAGGAGCAGGTGAAGCTCCTGGCCCTGCTCCGGGATGCGAAGATCACCAGTGTCCAGTTCCGCGCGCTGATGGGGATGGACGCCGAGGGCCGGGAGATGTTCGCCGACATGATCCGGCGCGTCGCGATTGCCGAGGCCAGGGCGCAGAGCGCCGGCCAGGGGGAAAGCAGCGGCAGTTCCTGAACCGCCGCTGTCTTTGGCCCGTTATTACCGGTGGAGGATCTACCCGTTGGCCCGCCGGAAGGCGGGGACCGCGCTAACGGCGACCCCGCCCGGCTGGCGACCCTTGAGCAACATAGAGGTGACCTGTGCCTGCCCGGAGAGAGCGGTGCGCCGCGATCGCAGCAGAACTCGACATTCCCGCCCCGTTCCACATGGGCCGGTTCCTGGACAGGGTGGAAGCCCGCCGGGGCAGGAAGATCTACCTGCACCCGTTCCGCAGCGGGCCGGGGGCGCCGTGCGGGGTGTGGATCGGCACCGACACCGCAGACCACGTCTTCCACGAGGAAGCCACGTCTTCGTGGCACCAGGGTCACATCATCTTGCACGAAGTGTCCCACATGCTGCTAGAACACGGTCACGGCTCGCTGGATTGGCAGGGCCTGGCGCGGGAGCTGGCCCCTGGTCTCGACGCGTTCTCTGTCCGGCGCGTGCTGGGCCGCAGCGCCTACAGCACCGAAGAGGAGCGGGAAGCCGAGACGCTCGCGTCGCTACTCGGGCAGGCCGCCCCGCCAAGGCGGCAGCCGCCCGTCGGCGAGGGGACTGGGGCCATGATGTGCCGCCTGGAACAGACGTGGGGGAACGGCCGGCGGCCGGGCCGCGGCGGCCGGGCGCCGTCCGCCGCCTTACCTGCCGCGGAACCGGGACCCGGCCGGGCGCGCGGTCAGCAGGGCTGGTGCCCCGCCCAACTCCCCGCGCCGGGCGGCTAGGGGGCCAGGCGGCGCACGATCGGCGAGCGCCGCATCGCGCGGGAGACCAGCAGCAGGCGGGCCGCCTCGGCGCGGAGGTCGCTGCGCAGCGCCCGGCCGTCCGGGCCGGGCACCGCCGTCTCGCCGTCCCCCCGGGGAGCGCCG
>DAHVAN010000144.1 GCA_027314595.1 Actinomycetota bacterium | reverse complement strand
TTGCTCTGGTCGCCATCCACGCCGTACCCGAGGCCGACCTGGTCCGGCTCCAGGCAGCCGACCTCGACCTGGCCGCAGGCACCCTGATCATCCGGCACGGTTACCGGCACCGGGTCGTCTACCTCGATGAGGTCACCGCCGCCCTGGCCAGCCAGCAGACCGCTGCCGATGTCAGCCCGGTCGGCCCCACCATGATCGGTGCCATGTTCGAGCCGCTCGGTCGGGGATGTGCCATCGTTCGAAGTGGACAGCTCGGCTTCTACGCTGGCGCCAGCGGCTGTCGTCTGATTGGTCTGTTCCACAAACTGGCATGATCACGGCAGCCGCGCCCGCTTACCCCGCGTTCAGTCATCCCTAATACTCCAGCCGTAGATCGTGATCTTCATGTCCGGGATCGGCCGCTGAGGTGTTTCCAGGCCGTGATGATGTAGGTGCTCAGCGCATGGCATCACGATGGGCGAGCGAGGTAGGCCGTCTTGGCGTCGGGCGAGAAACCGCACGCTCTGTAGAACGCGCGTGTGGCAGGTTTGCGCGAGCCCGTCTGCAGCATCGCTTTGTAGCAGCCCGCGTCCCATGCCGCTCGCAGCGTGGCAGCCATGATCTGCTTGCCCAGTCCCGTGCCCCGCAAGGTTTCGTCAACGACGACGTTCTCGATGACCGCGTACGGCGACGCGGAACGAGTGAGGTTCGGGATGATGTTCAGGTACGTCGTGGCGACGACGACTCCGTCGGCTTCTAGCACGAACAGGTGCAGGCCGGGTGAACCCGCAATCTGCGCGAATGCCGCTGCGTCAGACCCGTCATGCAGAACTGGGTCCCCCGGGTGCAGCTGCCGGTACAGGCGCAGGATGTCTTCGAAGTCATCGGGTCCGGCCTCGCGGAACACAGTCACGGCCCGCATGCTAGCACTCCGGCTGCAGATCATGATCTTCGGCGTGTCGGTGCTGGAAACAGGGGCGGCCACCGTCTGATCATCCCGGTTTGTGACGACACGAGAAGACCGTCTGGTGGCCGCTGGCCCCAGCGTAGATCCCGGCCGCTGGCTGGGCGTACTTGACGAGCTGATGACCCGGATCGGCGGCCGTTTCCGCAGGGTGGAGCCGCGGCGCCGGGCGCGGGCATTCGTGCTGGGCCTGCTGGCCGAACTGCCGCGCAAGAACTGCTGGACCATCGCCGAGCACGCCGGCGACCGTTCGCCGGACGGGATGCAGCACCTGCTGACCCGCGCGAAGTGGGATGCCAACGGCGTCCGTGACGACGTGCGCGGCTATGTCATCGAGCACCTGGGCGACCCGGGCGCGGTGCTGGTGATCGACGAGACCGGGGACGTCAAGAAAGGCACTGCGGCCGTTATCTTGAGCTTCCGCGTCAGCCAGGTCCATGACCTGCGGCGTCCCGTCGTGGACAGTGTCGCCGACGGGACACGCGCGGCAACTGCCCCGAAGGGGCCATTCCTTCCGGGCGAAGTCCCGGACGGAGCGTAGATCATCTTGATGCATAGGTGCGTGGTAGACGAACAGAGGCTGGGAAACGGGCAGAACAGGCAACGCGACAGGCGCCAGCGGGCGTTGGGATAAGCAGGAGAACGGCGCTGGCAGGCCCAGCATGCCAGCGCGGGCGCGCGAAACGAGCCGGGCAGCCCGCCAGAGCGCCGCGCCACGCGACAACCGATGCCCAGGGAAAGGCGCAGCACACGCACACGCCGCGCGACACGCGCGGCGGCCCTGGCGTGAGTGAGCGAACCTCAGGCGAGCAACTGGGTCAGAACGGCCTCCACATAACCCGCCCCCATCAGGCCGTCCTTGGGCGCTTGCTCAGCCTCCCCAGGAGCGACCTGCTCCTCACGCAGCAGCCTGGCAGGGTCGTCATCGTCGTAGAAAACCCGGAAGGAGCGCCCCGTCAGCTCCTCGTACCGGACGAACACCGGGGTAGGCCATTCCTGCCGGTCCCAGCCATCGGCCCGCCCCAGCAGCGGCCACTTGCCCTGGACGATCCCGAGGTGACCGAACTTCCCGACCAGGACCGCATCACCCGGCTTCAGATCCGCAACCTCATCAAGAGCAGGAACCTCTGAGCGAAGCGGGCCGAAAAAGTACCCCAGCAAGGCGGCCTTCGGATTCGCGCGGGCAATGACACCTACCGCGTAACCGCCATCGAGCAGCGGCACCGCGAACCAGTCGCCCTCGCGGTACTTCACCTTCGCCATCAGCCGCCGCCCTCCAGGCTCGCGAGGAAGTCGTATGCGGCCTGCATGTAACCGGGGCCGTTCGGGTTCAGCGGGCTGATGCCCCGGATCATGTTGTATCCGCCATTGGCCGCCTGGGCGCCAGGGTACTGCTCGTAAAGCAACTGCTCCAGGCCACGCTGCTCGGCATACACACCGGTGCGGTACTCGACCTGGAACCGGAACTGCCCCAGCACCGGATCATTGAAGTGCGCAGCCTCACGTGCCACCAGGTTCGACGTCCGGCCCGTCCGCACCACATCACCAGCCGCATTGCGTAGCGTGTACACGCCGCCCTGAGGCAATGCGTCTCCCGCCGCTGCGTCTTCTGGGGCAACACACGCACCCGCCGCAAGCCCAGGCTGCGGAAGGCTGTCGCACCGACGTTCACCAGCGGAAACAGGGCGTGAGATCCCGACGGGCAAGATCATTACCGGGTGTGAGGCCCCGACGCCGTTCTGCGCTGCGGGAGACGTCGCCGCCGACGCCGTCCCGGCCGACAGCACCACCGCCAGGATACAAGCGATGGTGGCTTATGGCGGCTGAGAGGAAGGCCAGCCGGCGGCGGGCGGGGTGCACGGGGCCTAGCATCCCACCGGCGGGATGGTCAGGGCAGCAGCTCGAACGCGGCGGCGTGGCGGGGCCGCACGACCCGGAAGTGGCGGTGGTTGAGGGTGGCGATCCGGGTGGCGCCGAGCCGCTCGGCCAGCGTGACCACCGACGCGTCGGTCCCGCCCAGCCGCAGGTCGGCGTAGGCGGTGACCAGCTCGCGGATGCGCTCCCAGTCGCCAAGGTCCAGGCCGGCGACCTCCAGCTGCCCGCTGATGACGGCCGAATACAAGGCGGCCTCGGCGGCCGGGCCGAGCTGCCGGTCGATCAGGTAGGCGGCCTCGGCGATGACCAGGCCGGTGGTCACCAGCGGCCCGGCGTCGCCTTCCAGCAGCGCCCGGCACGCGTGGTGGTCCTTGTCAGCCCGGTCGGCAGTGGGCACCAGCGGGCCGGTGTCGACGACCAGCACTAGCAGTCGCGGCCGAAGCCCTCGGCCAGCATCTCGTCCGCGTCAGCCGCGCTGCGCCCCGACGAGGAGGAGCCGACGGCGGCGAATGCCAGCCTGCGCCGGGCACCGGGGGGCGGCAGCCGCTCGGCGAGCAGGTCGGCGGCTGTCTGGTCGGGGGTCTGGCCGCGGCGGGCGGCCTCGGCTTCCAGCGCGGCGGCCAGCTCGCCGGGCAGGTGCACGGTCAGCGTCATGACACCAGGGTAGGCCCTTCAGGCCGGAATGTGCCGTGCCCTGGCCGGACGCCGGGGCGGCCCGGGAGGAAAGCCGTCACGAGGCGAGCCTGCCGGATGCGCCGGAGGTCTGACAACCGGGGCGGGCAACGCATGTTGCCGCAACCGTGGGACGGTGACCAGGGCCAAATGCGCTCCCGGCATCGCTGACGTGCGGCGAGCGCGGCTGACAACGCGTGTTTCCGCTGTGACAATTTTCTCTACTCTTTCAAGGGCAGCCCGCTGCGCGGCCTGCCGGCTCCTTGCCGTGCCTGGGCATCGCGCCGGAGCCAGCCGGGGAAAGCGCTGAGCGGGGGCGGATTCCCGCACTTGCTGCGGGCAGGATCGCGGAGGGCCCGTTGTTCGCGGGGGCGGCAGCCTGGCCCGCGCCTCTTGCGCGGGGGCGCACCGGCGCGGGCCGCTGCCGCCGCGCCGTTCCCCCCGCACCCGCCGCCGCGTGGTCCCCGCCGTCACGCACCCGGGCTGAACCCGCGATGCCAGGGGCGGGGGGTCGTCCTCCCGGCGCGGGCATCGTGGCACCGTGCATGATCACGGTCAAGGACCCGCCACCCGTAATCAGCCGCCCGCAACCTCACCGCGCAGCGTGCCAGTCAGCTCTCGCCAGCTTCTCCAAGTTCGGCCGCGGCCGTGACCACGGCCGTGGCGACGACCTTGGGCCCTTCCATGATCAGCAGGACAACGCCGGGACGCACCAAGGGGGCGGCAAGATCTCGGGCCAGGAAGTCGATCTTGCACAGCCAGGCCCCGCCGGGCAACGTCTCCGTCATCTGGATCAGGATGCTGAGCTGATCCGCCCCCAGAGGCCAGCCAGGCTGAACCTCAGCGTCGCCGCCGTGCACGAAAACCGACGTGGCCGCGTACACCGGGCCATTGGGCGGACCAGACCTCCGCCCGCCCATCCGTCCGTGCGCAGCGGAGGCATCGTGAACGCGGCGCCGTTCAGGCTGAACGTGGGCCCGGTGCCGGGCGTGATCCCGGCGGCCTCCAGGGCGTTCAGCGACAGGTTGCCGCCCGTCGCGGTGTTCGTAAGGTCGAAATTCCCCGCGAGGTCACTTCCGCCGTCGGTCGCGATGCCCTGGTTGTTCATCGCATCGGTGAATGTCTTATCCAGCGCGCCGGTCACCGGAATCACGGTCAGGAAGTTGATGCCCGCGTTGTACTCGTTTCCCGTCGTGGTCGTGGTATTCACCACGCTGACCCTCAGCACGTGCAGGCCCGCGCTCAGGTATACGCCGCCAAGGAACACGTATTTCGATGAGATCACCGAACTGTCCGTGTTGATGGGGGCGGCCTGGCTGTTATCCAGGATAATATCGCTGCTTGACGGATCCAGCTCGAACTCCAATTCGCCGAAGTCGAAGGAAATTCCCAGGTTCACGCCCAGCGCGTAGTCCGAGGAGATCGGCGCGACGAAGGTCATGGTGAAGCCTCCCGCCGGGGTACCGGGCGGGTTGGGCACGGTCGCGTTCTGGAAGAGGACCTCGCAGTGATCCGACCAGGTGCTCTCGTTGAGGCACTGCTGCCTGATCGTCGTCGTGGAGGGCGTGTTCGTTCCGGTCCAGGACGGGGACGTGGCACCGGGCAGCGTCAGGGTGTCGGCCTCGTAGCGGTTGGTCGGGCTCAGCGTCAGGTAGACGACCCCGAGCTCGTACCCCTGCGAGCTGCTGTCCTTGCCGGTGACCGTGAACGTCAGCGTGTGCGTGCCCGCGGTGAGCGTCTGGGTGCCCAGATCCAGGTAGGTGCCGGAGACGGTGGCGCTGTAACCATCGAACGGCACGGTCGCCGTTCCGGCGAGGTTGATGTCCGACGTGGACTTGTCGAGGTCGACCTGCACGTCACCGTAGTTGAACGAAAGCGTCATCTCGGCGCCCAGCTGCCAGGTGCCGGCGCCCGGCACGGCGACGGGGACGGTGAACGTCTGGCCTGATGCCGTGCCCGCGAACCGCAACTGGCTGCCGCTCGCCCAGGTCATGCCGCAGCAGTTCGCCTGCGACACGACCAGCGACGCGTTCGTTCCCGTCGCCTGGCTCACCAGCGAACTGCCGTCGACGTACGTGGTCTGCTCGCCGGAGTAGTTCGGGGCGACATAGAACGTGTACGAAGCGATGGGCGAGGGGTTGTGCGCGTAGTCGAACGCCAGGACGTAGAGCGTGTGCCGGCCCGGCGACAGGTTCAGCGGCGCCTGGATCTGCTGCGTGCCGCCCCTGACGAGGGCCAGCTCGCCACTGCTGTTACCGCCGCCGCCGCTGTTGACCGAGGTGCCGAGCCCGCCGTCGTTGTTGTAGTTGCAGTCGGTGGCTGCGGGCGCTGCCACCGACTGGTTGTCGAACGCGTACTCGAACCCGGCAATGCTGGTGTCGCCGTTGGCTCCGATGGTGAACACCCCCGGCGCGCCCTGCGGCTGCCCCCAGTACCCGGAGGGATAGTCGAAGCTTGAAATGGCCGGCGCGTTCGCCGGGTCATTGGACAGAACCGTGAAGTCAAGTGGGGGCGACCATGGTGAGCTCAGTGCCGTCGCCTTGTCGTTCGCGGTCAGCACGTTAGTCGTCTGCACCTTGAGCTGGAAGGAGTCGCCTGAGGTCACCGATGGCGCCGTCCAGGAGACCGGTGCGGGCACCGTGAACACCTCCCCGTTGCCGGCCGACGTCGCGCCGGGCGGCTGGGCCAGCCGCCTGGCCGGGGCGGAGTCCCACATCATCGGCCTGCCCGAGATGAACAGCACCTTGCCGGTCGCAGCGTCAACCGTGTTCACGGCAAAGCCCGTCCGGGCCGCGGCGGAGGGTGGTGCTGACAGGAGTCCACGCGCCGCCGACGTGAACGCACAGGGAGCGCGTTCGAGATCATCTCGAACTGCCCGTCCGGCTGCGCCAGGACCTCGGCCCTGTTCGTGGTGAGCGACCCTGCAATGCGCGGCGGGACACACCTCGGCGACCCGCCGGGCCGCCCGACCCCACCGACTCGTGGCGGGGGGCAGGAGGGACCCGCCGGGAACCCGTGGCGGGGCCACAAGAGGCGGGGAGCAAGTGTGTCCGTGCGGACAACGGGGCGTTTCCGCTGGTGCGCGGTGCTTGCCTACGGCTAGCGGGTATATCAGGCTCGTAGTGTGCCAGAGCAGACCATTCCCCGACCGCACGTCCCCGCGCCGGAGCCGGACCTGACGCCGGAGGCGGTCATCGCCCGCGCCAGGGCGCTGACCCCGGCGGTCCGCGAGCAGGCCGACGAGGCGGAGCGGCTCGGCAAGCACACGCCCGAACTCGACAAGAAGTTCACCGAGGCCGGCTTTTACCGGATACTGCAGCCCAGGCGGTTCGGCGGCTACGCCTTCGGCATGGACACCTTCTGGCGGGTCATCATGGCCATCGCCGAGGGCGACGCGGGCACCGCCTGGGGATTGTGCCTCGGCGCGCACCACGCGCAGGGCATCGGCGCCTTCTTTCCCGAGCAGGGCCAGAGCGAGATCTTCGGCCCGGCCGGCGACTTCAAGTGCCCGCACCGGGCCGCGCCGATGGGCACCGCGACGCCCGTGGACGGCGGGTACCTGGTCAAGGGGCAGTGGGACTACTGTTCCGGCGTCGGCCACGCGACCCACTTCATGTGCAACACGCTGGTCCCTGGCCGCGAGTCGCAGGGGCTGCTGACGATCTGCACGCCGATCGAGAACGTCACCGTCCTGCGGGACTGGGGGAACGGCAACATCATCGGGATGAACTCAAGCGGGTCCAACAGCGTGCGGGTGGACGACGTGTTCGTCCCCGAGCACTGCACCTGCTCGGGGGACTGGACGCACAACACCACCACGCCGGCGCCGGGCATGGCGCTGCACGACGAGCCGCTGTTCTGCGGCCGGATCTACGCGATGTACCACGCGGGCCTTGTCATCCCGGTGATCGGCGCGGCCAAGGGCGCGCTGCACGAGTACGAGAACACCATCAGGACCAAGAACACGTACTTCCCGCCGCAGGTGCCGCGGTACACGGTCGAGGAATACCAGCGGCACTACGGGCAGGCGCGGGCGCTCATCGACAGCGCCGAGGCCATCATCGTCGGGTGCGGCGAGCGGTACATGGAGCTCGCCGAGCGCTGGCACCGCACCGGGGAGCCGTTCACCCGCGAGGACGACGCCGCGATGTACGCGATGATCCAGATAGCGGCCAAGCTCGCCAGCCAGGCCACGACCGAGCTCTTCGCCGCGTCCTCGTCCTCGGCCGCCAAGCGCGGCACCGCGATGCAGCGTCACTACCGGGACATGTCCATGTACCTTGGCCACATCTCGGCCAGGCACGACGTCGTCGCGGCCGAGGTGGCGCGGATGCACTTCGGGCTGCCCGACAACCTCTTCTGACGGGAGAAACCTCGATGAGCGAACCGGGCCCGGCCGCCCCGGAGGCGGGCAGGACACGGCCTCCGTTCCGCGCCGACCACGTCGGGAGCCTGCTGCGGCCGGCCGCGCTGCACCGGGCGCGGGCGGACTTCGCGGCCGGGAAGATCACCGCCGGCGGCCTGCGGGCCGTCGAGGACGACGCGATCAGGGACGCGGTCCGGCTCCAGGAGGACGCCGGGCTGCGGTCGGCGACCGACGGGGAGTTCCGCCGCGAGCAGTGGCACTCCGACTTCCTGCACGCCATCCCCGGGATCCGCAAGGGCGCGCTCGGGGCGCCGCTGCCGGTGTACCGCAAGGACGGGCAGATCTCCTGGACGCCGAACGCCACGGAGATCACCGGCAAGGTCGGCCTGGACGAGGTGATCTTCGGGGACCACTTCCGGTTCCTGGCGGACACGGTCAGCACGGCGACGCCGAAGCTGACCGTGCCCTCGCCGAGCATGGCGCACTTCCGTGCCGACCTGTCCAACAGCCCGTACGACGGCTTGGAGGAGTTCCGCGCGGACGTCGCCGCCGCCTACGCGGCGCAGGTCGCGGGACTGTACGCGCTCGGCTGCCGGTACCTGCAGTTCGACGACACGATCTTCGCGTTCCTCAACGACCCGGCGTGGCGGGCCAACGCCGCGGCCGGCGGCCTCGACCCCGGGCGCCAGCACGAGATCAACGTGGCCGTCATCAACGAGGCGCTGGCGGACAAGCCGGCGGACATGGCGGTCACCGTGCACATGTGCCGCGGCAACTACCGGTCGGCGTGGTTCTCCTCCGGCGGGTACGACTTCGTGGCCGAGGCGGTCTTCGGCGGGCTGAAGGTCGACGGGCTGTTCCTGGAGTACGACGACGAGCGGTCGGGGACGTTCGAGCCGCTGCGCTACGTGCCCGCCGGCCAGGTCGTCGTGCTCGGGCTGGTCACCACCAAGACGCCGGAACTGGAGTCGAAGGACACCCTCAAGCGGCGCGTGGAGCAGGCCGCCAGGTACGTGGACATCGACCGGCTCTGCCTTTCCGGCCAGTGCGGGTTCGCGTCGACCGTGGAGGGCAACTCGCTGACCATCGACGACGAGCGCGCCAAGCTGGAGCTCATCGCCCAGACCGCCGAAGAGATCTGGGGCTGACAGCCATGGATCCCCTGGTCATCGCCGATCAAGGGCATTTCTTCACCGGGCTGCGCGAACACGCCGGGCCGGCCGGCACCAGCGTGTACGGGACGCATGTGCAGTATCAGAGGCCACCGGCCGTTCGGGACAATCTTGTCCTTGTCCATGGCGGCGGCGGGCAGGCCCTGGACATGCTCACCACCCCGGACGGGCGCGCCGGGTGGGCCACCTGCTTCCTGCGGGACGGGTTCGCGGTGTACACCGTGGACCGGCCGGGGCTGGGGCGGTCGCCGTATCATCCGGACATCTACGGGCCTTACGGGCCGCCGGCCACCTACGAGGGCTTCGTGGCGACGTTCGCGGCGCCGTCGCCGCCCGGGCTGCCCGAGCACACCCAGTGGCCGGGCGGCGGCGGCCGGTCCGACCCGTCGCTGGCGACGTTCCTTGCCTGGCAGGAGCCGTTCCCGCCGGACATCGTGCGGGCG
Organism: Actinomycetota bacterium; assembly: GCA_027314595.1. GTDB lineage: Bacteria > Actinomycetota > Actinomycetes > Streptosporangiales > Streptosporangiaceae > Trebonia. Next base: position 3,187 of record DAHVAN010000144.1, on the reverse strand, counting down.
CACGAGGACATGCGGGCAGGCGCCGTCGGGCTGCTCGACAGGATCGGGCCGTCGGTGCTGCTCACGCACTCGTTCGGCGGCGGGTTCGGGTGGCTGGCGCTGTCCGAGCGGCTCTCGCTTGTCAGGGCCCTGGTGGCGGTCGAGCCGGCCGGGCCGCCGTTCGCGAAGCACCCGGTGCTCGGAGACTTCAGCTACGGGCTGACGTCGGTGCCGGTCTCGTTCGGGCCCGGCCGGGGCGACACCAAGCTCGGCGGGGTGCCGGTCGCGGTGGTGTCGGCCGAGTGCTCGGGTTTCGAGCCGTCCTGCCACGCGACCGCGGAGTACCTGCGCGAGTGCGGCGCGGACGTGACCGAGATGCGGCTGGGCGAGGCGGGCATTCACGGCAACGGGCACGCGATGATGCTGGAGAAGAACAACGCGGAGGTCGCGGCGCTCATCGGCGGCTGGATCTCCAGGCACACGCAGGAAAGGGCCGGCTCATGAGTAAGGTGATGGCCTCGGCGGACGAAGCCGTCGCGGACGTCGAGGACGGCGCGAGCCTTGGCATCGCGGGGTTCGGGGTTTCGCACCGGTATCCGTCCACGCTGATCACCGCGCTGCGCGACAAGGGGCCCACCGGGCTGACCGTGTACTGCAACGGGCTCGGCCAGCCGGGTTTCCCGACCGCGCACCTGCTCGCCGACAGCCACCAGATCGGGCGCCTGGTCACCTGCTTCTCCGCCCGGCCCGGCGTGGTGTCGGAGGCCGAGAAGCAGATCCTGGCCGGCCAGATGACCCTGGAGATGGTCCCGCAGGGGACGCTGGTCGAGCGGATGCGGGCCGGCGGCGCCGGGCTGGCCGCGGTCTACACGCCGACCGGGTACGGCACGCAGATCGCCGAGGGCAAGGACATCCGCTATTTCGACGGGCGCCCTTACGTGCTGGAACGGGCGATCACCACGGACTTCGCGCTGATCCGCGCGCAGCGGGCCGACCACATGGGCAACCTGGTGTTCCGCGGCGGATCCCGCAACTTCAACGTGTCGTTCGCCAAGGCAGCGCGGGTGACGATCGTGGAGGCCGAGGAGATCGTGCCGACCGGCGCGATCGCGCCGGAGGACGTGGACCTGCCGGGCGTCTTCGTCACCCGGGTGGTGCCCGTGACGGTGCGGATGGACGTGCAGAACCTGCCGATGCGGGTCAACCGGCCGGCCTCCAGCTCGCGGGAGTACTTCGGCAAGCCCGCGCTGACCCGCGAGCAGATCGGGCGGCGGGTCGCCGGGCTGCTGCCCGACGGCGCGGTGGTCAACCTCGGCGCGGGGCTGCCCACCCAGGTCGCCAACTTCACGTCCGGGCGGCCGATCACGCTGCACAGCGAGAACGGCATGCTGAACTACGGCGAGTTCGCCCGCGGCGACGACTTCGACCCCGACCTGCACGACGCCGGGGGATACTTCGTGTCGCTGCGCGAGGGGGCCTCGTTCTTCGACAGCGTCACCTCCTTCGAGATCGCGCGCGGCGGCCGGCTGTACGCCGTGGTGCTCGGCACCTACCAGGTCGGCGGCAACGGCGACCTGGCCAACTGGTCGGTGCCCGGCATGGTGGGCGGCGGGATCGGCGGCGCGATGGACCTCGCGGTCGGGGCGCGGCACGTGATCGCGATGCTCGAGCACGCCGACTCGCGCGGGACGCCCAAGCTGGTCCAGGACTGCACCTTCCCGCTGACGGCGCGCGGGGTCGTGGACACGATCGTCACCGACCTGGCGCTGCTGCGGCGGCCGCCGGGGTCGGGGTCGTTCGTGCTCGAGGAGATCGCCGCCGGGTTCAGCGCGGACGAGGTGCTGTCGCTGACCGGGATGGCGGTAACCGTCGCCGACCAGGTGCGCGTGATGCAGGAGTCGTGGATTTAGCCGGCCGGGGCGCTAGCCCCGGCCGAAGGCGGCCGGGGCTAGCCGGCCGGCTTGTCCAGGCCCAGGAGGCGGACGGCGTTGTCCTTGAAGATGCCGGGCTTGACCTCGTCCCTGATGGCGGTCTTGGCCAGGTCGGACATCCAGCGTTCCGGGGTGAGCACGGGGAAGTCGGTGCCGAACAGCACCTTGTCCTTCAGCAGCGTGTTCGCGTACTGCACCAGGATGGGCGCGAAGTACTTCGGCGACCACCCGGACAGGTCGATGTAGACCTGCGGCTTGTGGGTGGCGACGCTCAGCGCCTCCTCCTGCCACGGGAACGACGGGTGCGCGAGGATGATCGCCATGTCGGGGAAGTCGACCGCCACGTCGTCCAGGTGGATCGGGTTGGAGTACGCGAGCCGGATCCCGCCGCCGCCGCGCGTCCCGGCGCCGGCCCCGGTCTGCCCGGTGTGGAACAGCGCGGGCAGGCCCGCCGCCTCGATCACCTCATACAGCGGGTAGGCGGACCGGTCGTTCGGGTAGAACCCCTGGCTGCTCGGGTGGAACTTGAAGCCCCGCACGCCGTGGTCCTCGATGAGCCGCCTGGCCATCCGCACGCCCTCGGCGCCGCGCGCCGGGTCCACGCTGCCGAACGGGATGATCACGTCGGCGTTGTCCCGCGCGCGCTCGGCGATCTCCTCGCTGGTCGCCCGCGCGGGGTCGGCCGGGGCGTCCTTGCTGTCGATCGTGAACGTGACGGCCGCCATGTTCCGCTCGCGGTAGTACGCGGCCAGGTCGTCGACGGTGAACGCGGCCGCCGCCGTCTTGAAGTAGGCGGCCATCGCGGCGAGGTGCTCGTTGTCCTGCGCGCTGACCGGCGGCGCATTGACCGACCGGTGCACGTGCGTGTGGACATCAATCGCGACCAGGCTGGCGACATCCATCGTGGCCGGCTTCGGCTGGCCCTCAGGCTCAAGGCTCATATAGCAATTCCTCGCACTCTAGGTGCCTGCGATTATCTCAGCGGGCCCTGCCCTCGTCACGATCCCGTAAGGCCGGCAGCGCGGGTAAACGGCATGTTGTTATCGCGCCATTAGCGTCGCCGAGATGTTTGGTTATACGCAACAAAGTTTTAACGACCCGCGGCTGTACCTGCGCTACCTGCTGTCCGGCGAAGGGTGCGGTAGCGCTCGTAGGCGTGAGCGACCGCGCCGCGCGCGGCGGCCGATGGGGTGACCGGGGGCGCCGGGAGGCCGGCCGGGGCGGCGGCGGGCGGGGAGCCGGCGTCCGGGGCAGCGGCGGGCGGGAAGCCGGCGGCG
>DAHVAN010000181.1 GCA_027314595.1 Actinomycetota bacterium | reverse complement strand
GCGCGACGGTGTCCGGGAGATAAGGCAGGGTCCTGTCGCCGGCTTTCTTGCGGCGCCGGGTGCGCATGCCGCTGCTCTCCCGGAGAAGTACCGGCTCAGAGCCGTCCTTGAGGATGTCCAGGGTCTTGAAGGGGACGGATTTCGCGCCGTTCTTCACCCGCCACAGCAGGCGGGCGCCGGCCGCGGAGAAGCGGAGCCACCGCTCGAAGGAGAAGAACCCGCGGCCCGCGAGGTTCAGCTGCCCGGGCCCGTAGTGTTCCTCCAGCTCGCGCGCGAGCGTGTTCTGGCCGTCGAGGTAGCGGCCGGCGGCGGCGGCCTTCCACCGCCGGCTGGCCGAGTGCAGCAGCCCGGCCAGCCGCAGCAGCGGCTTCCCGCCAGGCGCGGACGTGCCGGACTCCTCCAGGAGCTCCGCGTTCCGGAACAGCTCCAAGGCGGTGCCGTCGATCCGGGTAAGCTCCAGGCCGAACGCGAACCCGTCGTCGCCTGCGGGAATGTCAGCACGCGCGGCATCATGGGCGAACATCGCCCGGGCCGGGTCCTCCCCGGACCGGGCCCTGGAGCAGGCAGGCGCGGCGGGGACCGGGACGCCGGGCCGGACCGGGACGCCGGGCAGGCCGGGCACCAGGGCCAGCGTGCTGTCCACCGGGAACAGCGCCCCGCAGGCCAGGGTCAGGGCCGTGGCCCCGGCGTTCAGCGCCCGCTCCAGCTTGCGGCCATGGTCCGCGGACGCGGCGGCGGCGATCATCCCGTCCGCCATCAGCGATTCGAGCAGGGACTCCCGGCGCAGGCCAGCGAGCCAGTCCTCGTCCTGCCACGCGCCCGGGCCGGACGCGACCCTGGCGGCCAGGGGATTCTCCTCCCCGGCTGTGGCATCATCACCGGGTCCGGTGGACGGGACGGGCACGATCATGGCAAAATCCGGGGCCGGCGAGGCTCCTGCTGCTGGTGACTGTGGATTCGACACCCGAAGTCATAACAAGGACCCTCGTTGCGTTCACGGCCGTATCACAGCGCGAGCCCCAATCGTGACCAACCCGTTACGCAACGCTAAAAACCGGACAGTCAGGCACAGAAGCCTGGGAAGTAAAGGGCAGTGCCACCAGACCTCCCGCTTGCAGCAACTGCCGACAAGCGCGGAATGTAGCGTCCTGACCGCCGCCGCGAGCGGCATATCGACAGGGTTGACCGTAGCGCGCTTCAAGATCATGTACGGAGCCGCCAAGAACACCTGGGCATAACCGCCAACTAAACCTGGGGACGTTGGCAAAGCGCCTAAACAGCCCGCCGCCAGCCGCCATCTATAGCTGGGGGTCACAGGATGTGTGCCCCCCACGTCTAGTTGTCGGTTCCCAGCGGTTGTTGGTGGCTGCTCTCGGCGTGTCAGCGCTCAGATCTGTCCAGGAAGGACCGGGAAATTACGTTGACGCGTCTTCCTTTGGATGGTGGGGTAGCGGCTTGTGGAGGAAGACGATCTCGCCGATGGCTGGTTCCCGGAGAGCGTGGCAGCCGATTACGACTCCCCGGGCGGCGCGAACGCGCCCGAGGTGGTAGTGCCGATGGCGGACGTCCTCGAAAGCCTGGCTGATGGCGGTCCGGTCCTTGAGTTTGCTGTCGGAACCGGGCGGGTCGCCGCCCCGCTGGCGGCGCGCGGCGTGGCGGTGAGCGGCATCGAGCTGAGCCGGGCGATGGCTGCGCGGATCGCCGGCAAGCCAGGCGGCGACAAGGTCAGGGTCACGATCGGCGACATGACGACGACGCGGGTAGCTGGCCAGTTTTCCCTGGTCTACCTGGTGTTCAACACGATTGGCAACGTGACCACGCAGGACGGGCAGGTTGATGTCTTCTGCAACGCGGCAGCGCACCTGCGGCGGGACGGGCTGTTCCTGATCGAGGTGGGGGTGCCGGACCTGCGGCACCTGCCGCCGGGCCAGGACACAGTCCCGTTCACGGTGGCGCCCGGTCGCGAGGGCGGCGGCCATCTGGGGTTCGACCAGTACGACACCGTGACCCAGCAGTTCACGTCGAACCATGTCACTGTCTCGGCCGACGGGAAAGGGCGGTTCCGGCGCATCCCGTTCCGGTATGCCTGGCCAGCCGAGATGGACCTCATGGCGCGTATCGCAGGATTGAGCCTGAGATACCGCTGGGCGGGCTGGGACCGTTCGGCATTCACGGCGGAGAGCACCGCGCACGTATCGGTCTGGCAGAAGCGCTGAGCTCAGGCGAGGTCGACACCGGGGAATTGGAGGACTCGGCCGCGATACTCCAGGAATGCCACGATCCCGCCTGGGCGGTACGGGCACTGGTTCTCGCCGTCGAAGTCCTGCACGCACAGGGAAGACAGAACGAGGCGGAACGAGTCCGCAGGACGGTTGGCTGGATCAACGAACAGCGGCAGGTCTTGTCCCGGAGCGACAAGACCGCAACCGGCCCGCACGCGGCCGACGGGCCGCCGGCCAGTCCTCCCCCGACCTGATCACCGTAAGCAGGCGTGAAGGGAATCCAGAATTGCGAATCATCGGCCTGATCTCCGGCACCTCATACGACGGAATCGACGTTGCCGCCGTCGAGTTGGCCCTCGAGGGGGACGTACTCACGATGCGGCTGCTGGGAAGCTCGGTCGTCGAATACGACCCCGCCCTGCACGAGGCAATCGGTGCCGTGCTGCCGCCGAACCAGATCACGGTGGCCGACGTAGCCAAGCTCGACACGGCGCTCGGTCAGGCGTTCGCCCGCGCCGCCGCCATCGCGGTGGACCGGTACTGCGCAGGCCGAGCCCACCTGGTGGTGTTACACGGCCAGACGGTGTACCACTGGCTGGAAGGCGGCCAAGCCCTGGGCAGCCTCCAGATCGGGGAACCGGCGTGGATCGCCGAGCTCTGCGGGCTGCCGGTCGTGTCCGGCCTCAGGACCCGCGACATCGCGGCGGGCGGGCAGGGCGCCCCCCTCGTCGGCACCGTCGACGCACTGCTGCTGTCAGGACGATCTGGCACGCCCGCGGCGCTCAACATCGGCAGTATCGCGAACCTCACCGTCGTACCGTCGGATGGACCGGTGCTGGCTTTTGACACCGGGCCGGGCAACGCCCTCATCGATGCCGCGGTCCTGCACTACAGCGGCGGGGAATCCGCCTATGACGCCGACGGCGCCTGGGCCTCGGCCGGTCAAGTCCACGCCGGCCTGTTCAATCACCTGCTCGGCGACGAGTACTACAAAGGAACCGGACCGAAATCTACCGGCAAAGAATACTTTAATCTCGAATACTTGCTCGCGGCCGTGAGCAAATTCGGGGAAATGCGCGCCCAGGACGTCATCGCCACCGTCACCGAACTCACGGCGGCGACCATCGCCGCGAGCTGCCGCCACCATCGAGTCACCGAGATCGTGATCTCCGGGGGCGGCGCGGACAACCCCGTCCTGATGCGCTCCCTCACCGCGGCCCTCGGCTCCATGCCTGTTTACCGCTCGGATGACCTCGGAATCCCGGCTGAGGCGAAGGAGGCCATAGCGTTCGCAGTCCTCGGGTTTTTACCTTCAACGGCATCGAAGGCACGATCCCCTCGTGCACCGGAGCGAAGCGGGCCACGCTGATCGGCAGCATCACCCCAGGCGCGTCACCCCTAATCCTTCCCGAGCCGTCAACGTCTCCGGTTCGGATGGCGATCCTAGGCAGGGACAGCCCTCGTGCCTGTGATGGCCAGCGAGACGATCAAGCTGACCGAGGATGACGGGCCGAGCCGCTGCGGACGCCGGCCGGCGCACCGGAGCACCGGAGCACAGCCGGCCGTTCGACCCAGATGCTTACGTGCGGGTCGGTGATTTCGCGGCTGCGCTGGCCTACCGCCCCGCTTGGCCTGGTCCCTCCCGCGGCACGCCACCGTCCCCGTCGCGGCCGGCCGCGAGCGCCTCCGGCGCCCGCATACGCCACGCGTCGGTCACGAGCTCGGCCAGCCTGCCAGGGTCCACCTCGGCCAGCCGCAGCAGCACCAGCGGCCATCCCTCATAACCGGGCGCGGTGAAGAACTTCTCCGGCTCGCCGAGCAGCAGGGCCTGCTTCTCGGCCTCGTCTCCAACGTAGAGCACCGCGATGTCGGTCCGGATGCGCCGCCGCTGGCCCGGGTGGCGCTCAGGGTAAGACCAGACGAACCCCTTACCGCCAACCCGGAAGTCGAAGCCCTCGCTATCGATCTCCTCCACGTGCGCCAGATCAAGCGCCAGGCGGCGCACGTCATCGGCGTCGGCCACCGGTGCTCCTATCCGATCGCGCAGTCCGCATGGCATCAGGCTATGTGGCCCGGTGCGGGCGCGCACCGCCAGTGCCATCGAGGCTGACGCCCGGGCGGCCCGCGTGCAACGGCCTGGTTCGGCGTCCGCGCGGCCGGCGCAGCCGGGACGGCCGCTCGTATTCCTGCCCCGAGCTTCCCCGACGGGACCCGCGTACCCGTAATCTCCCCACGGCTGGCTTCAGGCTGTTGCCTTGCTCTTACTGCGCTCTTACTGCCCGGTGGCCTCGCGGTACCTAGCCACGACATCGGCCGGCACCCGGCCGCGCTCCTTGATATCGATGCCCTGCTCCCTGGCCCAGGCGCGAACCGCGTGCGTGTCGATGGCGCCCTCGCCGCGCCGGGCGCCGCGGCCGGCCCGGCTCGTGCCGCCGACCTTGCGCGCGTGTGCGATGTACGGCTGCAAGCTGGTGCGCAGCGCCTGGCTGTGCGCCGCGCCCAAGTCGATCTCGTACTCGGCGCCGTCCAGCCCGAAGCGGATAGTGCCCTCGGCCTCGCTGCCGTCAATGTCGTCGATGTAAAGGATCTGCACCTTCTGAGCCATAGAAAACATCCGTTTCTTTAGTTGCCGCGATCAACAGCAAGCGTAAGCGGTAGCAATGCGTGCGCGCGCAGACATGCCGTCACTTTCGGGTACCAATCGCACCCGTATGCCGCTATTGCCGTTCTCCTTCCTGACGGCAGCGCCGACGCCCTTTTGCCGTAGTCCGCAGGTTCCGTGCCTGGGACCGTCGGTGGCTTCCGGGTACGGGCTGTCCGGCGGCGGCCGGGGCAAGCCGCTTCCCGCCAGATTCCGTCGAGATGTTTTGCCTGGTTGAGGCGGGGGGACTCCGTTTGCGCCCGGACCGGGAGCCTGCTCGGCCAGCCCCGGACGGGGGGCGGCCGGCGACCTGCGCGGCTGCCGGGACGGAGCGCGTTGCCAGCCATTGGGGCACGGGCGCGTCCGTTCGCGTGGGGCCGGCCGAGGTCGGCGCACCGGAGCGGAGGGGCCGGCGCGGCCGGCTCTGCCGCATATCTGGCTGGTAACGATGACCGCCTCTAACCTGCGTCCCGTGCATCCCAACCGGACCACTCGCTCGTGCCGCGTTCTGGGCCAGATGCGCGGCTGCCCCGGTCCTATCGGGCCAGATGCGCAGGTGCCCCAGTTACGTTGCGGGGATCCTCGCACTCGCTCACCCGGCCGGGGCGGCGCGCAGCACCATGACCGACCTGGGCCCGACGGTTACCTGCTCGCCGGCGCCGGCGCCGCGCGCGCCCCCGGAGGCGCCGGGGGCGTCCGGGTCGTAGGTGTCGATCTCGGCGTGCCACCCGGCGCCGGGGCGGGTCTGCGGCAGGGTGCAGCCGAGGGGCTCCCACCAGGAGTTCACCAGGACCAGGAAGTCGTCGTCGGTCAGCGGCGTGCCGTCCTCGGCGCGGTCGGGGTCATCGGACCCGTCCAGGTAGATGGCGATAGCCCGGGCGTTCGGGTCGGCCCAGTTCGCGCCGTCCATCGGCGCGCCCGCCGGGGTGAACCACTGAAGTTCCGAGGCCTGCGCACCGGCCAGGAAGCGGCGGCGGCGGAAGACCGGGTGGGCGCGCCGGAACGCGATCAGTTTGGTTGTGAAGTCCTGCAGCGCGGTGTCGGGGGACGCCCAGTCGAACCAGGTGATCTCGTTGTCCTGGCAGTAGGCGTTGTTGTTGCCTTGCTGGGTGCGGCCCATCTCGTCGCCGCCGAGGAGCAGCGGCACCCCGAAGGACAGCATCAGCGTGGTGAGCAGGGCGCGGGACTGCCTGGCCCGCAGCGCCGCGATGTCCGGGTCGTCCGCCGGGCCCTCGGCGCCGCAGTTCCAGGACCGGTTGTCGCTGGTGCCGTCCCGGTTGTCCTCGCCGTTGGCCTCGTTGTGCTTGTCGTTGTAGGAGACCAGGTCGCGCAGGGTGAACCCGTCATGGACGGTGATCAGGTTGACCGAGGCGGTGGGCCGCCGGCCGGCCGTGCCGTACAGGTCCGATGAGCCGGCGAACCGGGTGGCGAACTCGCCGATGCCTACCGGGTGGCTGCGCCAGAAGTCGCGGATCGTGTCCCGGTACCTGCCGTTCCACTCCCGCCATAGCGGCGGGAACCGGCCCAGGTCGTAGCTGTCCACCTGGCCGACGTCCCACGGCTCGGCGATCAGCTTGGCGCGCGAGACCACCGGGTCCTGGGAGACCATGTCCAGGAACGCGGCCACCTTGTCATAGCCGCCCTCCTGGCGGGCCAGGGTGGGCGCCAGGTCGAACCGGAACCCGTCGGCGTGCATCTCTTCCAGCCAGTACCGCAGCGAGTCCAGCATCAGCTGCAGCGTGATCGGATCACCGGCGTTGAGCGAGTTGCCGCAGCCGGTGGTGTCGTAATAGGCACCGGGGTCGCCGGGCACGGTCCGATAGTAGGCCAGGTTGTCGATGCCGCGGAAGCACAGCGTCGGCCCGTCGGGGCCGGCCTCGGCGGTGTGGTTGAGCACCACGTCGAGGACCACTTCCAGGCCGGCCCGGTGCAGCGCGCCGACCATCGCCTTGAACTCGGCGACCTGCCCGCCGGGCCGCCCGGCCCGCACGGCGGCGGAGTAGCCGTTGTGCGGCGCGAAGTAGCCGATCGTGTTGTAGCCCCAGTAGTTGGTCAGGCCCCGGCCGGCCAGGAACGCCTCGGGCACGTTCTGGTGCACGGGAAGCAGTTCGACGGTGGTGACGCCGAGGTCGGTCAGGTGCGCGATGGCGGCCTCGTGGGCCAGGCCGGCGTAGGTCCCGCGCAGTTCGGGCGGGATGTCCGGGTGGCGCATGGTGAAGCCTTTGACGTGGATCTCGTAGACGACCGAGTCCGCGTAGCGGTGCCAGGGCCTGCCGGCCTCCTGCCAGCCGAATCCGGTGTCGGTGACCAGGCTGCGCTGCACGTGCCCGGCGGAGTCCAGGGTGCTCGGCCTGGCCGGGTCGGCCTGGTCCTGGCCGAGTACCTCAGGCCCGAAGGCGACCGATCCGCTTATCGCCTTGGCGTAGGGGTCGAGCAGCAGCTTGGCCGGGTTGCACCGCAGGCCGCGGGCCGGGTCCCAGGGTCCGCCGACCCGGTAGCCGTAGGCCTGGCCAGGGCCGATGCCCGGCATGAACGCGTGCCAGACGTCGGCGTCGTTGTCCAGGACCGGGACGCGGGTTTCCCCGCCCGTCTGGTCGAACAGGCACAGCGTGACGCTGTCGGCGACGGAGGAGGCGATCGCGAAGTTCGTTCCCGCGATGCCGGCCTGCACGCCGGGCGTGGCGCCAAGCGGGAACGGGGTGCCGGGGAGGGCGGCGGCGGTGACGCCCTCCGGGGCGACCCGGGCGGCCGGGACCGTGCCCGCCGCGGTGGTCTGCGCGCTGGTCATTGCCGCGCCTCCCTGCTCACGAGGCCTGGCTCAGGCGGCCGCCTGGGCCCGGCACCCATTTCACCCGCTGCCGGGCCCGGGGGGCATCCCCCAGATGGGATGAAAGACCGGGCAGCGGCCGGACGGGAGAGCTGAGCCGCCGAGGCGAAGGCCACGGCCCCGTTCGGGGAAAAAGAATTTCAGATTTCCGAACGAAGCGTGCTGTCACCCTACGGTCGCCTCATCCTTCCCGCGGCGGAGCGCGAGAGGTCGAACACGGCCTGGTCCCCGGGCCGCAGCTCGCGGATGTCGCCGGGTATTCCGGCCCGCAGCGGATGGCTCGAGCTTTCCGGGTGGACGTGCAGCGTCAGCCGGCCGCCGCCGAGCTCCACCTGGACCGTAGCCTCCCGGAACTGCACGGGGAATGACATGCCGCTCAGGGCGCCCGGCAGGAGGGGCTCGAAGCACAGGCCGCCGTCGCGGACATGGGCGCCCGCGTAGTACCGCTGGATCACGTCCAGCGTCCCGGCCATGACACCGAGGTGGATCCCTTCCTTCGTCGTGCCGCCCTGGATGTCGTCGACGTCGCTGCGGAGCGCGACGAGGAACCGCTGCCAGGAGCTCTCCGGGTCGATGGCGGCGAGCACTCCCGCGTGGGTGACGAAACTCAGCGTCGATCCGTGCGACGTCCGCCGGTCGTAGTACCCGACGTTCCGTTCGGCCGTGCCGGGATCGTAGTCGTAACCAAGCCGCTCGAAGATCTCGCGCAGTTCCTGCCCGGAGAACAGGAAGAACAGCATCACCGTGTCGGCCTGCTTGGAGATCTTGTAGCGGTTGGGGTCGTCGCCCTCCGCACGCAGGATCCGGTCGAGCCGCTGGATGTTCCCGTATTTCGCGCGGTAGCCGTCCCAGTCCAGTTCTTTGAGGTCCTCATAGCCCTCGAACTGGCTGATGATTCCGTCGCCGTGGAAGGGGACGAACATCCGGCGGCTCATGTCCTGCCACAGCTCGAGCTCGTCGGTGCCCATGCCCAGCCGTGCGCGCAGTCCTTCCGCGCTGCTCGACGGCAGCAGCGACAGCAGCTTGCCGGCGATGTCGCAAAGCCATGCGACCACGACGTTTGTGTAGGCGTTGTTGCGCAGGCCGCCCTGCCGCGCGCCCGGGTAGTTCTCGTGAAACTACTGGAAGTAGTTCCAGATGTTGAAGAAGATCGCGGCGTTGACGTGCCGCTGGTTGTGGCTGAGATCAGGCTCCCAGCGGCCGGACAGCGGGTTGAGGTGGACGCGCTGGGTCTCCTCGATGCCTTCGCTCCCGCTCTGCCACGGGAACATCGCGCCCCGGAACCCTGCCTCAAGGGCCGCCGCCCGCGCCTCGCCGATCCGGCGGTAGCGGTACATGAGCAGCCCTCGCGAGACCTCGGGCAGCCGCAGGTTCATGAAGCCGAACGCGTACATCTCGTCCCAGAACACGTGCCCGCGATAGGCCTCGCCGTTGAGCCCGCGCGCGGGCAGCCCGGCGTCGAGATCGGCGGTGTGCCATGAGCAGACCTGGAGAAGGTGCGCGATGTGCAGCCGGAGCAGCGACTGGACCTGCTCGTTTCCTGACACCCGGACGTCGCAGGTGCGCCACAGTTCATCCCATGCCGCGCTGTGGCGCCCGAACGAGGCGGGGAAGTCGCTGTGGCGCGCCGCGGACCCGGCCGCCCTCACCAGCGTGTCGCTGACCGCCGGGTCCCGCGACGTGAAGAAGGCGACCATCTTCTCGACCCGCGTCGCCTCGCCCTGGCGCACATCGAAGGCCAGGACCTGCTGGATGTAGTCCTCCATCTGATAGAGCGTCCGGCTCGCCGGCAGCGGCACGCCGCCGCGGAACACCCGCCCCCCCCCGTTGCTCACCCTGGCGTCGAGCGCGGAGATGACCTCGAGGCGCCCGGACCAGTTCTCGGGGACGAGGGTCCACTCGATCCAGGCGTGATGCGGGTCGGCCATGCTGACGAACCGGCGGCTTGTCAGCGCCGTCTGCCTTCCGTTGCGGTCCCGGAAGCGGAAGTGCCGCCGCAGGCTGGCGCTGCGCAGGTCGAGCTCGTGACGGTAGCTCAGCAACTCGACGTCGGCGAGCCTGACCGCGTCCTCACCTTCGATGCGCAGCTGGAGCACCAGCCAGTTCGGCAGGTTGACGAGATCCTCGTTGAGCACGGGCAGGCCGCCAAGGATCGTCGTCTCGCGGTTGTAGCCTCCGTGCGCGTACGTGCCCGGATAGTGCACGCCGTCGGCGTCTTCCCACTCCGCCGCGCCGCGTGTGCAGAAGTAGCCGTTGCCCGTGGAGGTCAGCGCCTCCCGCAGTGCCTCGGCCTCCGGGTCGAAGCCGTCGTAAGCGAGCAAGAAACCGTCCACGGCACCTCATGCCGGCGCGGCCGCCCTGACGGTCACAGACGGTGCGCCGCCCCCTCGAATCGAGTCTGTACCCCGGCCGGATTTGGCCTACACGATTCCCGCGGCTACCGCGGCCCCCGGGGCTCCCGGGGGCCGTACGTCGCGAGGATTTGCCGCTCGGTCTGCTCTCGCGGCAGGTAGACGTCCAGTTCCGCGCCTGAGCAGCGCTGAGCGCCCATCGCGTTCCCGTACTGGCAGGCCGCGACGTAGTCCCGGTACGCGAGGTAGCCATAAGCCAGTCCCGCGGCGAACGAGTCGCCGGCGCCTGTCGTGTCCACGACGTGCCGCACCGGGACGGGACCGACGAACTCCTCGCTGACCCTGCCGGAGCCGTCCCGGTAGAAGGCCACGCAGCCTTGCGCGTCGAGGGTCACGCATACCGCCCCGACTCCGCGATCCAGGCAATGATGTGCCAGGTCGCGCAGTTCTCTGGCGCCCTGGCTCAGCGGGCCCGCCGTCATGTCCGCTGACGCGCCGACCCACGTGGAACTCGCCTCGTCCAGGTTCATCTTCAGGATGTCGACGTACGGAAGCCACGCGTCCTGGTCCGCCCACACCTTCGCCAGACGCTCCCCGTTTCGGGCCAGCGTCGTCGTCGGGCCGTGGGCATCAAGCACCACGGTCGCGCCGCTGTGCTCCTTGATGTGCCGCAAAGTCGCCTGCCCCACCTCATAGTCCGTGATGGGGACGCAGACGAACACGTCCGAGTCGAGCACCTCGCGGAGGTCGGCGGGCAGGATCGGATTCATGAAGCTCATCTGCCGCTCGACGCGGCGGTTGTGCTCCAGGTACCTCAGTTCGGTGACGTCCCCCTTGTCGGCCGAAGACGTAATGCCCGAGGTGTCGATATTCGGGAAGGACGCGAGCATTTGCCTGACCGGATCCTCGTCCTTCCGGCGAACGTGCGATATCGGGACGATAGTGTCGTCAGCATCCAGGAGCGCGGAGAGGGCGACAGCCGTATACAGGGCACATCCGTACTTCTGGAACCGCTCACCGTTATTGGTAACGATCTTGTCGTGCGGAATCGGGCCGAGCACCGCGACCTTGCGGCCTTCGCGGCTTTTCATGCCATTCGTCATGCCCCCCCTCCCGCGCCCGTCGCCATCGCACCGCGCGATAGAGGCTACGCAGCGGAATCGAAACCTGACTAAATGTATCAGGACAGGCCCGCCGCGAATCGGCAAGCACAGCGCGGCATCGGCCCCTGGCCTGCGGCTCGTCTCAGAGCGTGCGGAGCTGGCGATGGTCGCAGAGGGCGCGGAACGGGCACGTCCGCGCCTGGCCCGGGCGCTGCGCACGGGCGGCCAGGGCCGGCGGCCAGCCCGGGCAGCCCCGCGTCGCACCGCCTTGCCCGTGCGCCCCCGCAGCCACGAG
>DAHVAN010000137.1 GCA_027314595.1 Actinomycetota bacterium | reverse complement strand
TTCCACGACGGCTCAGCGCAGGGACCTGCGAAAACGGGCTTCGGCAATAACTGGGTCGTGCTGGGGATCGTCGTGCGGCTGCCGTTCACGTCCCGGCCCGTCGCGGTCCCGGTGATGGCGAAGCTTGTGATCAAGGGCACGCTGTAGAGCGTCAGCGGCTCATCCAGGTGATCGTGGTGCCATGAGACCTTCTGTCTCCGAGCCCCGACAGTCGGCGACGCGAAGCCCTGGGCCGACACTGGATTTCCGCGGCCCGCGGCAGGATGACCAAGCGCGGAGCGAGAACGCCCTCGGCGTGGCGGTGGTAACGGACATGGCGAAGGAATCCGCCCGGGCTCGAGATCTCGAGCTGCTCCTCCCTCCACTGGACGTGCACGGCGCCCGGACGCGTGTAATCCCGGTGGATCAGCGCGTTCGCCAGCGCCTCCCGGAATGCGGTCTCCGAGTACGTGGATACCGCGATCCGGAACAGGCCGGACTGCATCTCCTCCTCCCGGTTCCGCGCGCGGAACCGCGAGAACATCTCCTCGGCCAGCCGGAATAGCGGATACCGCCGTCACGTCTGCATCGGTGTGTACCAGCCCGAGCGCACTTGCGATCTCCCGGTCCGACAACGAGGCCAGCACGGCGTCCGCGTCCGCGCCGCTGCTGCTCGCAAGCTGCCGCAGCCTCTCGAACTCCAGGGGATCGAGATCCTCCCAGGTAGCGCCACCGACCCGGACGGCCGCCCAGTCCACTGCGCCGCGGTCCACCTCGCGGCTGGCGGGCGACGCGCTGGCGGCGCTCCACGCCGAGGCTACCTGGACGCGCTGGACACGGCCGGACGGGCGGACCCGGGACGCCCGCGCATTATGTACGGATCTTTCGACGAGACCCGCTACCGGCGCGGCGAGCGCGCCAGGGACCTGGCCTGTTATAACAACAGTTCCGGCGGACATTTACCCGGACGGCCCGCCCGGCCGGGTCCCGCTGGCCCCATGCGCTGCCGGCACCACGCCGGCCACCACCGGCCCGGGCGGGGTTCCTGCAACAGGCCCCCAGAGCCAGGGAAATCCATGCCGAACGGGTGGCGGCCGAGGAACTGGTCGCGCAGGCGTACCGGTCTTGACGACGGTCGGTGCCCTGGGGAAGGCCGCGGGTACAATGCTCCCGTGGAGCGTGTCGTGCACGTGCCGTACACCGTCGAGCAGGATGAAACCGGCTGGTGGTGTGCGCACGCGCCGCTGCCCGGTGGCGGCGCTAACGGCGAGGGGCAGACCCCGGAGGAGGCTGTCGCCGACCTCCGTCAGGCCCTCGACGGCTGGTTCGCGGAATTCGGGGTGCCCGAGGAGTTGACGGTCACCGTCCCCGACGTGGCCTGATGCCGCCGGTTCCCGCCATCCGCGGCAGCCAGGTGGTGCGAGCGCTGGAGAAGGCGGGCTTCGTCGTCGGCCGGGTCAACGGCAGCCACCACATCATGCACCATCCCGATGGCAGGCGGACGACAGTCCCGGTTCACGCTGGCCGTGACATCCGCCCCGGCACGCTGCGGAGCATCTTGAGGGATACCGGCCTCACCGTTGATGAGCTGCAACGGCTCCTATAGCGCGGGCCGGTGGCCGTCCGGGACCACCGGGAGAAGGCCCGCAAGGCCGATGCCCAGGGACGCCCCGTCCAGCTCAGGGCCGACGGGCCGCTCGGTGAGGCCGCGTGGGCGAAACAGCGGCTGTCCCGGGCCACCCAGGCACTGCCGAACGGCTACTGCGAGCTTCCCATGGCCCGGGTCTGCCCGCATGCAAATTCGTGCCTGACCTGCCCGATGTTCGTGACCACGGCGGAGTTCCTCCCGCAGCATCATGCCCAGCGGCAGCAGACCCTGCAGATCATCACCGCAGCGGAGGCGAACGGGCAGGCCCGCGTCGCCGAGATGAACAAGCAGGCCGCCGCCAGCCTCGACAAGATCATCTCCTCCCTGCAAGACGGCGGGGAGAGGAAGGAGGCAGCTGCCAGTGCGTCCTGACCCGCTTGCCGAGACCGCGGCGCGACGGCATGAGCTGACACGGTCCAGGGCCGTCCAGGCGCTGCGCGAACTCGACCGGTCCGGCGCCCCCGTGACGTTCGCCGGCGTCGGCCGGGCAGCAGGAGTTTCCCGGTCGTGGCTCTATACCCAGCCCGACATCAGCGCCCAGATCCGAAGGCTGCGGCAGAGCACGAGCAGCGCCGGCTCCGCCGGCGCCGTCCCGGCCGGCCAGCGGCCCACCGGCGCGTCGCTGCGTGCCAGGCTCGCCGCCGCTCTCGACCGCAACAAGCTCCGCAGTACTCAGCCGCCTGGCCGCCCGTCCGCTGGCAAGTGCCCTCAGCCAGGCATATCTCCCCGCCACGGCCTGACTTGCCGCATGGCTGATGTCACCGGGATCAGAGAAGCCGAGCATGTCGGTTGGAAGACCCGAGCGGCGTCTTGAGCGGCCCCCTAGCGGAAGTAGCGGGCCGCCGACGGTGCGATCCTGGCCTCCAGGTCCGTGTCCGCCTCGCCGGGCACCTACATCAGGGAAATCGAGATCGACGTCGGTGACCATCCTGCGCCGTCGAGACGTACGCGTAAGTGGATCGGCGCCCGGAGGCGTTATAGGAGCGTGGACATCGATTCGGCGGGGTTCGCCGAGTTTTACGAGACAGCACGGGACGACTGCCTGCGCGCCGTCTTCGCTAGTGTCGGCGACCTGCACGCCTCCGAGGAACTGGTCGCCGAGGCGTTCGCCCGCGCCTGGGCGAGGTGGCGGACGGTCGGCCGACACCCCTCGCCTCAGGCGTGGGTGGTCAGGACTGCACTCAACGCGCGGGTGTCGTGGTGGCGACGATACCGCCGGGAAGTGAGGCTGCCCAGCCTGCCGGTCGAGCAGGCGGACAGCGTCCCTACTGTCGCAGGCGCATGGGTCGATGTCAGCGGCGCAGGCGCTTCCGTCGACCGCGACCTCATGGCGGCGCTACAGCGGCTGCCGGTCCGGCAACGAGAGGTCATCGCGCTCCGGCTCTTCCTTGACCTGGACACCACGCGCACCGCGCAGACGCTCGGCATCGCGCCAGGTACCGTCACCGCTCACCTAGCCCGCGCAATTGCAGCGTTGCGCGCGGAGTTCACCTCAGTCGCTCAAGCGGCGGAACAGGAGCAACCATGAACGATGACCAGGTGCTGACCGTGGCGCGAGATGCGCTCCCTGACGTGCGGCTAAGGACACCGCTTGATGAGATCATGCTCCGCGGACGTGCGTTGCGGACACGCCGTAAGCGCGCCATCGCAGTCACCGCGGCGCTCGCGTGCGCGAGCGCGCTCGCAGTGACCATCGCCGCGACAGCCGCGCATACAGGCGGCTCAGGCGCCGAGACAAAGCTTGTCGCCTGGACGGTCACCACGGGACCGAGGGACTCAGTCACGGTCATGGTCCGGCAGACCTACGATGCGACAGGGCTGCAGCGTACGTTGCGGGCCGACGGCATTCCAGTCCGGGTGGTGTTCTCCAGTGACGGCATTCCGGAGATGAGTCCGGCGCTACCACCAGAGTGCCGCGCCGCCGCAATGTCCGATCGGGCGAACGCCGACGCTCAGGCCCGGATTCTCGGGGCGCCGGTATCGCCTCAGAGCGGACCAGATGTCGGGTCTCAGACCCCGGGCGGAGATACAGCAGTCTCCAACAAATACCACGTTCCCCGTCCGGTCGCCGTTGCCCAGTCGCCGATGCCCGTCGGTATCGCATTCACCATCCATGCGCAGGAGATTCCTCAGGGGGTTGGCCTGTTCATCGCCGTCAGAAACGACGGGCAGACGGCGAACTCCGGTGCACAGAACTGGGGATGGGGTTTGGAGCTGGTCCAGGCAACGTCAGCCTGTACTGGCTGAGCCTCGCCCAGCGGCCGCCAATAAGCGTCCCCGCCTTCGGACGAGCACTCCGAATAATCACGCATCCTTCCCAGTGGGCGCCGGTCACTGGGAAGGATGCTCAGGAAGCCCGGAACTGAAGTGGGCGTTAGTTGCCTCGCCGTTGTTGTTGATGCCTTTGCTGGCTTTTCGTCGGTGGCATCGCTACCGCGCGAGGAGGGGGACCTCCGTGCGGCAATCCTGACATGCCTGGGGTGATTCCCTGCCGGGCGAGATCTTCTTTGGTCAGGCCGCCCCAGCCACGGTTACCAGAGGAGCGTGGGAATCGCTGGCCGGTGAGCCGACCGAGCCCACGGACGAGCGACTCGGTCACCCGAACGTACAGGCTGCGTCTCCACAGCCACCGATTACGCCGCATATCGTTACGTATCCGTTCTTATGATAATTGTAAACTTTACTATGAGTGGACGACCAGGCAGGGCTTGCCGCTGAAGTTAACCCAAGTGTTGCACAGCTGAGTCTGGTTAGGCCAGGTAATGGTCCCGAAGTCGTATGCCCAGAACGCGCCGTTGCCGCAGACTTCGTTGGAAGTAATCGCGAGTCGGTTATGGGTGCGGCTCTGCTGAGCCTGGATCCACCGGTGAAATCCCCGAGTTTGCCGGTGTTTTAATGAAAAAGTGCCCTCTGAACTGGGATGATGGGAGTATTCGACGCGTCCAGCAGCCAGTTCGAGAGGACACCTTGTAAGTGCGATTGTCTCACAGCCTTGATAAAACGCGTGCGGTGTTCGATGACCCGAACCTGCTCACGCACGCCGGCCTGGCCCCGCTGATGGCCCTCGCCGGGG
>DAHVAN010000135.1 GCA_027314595.1 Actinomycetota bacterium | reverse complement strand
GGCCTGGATGGGCGCCTTCCCCGCGGCCGCGGCGCCGGGGCCGCCGGGGCCGCCGGGGCCGCCGCGCGGCCAGTGGCCGGACAGCAGCACCGCGTGAGCGGTGATGCCGGTCATCGCCGCCGCTTCGAGCAGCGGCGTGTTCCCCTGGCCGGCGCTGGCCGGATGGGCGGGCAGCGCGCCAGGCACCAGGCCAAGCGGGTCGGACCAGGAAGCCTGCCACAAGGCGAACGGCACGCCGGGCATCGCCGCGCCGACCGCCCGCCTGAGCGCGACGGTGACGGGCGCCACCTGGCTGGCGGTGACCGGCGCCTGCGCGGCCATCGAGGTGCCCGGCGCGACCGTCAGGTCGTGCCTGACAGCCTGCGGCAGCGCCTGGCCGGCGAAGGCCGCGAGCGCCGCGCCGACGGCGGCCGCCACGAGGGTGGTCAGCGCCGCCGCCGCGAGGACCACCCGGTGCGCGGTCATCCGTCGCGCGGCGAGCGGACCCACCGGCCCTCGCGGAACGATCACCACCATAGGATTTCCTACTAAGGCGAACAGCCGCAACCTGCGTCCTGGCCTGGGAAAACAGGTCGCCAGGAACCGGCGGCCGGCGGCCGGCGGCCGGTCAGCGCTGGACGCGCGCGCTCGCGCCACGCGCGAGCGCATCGACCTCGGCCAGGCTCGCCATGGATGTATCCCCCGGGGTCGTCATGGCGAGCGCCCCGTGTGCCGCCCCGTACTCGACCGCCATGCCCAGGTCATCGAAGCTCATCAGCCCGTAGATCAGCCCGGACGCGAAGCTGTCGCCGCCTCCGACCCGGTCGAAGATCTCCAGGCCGGGGCGGTGCGTCGCCTCGGCGAACTGCCCGCCAGCCCAGGTGACCGCGCCCCAGTCGTTGACCGTGGCCGACCGCACCGCCCGCAAGGTCGTCGCCACGGCCTTCAGGTGCGGAAGCTGGCGGGTCACCTCGGTGATCATCCGCCTGAAGTTCGCGGCGCTGAGCGAGCCGTAGTCCGCGGCGGTGTCCGGCACCTCGAAGCCGAGGCAGGCGGTGAAGTCCTCCTCGTTGCCGAGCAGCACGTCCACGTGCTCGACCAGAGCCCGGTTCACCTCCCGTGCGCGGGCCTGGCCGCCGATCGACTTCCACAGGCTGGGCCGGTAGTTGAGGTCGTAGGACACGACGGTGCCGTGCCGCCGTGCCGCCTGGGCGGCCTCCGCCACCACCTCGGCCGCGGACGGCGAAAGGCTCGCGTAGATGCCGCCGGTGTGGAACCAGCGCACGCCGAGCGTGCCGAAGATGTGCTCCCAGCCAATGTCGCCAGGCCGCAGCTGGCTTGCCGCGGTGTGACCGCGGTCGGAGACACCGCGCGCGCCGCGCGCGCCGAAGCCTCGCTCGGTGAAGTTGAGCCCGTTGCGCGCGGCCCGCCCCACACCGTCGAAGGGCACCCAGCGGATGAGTGAGGTGTCGACGCCGCCCTGCAGGATGCAGTCCTCGGCCAGCCGTCCGATGTCGTTGTCGGCGAACGCGGTCACCACGGACGTCCGCAGCCCGAAACAGCGCCGCAGTCCGCGCGCGACGTTGTACTCGCCGCCGCCCTCCCACACCCGGAAGGAACGCGCCGTCCTGATGCGAAAATCACCGGGATCCAGGCGCAGCATCACCTCGCCAAGGGAGATCTGGTCGAACCGGCACCGCTCCGCCGCCCTGGTCTCGATGAGGGGCACGAGTCACTCCCGTCCGCCGCTGGCGATCGCCACGGCTTCCGCCGTGAGCCTGGTGATCTCGTCGAAGTCCCCGGCGCCGATGAGGCTGGCGGTGGCCATCCAGCTGCCGCCGGCCGCCCGCACCGCGGGCAGGCCCAGATAACCGGCGAGGTTGCCCACCGAGATCCCGCCGGTGGGGATGAACTTCATCGTCGCGAAGGGCGCGGCGAGCGCCTTCAGCGTAGCGACCCCGCCAAGCTGCTCGGCCGGGAAGAACTTCACCGTCTCGATTCCGGCGTCCAGCGCCGCCATCAGCTCGGTCGCGGTCGCGACGCCGGGGAACACGGGCACCGACCGCGCCTGGCAGTGCCGCACCACCTGCAGGCTGAACCCAGGGGTGACGACGAAACCGGCGCCCGCGTCGATGACGCGGGCCGCCTGGGCGGCGTTCAGCACCGTACCGGCGCCGACGAGCACGTCGCCCCCGGCCGCGAGCGCGGCGATCGCCGCCTCGGCCGCCGGGGTGCGCAGCGTGATCTCGGCGCAGTTCAGGCCGCCGCGCCTGAGCGCCGCCGCGAGCGGCGGCGCGGTCCGCGCGTCCTCGATCACCACGACCGGGAGCAGGCGGGCCGCCGTGATCGCCTCGAGGACCTCAGCCATCGTGCCTCCTGCGTGAGTGCTATACTACTATGGTAGTACATTACGTGCCCGTGAACAGTGCCTTCGGATCGCGGCGAGGGGAGCGGCATGGCAGGCGGCCGCATGGTAACGCTGAACGTCGAGGAGCGCGGCGCGCCGCAATTGCGCCGCCGGTCCAGGGAGTCGTCGGCCCGCGGGCAGGTCTACCGCACGCTGCTGCGCGACATCGTGCACTGCGCGGCCAAGCCCGGGCAGGCCCTCTCGGAAAAGGACGTCGCGGCCGCTCATGGTGTCAGCCGTACCCCGGTACGGGAGGCGTTCCTGCAGCTTGCCGAGGATGGGCTGATCGTCATCTCCCCGCAGCGCGGGACGGCGGTCGCCAAGATCAGTACCCGCCAGGTCCGCCAGGCGCAGTTCACCCGCGAGGTCCTGGAACGGGCGATCCTGGCCGTGGACTGCCAGCACGCCGCGGCGCGAGCCGGCGCCGGGCTCGAGGCCGCGCTGTCTGCCCAGCGACAGGCGGCCGCGCGCCTGGACTACGCCGCCTTCTACGACGCCGACCAGATGTTCCATGCCGAACTGGCGCGGCTGAGCGGTTTCGACGGGGTTGGCCGGCTCGCCGGCGGGGCCCGGGTGCACCTCAACCGGGTTCGCTGGCTGAGCCTGCCCGAGCCGAACGGCATCGACGTCGCCATCGTCCAGCACGGGGAAATCGCCTCCGCGGTCAGGGCCGGCGACGCCGAGCGCGGCGACCGGGTGCTCACGGCACATCTGCGCTCCGTCCTCGACGTCCTGCCAGCGATCCGTGACCGGTTCCCCGGTTACTTCGACCACGACGACGAGGGCCTGCCCGCGCCCGCCGACACGTCAGGACTGACGATCGGCTGGCAGGCCGGCCCGCGGGTGAGGTGACCGATGAAGATTCGCGATGCCCAGGTGATCGTCACAAGCCCAGGGCGGAATTTCGCCACCCTGAAGGTCACCACCGACGACGGGGTGACCGGCCTCGGCGACGCGACGGTCAACGGCCGTGAGCTAGCCGTGGCGAGTTACCTGCGTGACCACGTCGTTCCGCTGCTGATCGGCCGGGATCCGCATCGCATCGAGGACACCTGGCAGTTCCTGTACAAGGGCGCGTACTGGCGCCGTGGGCCGGTCACCATGGCGGCGATCGCCGCGGTGGACGTGGCCCTGTGGGACATCAAGGGCAAGGTCGCCGGGCTGCCGCTCTACCAGCTTCTCGGCGGCGCCTCCCGGGACGGCGTGCTCGCCTACTGCCACGCCAGCGGGAAAGACATGCCCGAGCTTTTCGACTCGGTGCAGCGGCACCTCGCGCTGGGCTACCGGGCGGTGCGGATCCAGAGCGCGGTCCCCGGTCTCGGCAAGATCTACGGCGTGGGCGACGGCGTGGCGTCCGGGCGCTACGAGCCGGCCTTCCGCGGGCCGCTGCCCGCGGAGGAGACCTGGGACTCCCGGGCGTACCTGCGCCACATTCCGGGCGTCTTCGAAAAGGTCAGGGAGCGCTTCGGGGCTGAACTGCCGCTGCTGCACGACGCGCACCACAGGCTCACCCCCGTCGAGGCGGCGCGGCTCGGCAAGGACCTCGAGCCCTACGACCTGTTCTGGCTGGAAGACGTCACGCCCGCGGAGGACCAGGACGCGCTGCGCCTGGTCCGCCAGCACACCACCACGCCGCTGGCGATCGGTGAGGTGTTCAACTCGATCTGGGACTGCGAGCGGCTGATCCGGGCGCGCCTCATCGACTACATCCGCACGTCGGCCGTGCACGCCGGGGGCATTACCCACCTGCGCCGCATCTTCGGCCTCGCCGAACTGTACGGCGTGAAGTCCGGATCGCACGGGCCGACCGACGTCTCGCCTGTCACGATGGCCGCCGCCGTGCACCTGGACCTGGCCATTCCCAATTTCGGCATCCAGGAGCACATGCGGCACGAGCCGATCGTCGACGAGGTGTTCCCGCACGCCTACCGCTTCGCCGACGGCTACCTGCACCCTGGCGAGGCCAGCGGCCTGGGAGTCTCGATCGACGAAGAACTAGCCGCCCGGTACCCGTACGAGCGCGCCTACCTGCCCGTCAACAGGCTGACCGACGGCACGGCCTTCGACTGGTAGCGTGAGAAGGGAGTGCTGATGGATCAGGACCGGCTGTTCCCCGCGGACCCGGCGACCCGTGCCATCGCCCGCGAGCTGTACGCGGAGGTCCGCGACCTGCCGCTGATCAGCCCGCACGGGCACGTGGACCCGGCGCTGCTCGCCGACGACGCGCCGCTGCCCGACCCGGCGGCGCTTTTCGTCGCACCCGATCACTACCTGACCCGGATGCTGTACAGCCAGGGCGTCTCGCCGCGGCGGCTCGGGGTGCCGGACCGCGACGGCCGTGTCCAGGCGGCACCGCGCGAGGCGTGGCGTACCTTCTGCGAGCACTGGTACCTGTTCCGCGGCACGCCGAGCCGGCTCTGGCTCGAGCAGTCCCTCGCCGCCATCTTCGGCGTGACGCAGCCGCTCGGGCCTGGGACGGCGGACGCGGTCTACGACGAGCTCACCGCCAGGATCGCCGAGCCCGCGTACCGGCCGCGCGCGCTGTTGCGGCGGTTTGGCATCGAGGTGCTCGCGACCACGGACTCGCCGCTGGACAGCCTCGAGCATCACGCGCGGCTGGCTGCCGCTCCCGGGGCAACGGACTCCCCGCACGGGGGACCCCCGCCCCCCGTACCCCCCGGCCCCCGCCCCCCCGTACCCCCCCGGGTCATCCCGACCTTCCGGCCGGACCCGGTCACCGATCCTGACCGGCCCGGCTGGGCGGCGGACGTCGCCAGGCTTGGCGAGCTCACGGGCGCTGACACCGGCAGCTATGCCGGGTACCTGGACGCGCTGGCACGGCGCCGCGAGGATTTCCGCCGTGCCGGGGCGACGGCGACCGATCATGGCACGCCGACCGCACAGACCGCGGACCTCGATCCCGCCGACGCGGCACGGCTGTACGGCCGGCTGCTGCGTGACGCCGCCAGGGACGGCCCGGACCCGGACGACGCAGAGCTGTTCCGTGCCCAGATGCTCACGGAATCGGCGCGGATGTCGGTCGACGACGGCCTCGTGATGCAGGTGCACCCGGGCGCGCTGCGCGACCACAGCCGGTACCTGTACGCGAACTTCGGCCCGGACTCGGGCGGCGACATCCCGGTCCCCACCGGCTACACCCGCGCGCTGCGCCCGCTGCTCGACAGGTTCGGAGACGACCCCCGGCTGCGCCTGGTGCTGTTCACGCTGGACGAATCGGCCTACTCGCGCGAACTCGCGCCGCTCGCCGGGCTATACCCCGCCGTCTATCTCGGCCCGGCATGGTGGTTCTACGACAGCCCCGAGGGCATGCGGCGGTACCGGGAACTGACGACGGAAACGGCCGGCTTCTACAACACGGTCGGGTTCACCGACGACACCCGCGCGTTCCCGTCCATCCCGGTGCGGCATGACGTGGCGCGCCGGGTCGACTGCGGTTTCCTCGCCAGGCTGGTCGCCGAGCACAGGCTGCCCGCCGACGAGGCCGCCGAGGTCGCGCGGGACCTCGCCTACCGGCTGCCGAAACATGCCTACCGCCTGGACGAGGGAGGAACGTCATGACCCCGGCGCGGCAGCGGCTACTCGTGCTGGCACCCGATGACGACATCGCGGTGGCGCTGCAGGACCTGACGCCTGGCGAGCGGGTCGACGGCCCGCCGGGCGGGCAGCCGCTTGCCGTCCGTGACCCGGTGCCGCAGGGCCACAAGGTCGCGCTGCGCGATGTCGCCGACGGCGCGCCGGTCCGCAAGTACGGCCAGGTCATCGGGGTGGCATCGGCGCCGATCGCGGCTGGCGAGCACGTCCACACGCACAATCTCCGCTTCGCGCCGGACATGAGAGGCGGTCCGCCCCCGGCCGCCAAGGCTCCCGCGCCCGCCGCGCCCGATGCCGGCCGGCCGCGAACCTTCGACGGCTACCTGCGGGACGACGGCCGGGTCGGCACCCGCAACTACATCGGCATCATCACCTCGGTCAACTGCTCGGCCACCGTGGCCAAGCTGATCGCCCGCGAGGCCGAACGCCGCCTCGCCGGCTTCCCGCACGTCGACGGAGTGGTGGCGGTCACCCACGGGACCGGCTGCGGCATGACCGTCGAAGGAGAGGGACCGGATCTGCTGCGCCGGACGCTGCGCGGCTACGCCGAGCACCCGAACTTCGCGGCCATCCTCGCCATCGGGCTCGGCTGCGAGGTCAACCAGCTCAGCGGCCTGGACCTGGCCAGCGGCCCCAACCCCGCGACGGCGATGACCATCCAGGAGGCCGGCGGCACCGCCGCCGCCGTCAGGAAGGGACTCGACGAGCTCGCGACACTGCTGCCCGCCGCGGACGCCGCCCGCCGGGTGCCGGTGCCCGCAGGCAAGCTGATCCTCGGCCTGGAGTGCGGCGGCTCGGACGGCTACTCGGGCATCACCGCAAACCCGGCGCTCGGCGCCGCCGCGGACCTGCTCGTCAGCTACGGCGGCACCGCCATCCTGGGCGAGACGCCGGAGATCTACGGCGCCGAGCACCTGCTCATCGCCCGCGCCGTCACTCCCGCGGTCGCCGACGCGATCAGGGAGAGGATTGCCTGGTGGGAGACCTACGCCGGGCAAAGCGGCGGCACGCTTGACGCCAACCCGTCGCCCGGCAACAAGGCGGGCGGCATCACCACGATCGCGGAGAAGTCCCTGGGAGCGATCGCCAAGGGCGGCAGCACCCCGCTGCGCGCCGTCTACCGCTACGCCGAGCCCGTCACCGACAACGGCTTCGTCTTCATGGACACCCCCGGGTACGACCCGGTTTCCGTGACGGGCATGGTCGCCGGGGGCGCGCAGGTCGTGTGTTTCACCACCGGGCGCGGCTCGGTGTTCGGCGGCAAGCCGGCGCCGAGCCTGAAACTGTGCTCCAACTCCGCCACCTACCGGCGGATGACCGAGGACATGGACCTGAACTGCGGCGAGATCGCCGACGGCGCCGCCACCGTGGCCGAAATGGGCCGGCGCATCTTCGAGCTCGTCCTGGCCACCGCCTCCGGCCGGCGCACCGCCAGCGAACTGCTCGGCTTCGGCGAAGAGGAGTTCGTCCCCTGGCAGCTCGGGGCCGTGCTTTGACAGTCGGCACCGGAACGTCTCCGGTCCCGGCGGACCGCAGGCTCAGCCTCGCGGAACTGGGCCGCGTGCCGGCCGCGTTCCGGCCGGCGGTCGATCCGCGCCAGCGCCGGGTCCGCCTCGTGCACCTGGGCATCGGCGCGTTCCACCGGGCGCACCAGGCGTTCTACACCGAGGAATGCGGCGACTGGGGCAGCTGCGGCGTGACCCAGCGCAGCGCGCGGGTCGCCGGGCAGCTCGCGCCGCAGGACTGCCTGTACACGTTGCTGGTGCGAGATGGCGCGGACGCCAGGCCGCAGGTGATCGGCGCGGTCCGCGAAGTGCTGTACGCCGGCGCCGATCCGGCCGCGGTCGCCGCGCGGATCGCCGACCCGCAGGTGAGCGTCGTGACCCTCACCGTCAGCGAGAAGGGCTACCGGCACGACCCGGCGACCGGCCGGCTGCGGCTTGATGACCCGGAAATCGCGGCCGACCTGGCCGGACGCCCGGCGCACACGGTGGTCGGGCAGCTCACCGCGGGGCTGGCCGCCCGGTTCGCCGCCGGGACCGCGCCGGTCACCGTGCTGTGCTGCGACAACCTGCCGTCGAACGGGCCGACGGTGCGCGGCCTCGTCCTGGCTTACGCGCAGGCCTACGCCGCGCGGCACCCCGAGGGCGTGCGGCCGGCCGCGCTGCCCGGCTGGATCGGCGATCGGGTCGCCTTCCCGGCCACGATGGTCGACCGGATCGTGCCCGCGGCCACCGACGCCGACCGGGGTGACGTGGCGGCGCTGCTCGGCATGCGTGACCTGGGCGCGGTGGTGGCCGAGCCGTTCACCCAGTGGGTGATCCAGGACAGCTTCGGCGGCCCGCGGCCGGCCTGGGAGAAGGCAGGCGCCCAGCTGGTATCCGATGTCGCGCCGTACGAGAAGGTCAAGCTGCGGCTGCTGAACGGCGCGCACTCGGCGCTGGCCTACCTCGGCGGGCTTGCCGGGCACGAGTTCATCGCGCAGGCGCTCGCCGACGACGTGCTCGCCGCCGCCGCGCATCTGCTGATGACCGCCGACGCCGCTCCCACCGTGGACGCGCCGGACGGGATGGAGCCCGGTCGGTACGCCGCGCAGGTGCTGCGCCGGTTCCGCAACGCCGCGCTGCGGCACCGGTGCGCGCAGGTGGCCATGGACGGCAGCCAGAAGCTCCCGCAGCGGCTGCTCGGCACGATCGCCGACCGTATCGCCGCCGGCGGGACGCCGGTATGGGCGGGGCTGGCCGTCGCCGCCTGGATGCGGCACGTGTGGACCGAGCGCACGGACGACGGGCGGCCCTTCGCCGTCGACGACCCGATGGCGGAACTGCTGCGCGCACGGCTGGCCGCCGGGGGAGTCGCGGCCGGGGACGACGCGGGCGCGGGCCGGGCGACCGAGGCGGGCGCGGTGGTCACCGCGCTGCTTGGGGTCCGGGAGATATTCGGCGAGCTCGCGGATTCCGGCGCCTTCCGCGAGCTTGTCGCCGAGCACCTGGGACGGCTGGCCCGCGACGGCGCCCGCCGCACGGCTGCGGCATTGCTGGATGCCGGCGCTCAGTGAACGGCGGACCCAGACGCGCCGCGCGCCGTTCGGTGCCAATGCACTGGATCGCAAGCTGGACAGCGGCGCCGCAGCGATGCGAGCCGGCCGACCTGCCGCCGCCGCCGTTCACGCGCGACGGCGCCGTGCTCCCCGACAGCACGCTGCGCCAGACGGCCCGGGTGTCGGCGGGCGGCCGGCGGATCCGGCTGCGCTTTTCCAACGCCTACGGCGCCACTGAACTGGCCCTTGCCAGGGCCTGCGTAGCGCTGCCTGGCGACGGGCGGGCGGGGGCGAGGTCGATCGCGGCAGGCACGTCGCGGACGGTGACGTTCGGCGGCCGGGTCGCCGCGGTCATACCGGCCGGCGCGCAGATGGTCTCTGATCCGCTGGACTTCCCGCTGACGGCAGGCGCCAGCGTCACGGTGACGGCCCACCTCGCTGCCGGGCAGCAGGCCCGCGGCGGCATCACGTCGCACCCCGGATCCAGGACGACCACGCACCTGCTGGCCGGGAACCACGTCGACGACGAGGACCTGGCCGGGGCGGTCGCCGTCGACCACTGGTACTTCCTCAGCGGCATCGAGGTGTGGTCGGGGGCCGCCGGCGCGGCCGTGATGCTCGGCGACTCGCTGACCGACGGCCGGGGTTCCACGACAAACGGGAACGACCGCTGGCCAGACCAGCTTTTCGCGCGGCTGCGGTCCCGCGGGGATACCGGCAGGATCGCGATCGTGAACCAGGGCATAGGCGGGAACTCGGTGCTGCGGGACGGCGTCGGCCCCGGCGTCCTTGCCCGGCTGGACCGCGACGTGCTCGCGGTCAGCGGCGCCCGGTGGCTGGTCCTGCTGGCGGGAGTGAACGACATCGGCACGGCGCCCGCCGCCGGCACCGCGCAAAGACAGGTCACGGCCGACCTGATCACGGCATATGAGCAGATCGTCGTCCGGGCCCACGCGCTGGACCTGCGTGTCTACGGCGCGACGCTGACACCCTTCGGGGACAGCGAGGCCTACGACGACCCGCGCGGACATCGCGAGGCTGCCCGGCAGGCCGTCAACGAGTGGATCCGCGCCAGCCGCCGGTTCGACGCCGTGATCGATTCCGACCTCGCGGTGCGCGATCCGCTGCGCCCACGGCGGGTCAGGTCGTCGCTCGACGATGGGGACCACCTGCATCTCAACCCCGCCGGCTACCAGGCGCTCGCCAGCGCCGTTCCCGCCAGCTTGTTCAGGGCTGGCTGAAAGGATCCGCGATGACCGCAGGCAGCGGCGACGTCACCATGTACGACTGCTGGCTCGGCTACCGGCGGGCCGGGCCGGAAGCCGTCGTGGCAGGCAGCGGGGACGTCCTGTCCCGCGTGGCGGTCAGCGGCGCCTCGGCCGTGCTGCGCACCGCCCTTGCCGAGCTCGTCCGCGGCCTGTCGGCGCTGACGGGCCGCGTGCCCGCCGTGGTACCCGAGCAGACGGCCGGACCGCTCGTCCTCATCGCCGCGCCGCGGTCCGCCGCCGGTGCGCATGCGCTGACGACGATGACCAGGACCCGCGGCCCCGCGGACGGCGAGGACGAGGTCATCGTGATGACCGCGCTGGCGCGGCCGGGGCAGGTCGTGCTCACGAGCAACACCGAGGCCGGCTGCCTGCACGCCGTCTTCGCCTTCCTGCGCCGCCTGCAGGCTGGCCAGGCTCCAGCCGGCCTGCACGTGGCCGACGGCACCGCCAGCCGGCTCCGGATGGTCAGCCACTGGGACAACCTGGACGGGACCATCGAGCGCGGCTACGCCGGGGCGTCCATCTTCTTCAAGGACGGCCAGGTGACTCAGGACCTGCACCGCGTCAGGGACTACGCGCGGCTGCTCGCCTCGGTCGGGGTGAACGCCGTGTGCGTGAACAACGTCAACGTCACCGCCGAAGCCGCGCGGCTGCTCACCGCGGCGCACCTGCCCCGGCTGGCCCGGCTCGCCGGGATCTTCCGCGACCACGGCATCCGGCTGTTCCTCAGCGTCAGCTTCGACTCGCCCATGATCCTGTCCGGAATACGCGCCGCGGACCCGCTCGACCCGCAGGTCCGCGACTGGTGGCGATCTCAGGCGGGGCAGGTGTACGCGCACATACCCGACCTGGGGGGCTTTCAGGTGAAGGCGGACAGCGAGTCGCGGCCGGGTCCCTCGGTGTACGGGCGCAGCCAGGCCGACGGCGCCAACGTCATCGCGGACGCGCTCCGCCCGTTCGGCGGAGTCGTGCTGTGGCGGGCCTTCGTGTACGACTGCTGGCAGGACTGGCGGGACCGGTCAACGGACCGGGCCCGTGCCTGCTATGACACCTTCATGCCGCTCGACGGCGCCTTCGGCGAGAACGTGATCGTGCAGGCCAAGCTCGGCCCGATGGATTTCCAGGTACGGGAGCCGCCGTCGCCGCTGCTGACGGCGCTGCGCCTGACCAGCGCCGCCATCGAGGTGCAGATCACCCAGGAGTACACGGGCCAGCAGAAGGACCTGTGCTTCCTGCATCCGCAGTGGCACGAGGTGATGAACGGGCGGGCGGTCGTGGACGGCGACGTCACGACGCTGGCCCATGTCGTCAGCGGGCACAAGACCGGGCGGCCCAACGGCGGGGTGACCGGCGTCGTCAACGTCGGGGACGACCCCTCCTGGACGGGCCACGTGCTGGCGCAGGCCAACCTCTACGCGTTCGGCCGGCTGGCCTGGGATCCGGGGATCGACCCGGGCACCGTGGCGGCCGAATGGGTGACCGCGACGTTCGGGGCGGCCGAACCGGTCGCGTCCACCGTGACCCGGATGCTGCTCGACTCCTGGCGTGTCTACGAGAGCTACACCGCCCCGCTCGGCGTGGGCTGGATGGTCACCCCGGGCACGCACTACGGTCCCAGCGTCGACGGCTACGAGTACTCGCGCTGGGGCACCTACCATTTCGCCGACCGGGAGGGCATTGGGGTGGACCGCACGGCGGCGACGGGGACGGGGTTCACCGCGCAGTACGAGCCAGGCCAGGCGCGGATGTACGAGGATATCGGCAGCTGCCCCGACGAACTGCTCCTGTTCTTTCACCACGTGCCGTACCGGCACCGCCTGAAGTCGGGCAAGACGGTGATCCAGCACATCTACGACTCCCATTTCGACGGTGCCGAGGACGCGCGGCGGATGCTCCGGGACTGGCTGTCGCTGGCGGGACACCTCGACCCGGTGCGTTTCGAGCAGGTGCGGTCCCGGCTCGAGCTGCAGGTAGCCAACGCGAAGGAGTGGCGCGACGTCGTGAACAGCTACTTCTTCCGCAAGTCAGGCATCGGCGACGAGCTGGGCCGGAAGATCTTCTGAGCCGGCGTCTTCGGGGACGCCATCTTCTGGGAGACCTGCGCGCCGGTCTCTCCGGTACGCCGAGCCGTCAAGGGGCGCGGTGCTCTCCCGTACCACTAGCTCGGTGACCAGGTCGATCCTGGTGGTGGCCGGGACGATTCCGCGGGCCAGTTCGAGCAGCATCCTGGTCGCGGTGCCTGCCATGTCCCCCAGCGGCTGGTTGACCGTGGTCAGCGCCGGGTCGGTCCACGCGGCCACCGGGAGGTTGTCGTACCCGACCACAGAAAGCTGCGCCGGTACCTCGAGGCCGAGCCGTCGCGCGGCCCGCAGCACGCCCATCGCCTGCATGTCCGATCCGGCGAAGATGGCGGTCGGGCGGCCGGCGCGGTCGAGCAGGTCCAGGCCGTGCTCGTACCCGGCGGCGAGGTAGAAGTTCCCGTACCTGATCAGGCCGGGGTCGATCTCCAGGCCGGCTTCGTCATGCCCGAACCGGAAGCCCGCCAGCCTGGCCTGGCTGGACACCACGTTCTGCGGGCCGCAGATGACCGCCATCCGGCGGTGGCCGAGCTCGAGCAGGTGCCGGGCGGCGAGCAGCCCGCCGTTCCAGTTGTTCGAGCCAACCGTGGGGACCGACGCGGTGGTCGCGCTGTCGGTGTCCACGACCACGAAAGGGATGTGCTCGCGGCGAAGCTGGCTCTGCTGGGACCGGGTCGGGTTGCACATGACCAGCAGCACGCCGAGCGGCCGGCGGCTGAGGACGCCCTCCAGCCAGTCGTCCGGAGGGCGATAGTTGCCCTCGAGCTGGGAGAGCACGATGGCGACCTTGCCGGGGCCCGTGACGGCCTCCACGCCGCGGATGATCTCCATCGCCCAGCTGGAGCCGAGCGTATGGAAGACCAGTTCGATCGTGCCGGCGACGACAGGCTTGCGCTTGGTGCGCCGGCGGTAGCGATGCCGCTCGAGGCTGGCCTCGACGCGGGTCCGGGTTTCCGGCGCGACATCGCCGCGGCCGTTGAGCACCTTGGAGACCGTTGCGATCGACACCCCGACCTCGGCGGCGATGGTCGCGATCGTCGCGGGGCGAGGGCGGGTGGCGGCGTCGGCAGCTGTCATCTTCTTCTTCTCGCTTTAGAGGTCACATATTTCCGAAAATTAAGGTCTGGTGTCACCTTAGCGGTTCCTCACCAGAACTGTAACTTTCGATGGACAAACGACAAAGAAAAGGCAGTCGATGCTCTTGACCTGTCTCAAAGATCAACTTACGCTAGCTTCACTCGAAACCAAACTTTTCCGAAATTTTCGGTAAAACTGTCATGAGCCGCATCATCGAGGGAGATGGCAGTGGAGGGTCACCCAGAAGCGGGCGTCTCCCCGGCGCCCGGCGAGTGCCCGCGGTGGCGGGACACCCGGCTGTCCTCCGCGGAGCGTGCCGCGGCGCTCATCCCGCTCATGACGCTGGAAGAGAAGGTGGCCCAGCTTGCCGGGGTGTGGGCCGGCGCCGACGAGTCGGGCGGGGGAGTCGTCCCGCACCGGGCGGACTCGGCGGTCTGCAAGCCGTGGAGCACGGTCATCAGGCACGGGCTCGGACAGATCGCCCGCCCGTTCGGGACCGCGCCGGTCGATCCGGCCGTCGGTGCGCGCTCGCTGGCCGCGGCGCAGGCCCAGATCATGGCAAGCAGCCGGTTCGGGATTCCCGCGCAGGTCCACGAGGAATGCCTGACCGGGTTTTCCACCTGGCGGGCCACCGCGTACCCGGCACCGCTGAGCTGGGGCGCGGCTTTCGACCCTGAACTGGTCGAGGAGATGGCGGGGCGGATCGGCCGGTCCATGCGGGCGGCCGGCGTGCATCAGGGCCTGGCCCCGGTGCTCGACGTGACCTTCGACTACCGGTGGGGCCGCACCGAGGAGACGATGGGCGAGGACCCGTTCCTGGTCGGGACCCTGGGGACGGCGTACGTGCGCGGGCTCGAGGGCGCCAGCATCGTCGCGACGCTGAAGCACTTCGCCGGGTATTCGGCCTCCCGCGGCGGCCGCAACCTCGCCCCGGTCCAGATGGGCCGCCGGCACCTGGCCGACGTCGTGCTGCCGCCATTCGAGATGGCGCTGCGGCTCGGCGGCGCGCGATCGGTGATGCACTCCTACGCGGAGATCGACGGTGTGCCGGTGGCCGCCGACGAGGGCCTGCTCACCGGGCTCCTGCGCGACGAGTGGGGGTTCGCCGGCACGGTCGTCGCTGACTACTTCGCGATTCGTTTCCTTTACTCCCTGCACGGCGTGGCGGCGGGGCCGGCGGACGCGGCGCGGCTCGCGCTGCGGGCCGGCGTCGATGTCGAACTGCCGACGGTGGAGACGTTCGGCGACACGATGGTCGAGGCGGTGCGCTCGGGTGCGATCGACGAGGCGCTCGTGGACCGGGCGCTCGCCCGGGTGCTGACGCAGAAGGCCGACCTTGGCCTGCTCGACGAGACGTGGCAGCCAGAGCCGGACGGAATCGCCGGGCTTGCCTTCGACGATCAGACCAGCCAGCACATCGCGCTGCGGCTGGCCAGGGAAGCGGTGGTGGTCGTCCGCAATGCGGGCGCGATCCTGCCGCTGGACACGGCGCGCAAGGTGTCCCTGGTCGGACCTGTCGCCGACGACCTGATGGCGATGCTCGGCTGCTACGCGTTCCCCGCCCACGTGGGCGCCCATCATCCCGACCGCGAGCTGGGGATCGAGGTTCCCTCGCTCCGCCAGGCGCTCGGCGCGCTGATCCCCGGTCTTTCCTACGCACCGGGCTGCGCCATCACCGGCGATGACCGGTCCGGCTTCGCGGAGGCCGTGGCGGCGGCCGCGGACAGCGACGTGTGCGTGATCGCCGTCGGCGACCGGACGGGACTGTTCGGCGCCGGAACGTCGGGAGAAGGCAGCGACGCCGCCGACCTGCGCCTGCCAGGCGTCCAGGCCGAGCTTGTCCGGGCGGTGCTGGCCACGGGCACGCCGGCGGTCCTCGTGGCGCTGGCCGGCCGTCCCTACGCGCTGGGCGAGGCGGCCGACGACGCGGCGGGAATCGTATACGCTTTCCTGCCCGGCCAGCGAGGCGGCCAGGCGGTGGCCGAGGTGCTCACCGGCGCCGTCAACCCGTCGGGGCGGCTGCCCGTGACGGTGCCCAGGCACTCCGGCGGGCTGCCCGCCACGTACCTGTCGCCGAAGCTGGGACACCGCACGGAGGTGTCGTCGCTGGATCCCACCCCGGCGTTCGCCTTCGGGCACGGGCTGAGCTACACGACATTCGAGTGGACCGCCGCGGGTGTCACCGGCGAGCCGCGAGACCTCGCATGCGACGGGCAAACGGCGGCCTCCGGCGGCTGCGGCGCTTCCGGCGCCTGGCCAGTGGACGGCGAGGTGACGGTGCACGTCACGGTCCGCAACACGGGCCAGCGGCCAGGCACCGAGGTCGTGCAGCTTTACCTGCACGATCCGGTCGCGCAGACAACCCGGCCGGTGGTGCGCCTGATCGGCTACCGTCGCGTGCCGCTCGATCCCGGCGAAGCGGCACGCGTCACCTTCACGATCCCCGCCGACCTCACCTCGTTCACCGGGGTCGACGGCCGGCGGGTCGTGGAGCCGGGTGATGTGGAACTGCGGTTCGGCCGCTCGAGCGCTGACATCGCGGCCACGCTGCGGCTGCGCCTGACCGGCCCGATCCGCGAGGTCGGACCGGGCAGGCGGCTCCAGCCCGAGGTCCGGGTCGACGCCGCGCCATCCCCGCAGGCCTACCCGCAGGGGCGGCCATGACGACCCTCAAGGCCGCAGAGTCGGCGTCGGCGACCCGGCGCGCCAGGATCGGCTCCGGGCGGCGGCAGCGCCCGCCGGGCCGTGGCTGGCGCGCGGTCCTGCGCCGGGACTGGCAGCTGTACTCGCTGACGATCGCGCCGCTGCTGTTCTTCGTCGTCTTCCGGTACCTGCCGATGGCCGGGAACGTCATCGCGTTCCGCCTGTACCAGCCCGGCGGCCCGATCTTCGGCACCCAATGGGCCGGCTTCTACTACTTCGACCTGGTGATCCACGATCCGGAGTTCTGGCAGGTCTTCTTCAACACGCTCATCCTCGGCGGCCTGACGCTGGTATTCACGTTCCCGGCGCCGATCATCCTGGCGCTGCTGCTGAACGAGCTGTGGAGCCGGCCGATCAAGCGGCTGGTGCAGACCATCTCCTACCTGCCGCACTTCCTGTCCGTCGTCGTGGTCGCCGCGATCATCCTGCAGGGTCTCGACCTCGACACCGGCGTGGTGAACGAGGCGCTGCGGGCGGTCGGGCACTCGCCGATCGCGTTCCTCCAGGACCCAGGCTGGTTCCGTTCCATCTACGTCTCCTCCGAGGTCTGGCAGACCACCGGCTGGGGGACGATCTTGTACCTGGCCGCGCTCACCACGGTCGACAGGCAGTTGTACGAGTCGGCCACGATCGACGGCGCCAATCGGTGGAAGCAGACCTGGCACGTGACGCTGCCGGGCATCCGGGGCACGATGATGGTCGTCCTGATCCTCAACATCGGGACGTTCATGTCGGTCGGGTTCGAGAAGATCCTGCTGATCTACAACCCGCTGACGTACCCCACGGCCGACGTCATCTCCACGTACCTGTACCGGGTCGGCATCGTCTCTGGCAGCTTCAGCTACGCCGCGGCGATCGGGCTGTTCGAGTCGGTTATCGGGCTGTTCCTGGTGCTGTCGGCGAACGCCCTCTCCCGCCGGCTCGTGGGGGCGAGCCTGTGGTAACCACGATCGCGCGCGTAACGCAAGCCGGGCGAGCCAGGCGCTGGCCCCGGCCCACCCGCGGCTACCGGGTGTTCCAGGTCATCAACGGGCTCGTCATCTGCGTGGTCGTGGTGGCGGTGGTGTACCCGTTCCTCAACATCCTGGCCCGTTCCTTCAGCGGCGAACAGTACATCGAGGCCGGGCAGGTCAACCTGTGGCCCCGCGGGTTCAACGTCACCACCTATAGGCACGTGCTGTCCGATCCGCTTTTCTGGCTCAGCTACCGCAACACCATCGTCTACACGGTGGTCCCGACCATCGTCTCGATGGTGCTGACCACCTGCTACGCGTACGTGCTGTCCAAGAAGCACCTGCGGGGCCGCAAGGTCCTGATCGGGATCGCGGTCTTCACCATGTTCTTCAACGGCGGCATCATCCCCAACTACGTGCTGGTCAGCAGCCTGCACCTGCGTGACACGGTGTGGGCCATCGCGCTGCCCAACGCGATCAACATCTTCAACCTCCTCGTGATGAAATCCTTCTTCGAGAACATGCCATCCGAGCTCGAAGAGGCGGCGGCCGTGGACGGCATGGGCACCTACCGCATCCTGCTGCGCATCGTGCTCCCGCTGTCCAAGGCCGTGATCGCCACGATGGTGCTGTTCTACGCGGTCACCTTCTGGAACTCCTGGTTCTCCGCGTTCCTGTACATGGACAACCAGAACCTGTTCCCTGTCAGCGTCTACCTGCGCAATCTCATCGCGGGCGCGACCAGCCTCGGCAACGAGCAGATGAACAACTTCACGCAGGTGCAGATCGCCGCCAACATCCAGGCGGTGACGGTCGTGCTCGTGGCCGTCCCCATCTTGTCCGTCTACCCCTTCATCCAGCGCTATTTCGTCTCCGGCGTCATGCTCGGCGCCGTCAAGGGATAGCAGGCAACCCCTGCCGGAAGGAGTCCCGTTATGTACCAGTCATCAAGACGCCAGTTCCTCGCCGGCGCCGGCGCCGGCGCGGGCGCGGCCGCACTCGCCATCGCCGGCTGCGGCGGCGGCGGCTCGAACAGCGGCCAGCCCTCCTCGGGCCAGACCGGATACATGAAAAACTACGGCGTCGGCACCCAGTTCAAGGCCACCGAGCCGCTGACCTTCTCCATCCTGATGCTCAGCAACCCGGCCTACCCGTACAACGCGAAATGGCCGTTCTTCACCGACCTGAGGAACATGACCAACGTCAGCTTCAACTCGACGGCGGTCCCCTACGCCGACTACAACACCAAGCGCAGCGTGCTGATCAACGCCGGCGACGCGCCGATGATCATCCCCAAGACCTACCCGGGAGAAGAGGACGAGTACGTCGCAGGCGGCGCGATCCTCCCCGTCAGCGACTACGTCCACCTGATGCCGAACTTCCAGAACAAGGTCGCCATGTGGAACCTCCAGGGCGACCTCG
The DNA here is from genome assembly GCA_027314595.1 of Actinomycetota bacterium. Classification (GTDB taxonomy): domain Bacteria; phylum Actinomycetota; class Actinomycetes; order Streptosporangiales; family Streptosporangiaceae; genus Trebonia. The sequence goes on along the minus strand of DAHVAN010000135.1, from coordinate 14,287 downwards.
ACCAGCTCAGGCAGGCGGACGGCAAGTACTACCTGCTGCCCGGGCTGCACCAGGGCGTATGGACGGACTACACGCTGGCCGTGCGCACCGACATCCTGGCCAAGCTGAGCATTCCCACGCCGCAGACCTGGACCGACGTCCAGAACATGATGATGACGATGAAGAGGGCCTACCCGGCCTCCTATCCGCTGTCGGACCGGTGGAACCAGCCCACGCCCGGCGGCAGCCTGCTCAACATCCTGGCCATGGCGTACGGCACGGCCGCCGGCTGGGGATACCAGTCCCCGAATCAGGGCGCGTACTGGGACGCCAGCTCCAGGCAGTGGGTGGCCACCGGCGCGATGCCCCAGTACAAGGCGATGCTCCAGTTCCTCAACACGATGTACGGCCAGGGGCTCATCGACCCGGAGAGCTTCACCCAGGCGGACACCACCGCGATCCAGAAGTTCGTGACGGGCAAGTCGTTCGTCATCAGCACGAACGCGCAAACCCTGATCAACGACCTCCGCGACGGCCTGAAGATCCCCGGCGCGACCGTGGCGAAGATCCCGGTGCCGATCGGTCCCCTGGGCCCGGTGATCGCCGAGAACGGCGCCAGCCGGCTCGAGAACGGCCTCATGGTCTCGTCCAAGGCGCTGAACAGCCCCAACTTCACCGCGCTGATGCAGTTCATCGACTGGCTGTGGTACTCCGACGCGGGCGAGCTGTTCTGCAAGTGGGGCGTCGAGGGCGTCACCTACGACGGCAGCGTCACGAACGGCACGTTCCGTCTCGCGCCGGACGTCACCTTCGCGGGCATCAACCCCTCGGCCCATGAGAACCTGCAGGTGACCTTCGGGTTCTTCAACGGGGTCTTCGCCTATGGCGGATCGACCGCGCTGCTCGACACCCAGTTCACCCCCGAGGAACTGCTGTTCCAGCGGGTGATGGACGCCCGCAGGATCATGCCGCTGCCGCCGCCGGCCCCGCTGTCCTCTCAGGCGGAGCAGCAGGTGACGCTGTGGGGGACGACGCTGATGGGCTACGTACAGCAGCAGACGCTCCAGTTCATCCTGAACAAGCGTCCGCTGTCGCAGTGGGACGCCTACGTGGGCGAGCTCAACGCGAAGAACCAGGGGCAGCTCGTCTCCACTGTCCAGAGCGCCTACGACGCGTATGCGAAGAAGTTCGGCTGACATGAGCCTGCGCACGGCACCGGGCCAGTTCGGCGTTGGACCGCTGGCCCGGTCCGCGGCACTGGTCTACACCCTGCTCGTGGTGGAGTCCGGCCTGCTGCTCGCCACCGCCCCGGGACTGGTGGCACTGCTGACGCTGCACCGCGACGCGAGCAACCTGCCCCTGGCGGCGGCCTGCCTGGTGCCGGCCGGCCCCGCGCTGTCCGCGTCGCTGTACGCGCTGCACCGGCGCCGGCTGGACCTGGCCGACCTGCACCCGGCGGTCGCGTTCTGGCGGGGATACCGGCTCAACGCCCGCGGCGCGCTTGCGGTCTTCCTGCCGTGGCTGGCCCTGGTCACCATGGTGGCGATGACGGTCGCGCACCGCGGCGGCGCGGGCATCCCCGCCTGGTGGGTCGCGCTGCTCGTGGTCATCGCGGCGTGCGCGACGCTGTGGCTCACCAACGCGATGGTCATCACCTCGCTGTTCGCCTTCCGCGCCGTCGACGTCGCCAGGCTGGCCGCGTACTTCCTCGTCCGCACGCCCACGGTGACGCTGGCCAACGTGAGCCTGCTGCTCGGGACCGCAGGCGTGACCGTCGTGGCGACCGAGGCGGTGCCGGCCCTGCTCGCCCCGGTGCTCGGCGTGATCCTGCTGCACAATTGCCGTGTGATGATCGAACAGGTCCGGACCGGCTTCACGGCATGAGCCCGCGGATGGACGCCTTTCGCGCGCGGATCGGCGGATTCGCGTTCGGCGGCGACTACAACCCCGAGCAGTGGGACCGCGGCGTCTGGGATGAAGACGTCAAGCTGATGCGCCAGGCCGGGGTCAACCTGGTCACCCTCGGCGTGTTCGCGTGGGCGTCGCTCGAGCCCGAGCCGGGCAGGTTCACCTTCGGCTGGCTCGACGAGGCGATGGACCTGCTGCACGCGAACGGGATCAGCGTGGACCTGGCCACGCCCACCGCGGCCCCGCCGGCCTGGCTAGCTCATGAGCATCCGCAGACGCTCCCTGTCACGGACGACGGCCACGTCTTCGGCTTCGGCAGCCGGCTGCATTTCGACCCCACGTCCGCGGTCTACCGCGGGCACGCCGCCGCGATCACCCGCGCCCTGGCGGAACGGTACTCGCGCCATCCGGCACTGGCCATGTGGCATATCGGCAACGAGTACGGCCCCGTGGCGTACACGCCGGGCAGCGCCAGCGCGTTCCGGGCCTGGCTGCGTCGCAAGTACGGCGACCTGGACACCCTGAACGACGCGTGGTACACGCGATTCTGGAGCCAGCGCTACACGTCCTGGGACCAGGTCTGCCCGCCTGAGCTGCCGAGGTCGTGGTCGAACCCCGCGCGCAGGCTGGACTTCACCCGGTTCACCTCCGACGCGCTGCTTGAATGCTTCACGGCCGAGCGTGACATCGTCCGCGCCTGCCGCGACGACATACCGGTCCTCACCAACTTCATGCGCTTCTACCAACGGGCCGACTACTGGCGCTGGGCGCGTGCGGAGGACGCGGTCGCGCTTGACATCTACCCCGACCCGGGCCAGGACGACTCTCACGTTGCCGCCGCGCTCAACTTTGACCTGATGCGCTCGCTGCGCGCGCAGCCGTGGATCCTCATGGAGCAGGCGGCGAGCGCCGTCTCGCAGTGGAAGGTCAACATCCCCAAGAGCCCGGGCCGGATGCGGCTCGGCTCCTACCAGGCCATCGCGCACGGGGCCGACAGCGTGCTGTTCTTCCAGTGGCGGGCAAGCCGCGGCGGGCACGAGCGGTTCCACTCGGCGATGCTGCCGCATTCCGGAACCGGCGCGCGCACCTGGAAGGAGGTCGCCGCGCTGGGCGGCGAACTGCCGCGGATCGCCGCGGCGGCAGGCTCCGGCACGAACGCCGAGATCGCGCTGTTCTTCGACTGGGACGCCTGGTGGGGGCTGACGCAGACACACGGCCTGCCACGCAACGATTTCGACTACCCGGCGCTGGTCACCGAGCACTACCGGCCGCTTTTCCACGCCCATCACGCGATCGACCTGATCTGCTCCCGATCCGCCCTCAGCCGCTACCGGATGGTGGTCCTGCCGAACGCCTACCTTGTCGGCGACCGCTTCGTCCGGGCGCTCGAGGACTTCGCGGCAGGCGGCGGCACCCTGGTGTGCTCGTTCTTCTCGGGTGTCGTCGACGAGAACAACCAGGTGCGCCAGCCCGCCTATCCGGGCGCCTTCCGCGGCCTCATCGGCGCGTACATCGACGAGTACTGGCCGGCGCGGGACGGGGAGGAATTCGCGGTCAGCTTCGCCGACGGCACCACATGCACCGCCGACTGGTGGCAGGAGAGCATCCACCCGGAGTCGGCCACCGTCATGGCCAGTTACGCCGGCGGGGATTTCGCGGGGCGCCCGGCGGTCCTGTCCAACACGATGGGCGCGGGCCGCGTTGTCTACATCGGAACGCGGCTGGACCGGCCGGGCCTGGCCGCCACCCTGCTCGGCGCGGCCACCGCGGCGGGAGCCCGCCCGGTGATAGCCGGGGCCGGGATGCCCGGGGCACCTGAAGTGCCTGAGTTCGTGGAGGCCACCCGCCGGGCGAACGATTGCGCCGAGTACCTGTTCCTGCTGAACCATTCCGCCACCGACTCCGCGGTCATCGGCGTCGAGCCGGGCGGGACGGACCTGATCACCGCCACGCCCGTCTCCGGCCCGCTCACCCTGCCGCCACTGGCCGTCGCCGTCCTCGAATACCCCGCCGCGCCGCCGGCGACCTAGGCGCCGCCGGCGGACCAGGGCGCGGGCCGAGACGCAGACGACCGCGCGGGGCTCTTGTGGCGGGATGGAGGGCGCGCGGGCGGCGCGATGCATCCCAACCCATGCCGGGACGGCCTTTTTTGACACGACATATCGCGTTCCGGTCCATCGCCCGTTACGATGAGAGCCGTGACCGACACCAGCCATGAGCGTGCGTCCGATAACTCGCAAGCCCGCGGGGACGGCCGCCCCGAAATGCGCGCCTCGGACGCAGACAGGGACAGCGCGGCGGCCGTGCTTGGCAGCGCGATGGCCGCAGGCCGGCTGACCACGACCGAGTACGCCGAGCGCCTGGACGCGGTGTACGCCGCGAAGACCCTCGGTGACCTCGCGCCGCTCACCGCGGACCTGCCGGCCGATGCCACGAACACGGGCCCACGGGCAGCGGACCGCAGCGAGGTCGCCGCCCGCTTCAGCAAGGTGATCCGCTCCGGGCGTTGGGTGGCGGGACGGCGCACCCGGCTGACCGCGCGGTTCGGGGCGCTGATCGTCAACCTGGCCGACGCGGTGCTGCCCGGCCGCGAGATCACGCTGGAGATCAACGCCTTCTGCGGGAAGCTGATCATTACCGTCCCGCAGGGGGCGCAGGTGATCGACGAGGGCGGGGCGCTGTTCGCCAAGCGGGCCGTCTACGGCCGCCGGGACTCTGCCGACGCCGACGGACCGGTGATCCGACTGGTCGGCGACGCCCGGTTCGCCAAGGTCGCCGTCTACCGGGGGCACTACGATCCGCACGAGGCGTGGAAGCAGTGGCTGCCGGTCGTGGCGGAACTGAAGGAACTGAAGCGACGGCAGTAGCCGCGCCGCCGTCCTACAGGCCGCCGAAGCCGCCGAAGCCGCCGCCCGTGCCAGGATGCTCGTGGTTCTTGCGGACCTCGTCCTCGTGGATCCGGTCGATGCACACCGCGATCGAGATGATCAGCGCGTCGTCCGCGCCCGGCGCCACCTCGACCCCGTAGGCGTCCCGTACCCGGAACCACTTGCGGGAGATCCGCCCGGCCACCCGGCCGTTGCCGTCGGTCAGCTCCCAGTCCTTGTCCGCGAAGTTCCCGAGTGCCTCCAGCCGCTCGCCGCCGGCGAGGTCGATCTCGTAGCGGTGCTTCAGCGGTGAGAAGAACGCCGGCCGTACCCTGGCGATGACCTCGCGGCCGTCTTCGATTTCCATGGTGTCGCGCATGGCGAACAGCTTCTTGCGGATGAGCGTGAGCAGGTTGCCCGAGGCGTCCTTCAGCTCGAATGTCTCCCGCAGGCTCAGCGCCCGGCCGTCAACGAAGAAGACCCGGTTCCCGGCCTCGTCCTCGATCCAGAAGTCGGTCGCGATGGAGAAGATCCGCTCCTTAACCAGATATCTCATGACAAGAGGCTATATGCCAGGACCGCGGGGCGTCAGTGCGACGTTATCGCTGCTGGCTGACCGCGTCCCAGCGGTCGAGAATGCCCGCCATCTCGGTGGTCAGGAACTCGAAGAAGGCGGTGTGCTCGGTCAGCCGGCCGCCGGCCGGCGTGCCGGCGCCGACGAGGCCCACGCCCTCCTTCAGCAGGCCGGCCCAGCGGGCGAGCACATGGCTCTGCAGCCGCATCACCTCGGTCCACACACCCGCCGGCATTCGGTAGTAGTCCCGGCGGGAACCGGGCACCAGCTCCTTGTGCACCAGTCCGATCCCGGTCAGGTAGCGCACCGCGCCGGAGACCGCGGCGGGGCTGATCCGCAGCATCCCGGCCAGGTCCGCGGCGGTGAGCCGGTCCGAATCGGAGATCAGGAACGCGACGAAGACGCGCGCGGGCATGGCCGGGAATCCCGCCGCTATCAGGACGGTCGCGAACCGCTCGACGTACTGGAGCAGCGGATCGCTGTCGTGATCATGGGCGAACGCTATCGAGGCGAGCGGCCTGCGCAAGCGCTTCGGCCCGACCAGGGCGCTCGACGGCCTGGACCTGACCGTCCGCGGCGGCGAGGTGCACGCCTTCCTCGGCCCGAACGGCTCAGGCAAGACCGACAACCCGGCGCTGCTGTTCCTTTACGGCCGGCTGAACGGCACGTCGGGGGGGCTGACCGCCTGGCGCTACGGCGTGTGGGCCGCCCTGTTCGCGACCGCGATGACGGCGTTCATCGTGATCAGGCACACGCGGGCCGACGAGGAGGCCGGCCGCCTGGAGCTGATCGGCTCGGCCCGGGTGGGCAGGCAGGCCCCGCTGGCCGCGGCGCTGCTTGTCGCGGTGACCGCCAACGCCGCGCTGACGGCGCTGCTGTGCGCGGTGCTGCCCTTCGCCGGGTTTCCGGCGGCGGGCTCGGCCGCGCTCGCGCTCGCGATCGGCACCACAGGGCTCGCCTTCACCGGGATCAGCGCGGTCGCCGCCCAGCTCACCTCGGGGGCGCGGGCCGCGCGCGGCATCGTGTTCGCCGTGCTCGGCCTGGCGTTCCTGGCCCGCGCGGCCGGCGACTCGGCCGGGGCCAGCGGGCCGTCGTGGCTCACCTGGGCGCTTCCGCTCGGCTGGACGGAGACGCTGCGGCCGTTCGCCGGGGAACGCTGGTGGGTGCTCGCACTGCCGCTCGCGGTTTTCGCGGCCGGCGCCTGGGCCGCCTTCGCGTTCGCGGCCTTCCGGGACCACGGCGCCGGCCTGCTCCCGGACCGGCCGGGCCGACCCGGGGCGCCGGCGGCGCTGCGCGGCCCGCACTCGCTCGCCTGGCGGCTGCAGTGGACGTCGCTGGCCGCCTGGGCGGCCGGCTTCGCGTTCACCTTCGCGGTCTGCGGCGCGGCGGCGAAAGGGATCGGCCAGCTTTTCGGCACCAGCAGCGCGCTGGAGAAGGAGTTCACCCGCCTGGGCGGCCAGTCCGCGATCGTCAACGCCTACCTCGCCGCGCTGATGCTGCTGGCCGGCCTGGTCGCCGCGGCGTTCGGGGTATCGGCCGTGCTCAGGCTGCACGCCGAGGAGACCGCGGGCCGGGCGGACCCCGTGCTGGCCGGCGTTCCCGGCAGGATCCGCTGGGGGCTCAGCCACATGCTGGTGGCCGTCGCCGGCACGGCCGTGCTGCTGGCGGTCGCCGGAGTCGCGACCGGCCTCGGCTACGCCCTGCGGACCGTGCTCGGACTGGCGGTAGCGATCAACATTTTCGGCCAGTCACTCCAGCTTTCCCATTGGCTACTTGACATCTCTCCGTTCACTCATGTTCCCCGGCTCCCGGGCGGCACGGTGTCCGCTCAGCCCTTGCTGTTCCTCTCCCTCATTGCGCTAGCGCTCGGAACGATGGATCTGACTACGCTCCGTCATCGAGATATAGCTTGAAACCGGCTCCGCCGTTGAAAAATCGGCCCAAGTTCCACGCGTACGGCCTAGCAAAGGGCTACGTTGTGTCTCGTGAATGTAACAGTGCGTACGCGGAATGCCCGGTTTCATGGGCTTTCACCGAATTTGTCCCAGAGGCGACACGCCGATATGCCCGTTCCGGTAGAAAAGATGAGTGTTTGCCGAGATGATGTTGTGACCTTGCCCGAACCGCAGGTACGTCGAAGACACACAGAGGTGACCGCCACATGAGGAGCGGATGGCCGCATACCCAGGATGACCATGGGAGGCTTGCAACGGATCAGCGGCAGGTGCCGTTCGGCCCGGACATCTCATGGCCAACCGGGTACTCTGACCTGGAGTACCGAGACGGCGAATACCGCTACCCGGCGCCTTACACGCCGCAGCCGCCCGCCAGCCACGGCGAGCACCCGTACGCCGCGTTCTCCGGCTCCGGGTATGGCGACGACGCGGGCGGCTACGGCCGGCCTTCCGCCGCCGACCACGGTTACGGCGACCCCGGCTACAGCGACCTCGGCTACGACGGCCCGGCGTCGCAGGACTCCGGGATCGCGGGTACCCGCACCGTTCGCGGGTTCGTCGAGACCACCCAGGCGCCATCCGGCTACGCCGGGCCCGGGTACGCGCTCTCCGCGCCCACCGCGCAGGACTACGGGTACACCGCGCAGGACTACGACGAGCCTGCCCACATCGAACTGGCCTACCCGCCGGCGACCCCCGAGGCCTACCCGGCGCCGGACGCGTATCAGCAGCCCTGGGACTACGACCGGCCGCTGCGCTACGACGGTGAGGAGCCCGCCTACCCGGATCCGGACGGCTACCGGCGGCAGGGCAGGCACGCGGACCCGGACGGCTACGGACCCGGCGCCCGCGGCGCCGGGGCATATGACCCAGCCGGCTACAACGGCTCCACCTACTCCCGGCCCGGCATCGACGGCCCGGGCTACGACCTGTCCGGCATCATCGGGACCGGCGACTTCGAGGCCGTCGGCTACGACGAGCCGAGCTACGACCGGCTCTCCTACGACGATCCTCGCTATGACGACGCCCGCCACGACGACCCTCGCTATGACGACCCTCGCCACGGCGACCCTCGCTATGACGACCCTCGCCACGGCGACTCGCGCTATGGCGACGCTCCCGGGCACGGCGACTACCGGTACGGTGCTCCCGCCCGGGACGCGGGCCGCGGCAACCCCGCCAGCCCCCGCTTCGACGAGACCCGCTTCGACATGCCGCGCTACGACGACACGCGGCTGGACAGCCTGTGGCTCCCGGACGAAGACGCACGCCGGGAGGACGAGCCCGTCGGTTACGGCAACGACGGGTTCGGCACAGACGGCCCGTTCCGTTCCGGATATCAGGATCCTGTACCCGGCGGACCTGCGGCTCTTGCAGGGCCGCGCCCGGGCCGGCGTCGGCGCGGCCTTGACGAGACGCGGTTTGACCTGCGCGCCGATGACGTGCGGGCGGACCACACCCGGTTCGACGTCCCGGTTTTCGACGAGACGCGGATCGAGAACATGCGCGCGCTGCGGCCCGCGTCAGGCTCAGGCCGGCCGGCGACCAGCCTGCTCCCGCCGCCGGAACGCCAGCCGCTGAACTGGCCGGACGAGACCACGATCGACGCGCTGGTCGCCGACCTGTACCTGGACGACGAGCCCGAGCAGCAGCTTCCCGCCGCCTACGTGCGCACCGCGGAGCGGCAGGGCGAGACCGGCGACGACACGGGCACGCGGCGCGCGGGCGGCCGCCGCCGCGGTCGCAGCGGCGACCGCAGGCAGTGGATGGCCCTCGGCGCCATCGCGGTCGTCGCCGCGGGCGCGATCGGCGGCGTGCTGATGAAGTACGTGTTCTCCGGGCCGAGCGGCCCCGCGCACACGGTCGTCGCGCCTGACCAGGCCGGCGCGTTCACCCGCATGCCGAACCTCGAGAAGCAGATGCAGGTACAGACGCTTCGCAACGAGGTCGTGAAGACCAGCGCGGGCCAGGCCAGCGACGTGGTGTCCGCCGTGTACGCCCAGGGCAGCACCGCCCCCGGCAGCAACGCGCAGATCTTCATGTTCATCGGCGGCAAGCTGGCGAGCGCCGCGCCCGCCACGTCGATCGCGAACTTCACGCAGACCTATCCCGGCGCCAAGGTGGTGCCCGCCGGATCCCTCGGCGGCGAGGCGGCCTGCGCCGAAGCCACCGCCAACGGCGAGGGCGTCGCGATGTGCGTGTGGTTCGACAACGACAGCTTCGGAGAGCTCGTGTCGCCCACGATGTCGACGACCACGCTCGCCCGCACGCTGGACACGGTCCGCCCGGACCTCGAGCTCTACGCGAAGTAGGCGGCCGCCACCCCGAGGGTTAGTCCCCCTTGGCGTCCTTGGCGTCCGCGCCCGTCACGTCCTTGGCCGCGTCCGCTTCCTTGCCGGCGCCGGCCGGGCCCGCGGCTGGCGCGGCGGGTCCGGCCGGCGACTGCGCCACGGCGAGCGTGCCCGGGGCGGGGCGGCGGCGGACCGACAGCCTGGTGAGCGTGAGCACGAACGCCAGCGCGAGCACGCCCAGGCCGATGAGCTGGGCGCCGACCACGGGCGCGCCAAGCGGCAGGGCGGACGTGTTCGCGACCGTCCGCGCGTTCGCATCCTCCTGCCCTGGCGCGCCGGGCGACGCGTGCGGCGAAGGGCTGAGCGTCGGGAACAGGCCCCCCGCGTTGCCGCCGGGGCTCAGCGTCGAGCCCGGGGTGTTCACGGTCGGCAGGCCGCCTCCGAGCGGGAGCGGCGATGTCGTCGTGGTGGTGCCGCCGCTTCCGGTGCCGGTCCCTGTGCCGCCTCCGGTCCCGCCTCCGGTCCCGGTGCCGCCTCCGGTCCCGCCTCCGGTCCCGGTCGAGGCGGCCGTTACCGGTATCGTCACGGACGCGACCGGATCCTTGGGCAGATATTTCGCGCTGCCGATGACCCGTAGCTGGACGGACGTCACCGTGGTCGCGGTGGCTGGCACGGTGACCTGTGCCTGCAACTGCCGCTGCGCCGACTGAGTGGCTACCTCGCCGAGCCCGCACTTCGCGGTTCCGTCATGGCTGCCGCATCCGAAGCTGAACTTCGGGGACAGGCTCGACGGCACCGTCACCAGCCTGATGGCGGCGCCGGGCACGTTACCGCCCTTCGACCACGCGGTCACCACCCACGAGGCCGCATGCCCGCGCTCGACCGTCGCCTCGCCGCGCGCAAGCGCGACGCACAGGCGCACGTTCCTCGTCGTCCCGCCGCCCTTGACCGGGATGGGCGTGCTGTCCGGCCCCGGGGCGACGGCCGCGGTCTCCGAGCGGGCGGGCGCGGTGCTCTGGCCCGCGGTCCCGGTCGGCGTCGCGCCGCCAGTGGGAGTGCCGGTGGCTGTCGCGGTAGCGGTGGCTGTCGCGGTGCCCGTGGGAGTTGCGCTGCCGGTGGGTGTCACGCTGCCGGTGGGAGGGGTATTGCCGGAGGCGGGCGTCGTATCGGTGGGTGACAGCGACCGCGGAATCTGCAGCACCTGGCACTGCTGGCCCTTTCCGCTCGCTGTCTGCGCCGATGTCACCGACAAGGGCGGCGCCACCGTGCCAGACATGCTCGCCGGGGCTGCCGCCAGGGCGGCCACGGAGAACCCGGCGGCCGTCGCGAGCAGGACGCCACCCGTCACGAGGCTGGCGCCCACCGGTCGTACGTGCGCGAAACGCATGAATGCCCTGCCAGTGCTGTTCGTTGCTGCTCCGGGACGACCTATCCAGTATGGAGTGGCTTCACCCGGCGTGTAAGCCGGCTCGTACGCCCACCATTGGGCACCAAGCTCGGCGACCGGCACCACTTTCACCACTACCCAGCATCCGAAACTGATCACCGTCCGGAACGCCGGTGATCCAGCCTGTCACCTTGGACGTTCCGTGGGCACTATCTGGTTCCTGCCGTCGAATATCGCCGCAAGCTAGTACATTTCAGGCATCATGTTGCCTCGATCGCTTGCCGCGGGGCGCGGCGCCCCGACGGCCCTGGCTGCCGCGTCCGGTGAGAGCTCATCCCTCCCGGCGCGGCTCGCGAACCCCATGCCGGGCCTGGCGGCGCGCGGCCTCGCAAACCCGATACCAGGGTCGGCGGCGCGCGGCCTCGGAAACCCTTATGGCGCAGGGGATCCGGCTCAAGTGTGAGACATGTCATAGTTTGTTTCACTTCGTTCACAGCATGCGCACGTGCAATCGGCTGTTAACTGGTGCCAGATAGCACCCAGGTGTGAGATGGTTGCACCCCCGCAACACGTCGCCTTGACCCGCGTCAGCGTCCACGCCCCTGTCGTCGCTACGGTGCGTCGCACCGGCCGGCAGCGCCCGGGTGAGAACCGAGCGCCTCCCGATGTTAGGGCGCCCACGGACACAAGGGCTAGGCTTTGTCCCCCCGATATATCCCTGCACATTCCCAGTCCCGCCTGCATCACAAGGTCGGCCGCCTGGCGCGTAAGCATTCGCGCCTGTCGGCGGTCGTCGCGACCGCCGTCGCGGCGGCCGGAGTGGGTGCGATAGGGGCGTCAGCCGGCCCGACGCCGTGGGCCGGCGGGATCGCGAATCTCGCTCTTGACGCCCACGCCCAGGCAGCCTCCTCAGCGGATCATGCCACCGCGTCCGGCTTCAACGCGGTCCTCGGCCTGAAGCACACGCAGGACGGCCCGGCTGCCCAGCCGCGGCACGGCCGCGTCCAGCTCGATTCCAATGACGCTCTCGCGCCGGGCTTCGCGGGCACGCTAGCGGACGACGCGATGTCAGTGCTCTCGGGCGCGAGCATCGCCTCGCACGGCTTCGGCACTGTCGGGACCTCAACCGGGCCCCACCAGGCGACGACCCCGGCCGCCGCCGCGCCTAGCCCGCGGCAGGCTCGCCCACCGGCCGCCAAGCCAGCCCCGGCGCATGCCGCGCCCGCGCATGCCGCGCCCGCGCACCACGTGCAGGCCCCTGCGCCGGTGACCAAGCCGTATCTCATCTACGACTCGGTGATGCCGGGCGCGATCCCGCCTCACCAGGACGTGGCGACTTACGCCACCGGCGGCTACGCTGTCTCGCCGGCCTCCGTGGCCGGCCGCGGGCACGTGCTGTGGATCGACACCATCGGCAGTGACCCGAACGCCAACGCGCTCGACGTCGAGCCGGGCGACGCCACCCCCTATGGCGCGGCGGCGTGGGTCAGGGCCAGGCTCAGCGCTCACCCCAATGGCGTCGCAATCGTGTACACGATGGTTTCTGAATGGCAGGCGGTCAAGGACAACGTGGCTAGCCTCCCGCAGTGGATGCAGTCCAAGGTCCGGTACTGGATCGCCGACCCTACGGGCGTCCCGCACGTGCTGCCCGGCTCCAACGCCACGCAGTGGTACTGGGGCAGCAGCTACGACATCTCGACCGCCAACCCGGGTTTCCAGAGCTGATCCCTGGCCGCTGCGCCGGCTGCCGCCGTCCGCATAGGACGGCGGCAGCCGGCGTCTACGCAACCGCGCCTCGGTGAGCAGCGAGCGAACCGCCGCCGTCGCCGTGTGCCTGACCAGGGGGCGCGAGTGCACGCAGGCCGAAGCCGTGCTGCCGCAGGAGCCGATAACCGGCCAGGCGGGCGGCCGATCACGAAAGCGGGGCGCTGGGGAGGAGTCACCGCACGTTCGGGATGAGGGATCGGGAAGTCGCGACCAGCCGTCAGCTCTTGCCGTCCCAGAATCCCGGGAAAACATCGCTGAGGAGCCGCGCCGGCCAGTCCCTCCGCCAACTGCGGCGCGGTTCGCCACCGACACGCACGCCCCGTGGGCAGCGCGGGTCACCGCCGTTGGCGTGAGGTCGTGCATGCGAGCTGGCGCGGCCGGGATCACCGGCGCGCATGCGTACGTCTGCCGCGTGGGAGTGGAACGCGGGCATGACAGAAGGTGCGCTATGCTCTCTAAGCACGCCGGTACGCGGTAGCCGCCCCGTTAGCTCAGTCGGCAGAGCGTCTCCATGGTAAGGAGAAGGTCTACGGTTCGATTCCGTAACGGGGCTCGCAGCTCAAAGGCCCTTTCCCCTGTCTGGGGAAGGGCCTCTTGTCGTCGTGGGGGGCAGTTTGGGGGGCAGAACCCTGCTAGGCGGTGCTCGTCTGGGCGTAGGAGAGCAAGATGTCGTCGAGGATCGCGACGGCGGACCGGGGTGCCATCTGGTAACGCTCCGCGATCCCCGTCCACCAGAGTCCTTCGAGGGCATCGCACTAGTGCTGCCGCATCTCGTCCGTCACGTGGACGTAAACAGAGTCCATTCCCGCCAGGGCATGGCCCCGGCGATCCATCTGAAGCACCTTCTTGACGTCCGAGTTCTCCAGGATCGTCGCGTGCGTGTGCCGGTAATCGTGTGGTTTGACCTTGCCTGTGAGGTTCGGCCAGGTGCCGTCCGCTAGGTCTGCGGCCTTGTGTCTTGCGGTTTCCCTTGCGGATCGGGATGCCCGGCCACGGCTCGGCTTTGACGTAGACCGGCCTCCTGGCGCCGTCGCGTTGCGGGTGCAGTCCCTCGGCGGCCGGCGTCAGGAAGTCGTCGGCGTAGTTCGACCGGCGCGGGTGCCCGCCCCTGGGGCCGAGGAAGAGGTAGTTCGCCGGCGTGGGATCGTAGAAGCCCTCACGCTCAGGATCGTCGCCCTTGCATACAGATACAGGGCGACCGTCATCAAGCAGCGGGCATGAGCATGAACGAAGCCGGTTCTTGACGGCCCACCGCAGCAGGGCCACGAGAAAGGGCGGTATGTCGAGCACCCGGTATGAGCCGTCCTTAGCCTGGGGGTTAATTCATTGCTCTTATGGAAGCCGCCATCCGACGAGAATTCACATCGACCTGCCGGGTGAAAATTTATCCACATATCCACAGGGCCAGATGAACATTTCTGGAGTTTCGCATTTTTGAGGGGCAGCGGCTGCCTGGGAACGGCGCGGATCGGACCGTTTCGCGACACGGCCGGCTTGCCGGGGTTGGGTGCGTGATCTGGCGGGCTGAAGGCGGAAGCATCGGCGGTGCTCATGTCCGC